>JBEEGQ010000243.1:0-7163 GCA_041166945.1 Verrucomicrobiota bacterium
GGACGGGACAGCCTTCTGTTCGACAACGCGTGCGCCGTTTACCCGGAGAGCATCAAGGGCCTTTTTTCGGTGATGTGTTCGCGCTTTCCTGCGTTTGACACCCGCGCGGAGGATTATGCGCGCGTGCGCACTCCGGGGATCGCCGCCGTTCTGGCGAAGGCCGGATATCGAACGGCCCTTTTTCATTCCGGCCGGTTCATGTATCTCGGAATGGATGCGATTCTTCGAAACCGCGGCTTCGAGATCCTCGAGGATGCGGGGGCGATCGGCGGAAATTTTAATTCGAGCTTTGGCGTGGACGAACCGGCCACCGTGATGCGGATGCTTTCCTGGATCGACACCCTTCCTGCGGGCGAGCGTTTCTTCCTCCATTATCTGCCCATCGCCGGACATCACCCTTACGCCACTCCGGCGCCGGGACCGTTTCCCGGTTCGACGGACGCCGGGCAGTATCTGAATGCGCTCCATTTTGGAGACGAGTCGCTCGGCGCATTTCTGAATGGCCTTCGTCAACGGGGACTGGATACGAACACACTCTTCGTGATTTATGGGGATCACGGGGAGGCCTTTGGGCAGCACGACGGCAACTACGGGCACACACTTTTCATTTACGAGGAGAACATCCATGTGCCCCTGATGATCGCGCTCCCGGGTCGCACCCCGTACGGGAGGCATTTGAAGAAAGTGGCGAGCCTGATCGATCTGGGTCCAACGTTGCTGGATCTCGCCGGGATCGCATCGCCAGTGGATTATCAGGGGGTGTCCCTGCTGGAGCCGCGGGAACAGGCCGCGCTTTTTTTCACGGACTACTCGCTGCCGCTGGCCGGGGTGCGGGACGGCCGCTGGAAGCTCATCCAGGAGACCGGTTCGTCGCGGTGGAAACTTTACGATTTGCAGGCGGATCCTTTGGAGACCCGGAATGTCGCCGGGCAATTCCCCGGAATCGTGGCGGCATGGGGAGGGCGCTTGAACGAATGGACTGCGGCTCAAAAGGCGCTGGTGCGAGGCGAGATGTGACAGAACAGGCATTGCGCCCCGTAACGCCCGTCGGGAGGGATGCTCCTCCTCTCCCGCCCTTCGGGCACCCTCTCCTCCATTTCGGAAATGGAGGAGAGGGAAGGGGAGAGGAGGAATTTCTGTTCGGCGGTTACTGGGCAGGGAGTCCCGTTCCCTCGTTCAACGCACGCGTGTGGCGATGATGAACGAGTTGAACATCACGTAACGCCATGGGCCAAGATTGAGCAGAAAATTGACCGGCTTGGGGACGTAACGATCGCAGCATGAGACGGTGTCAATCTCGCAGCCGGCGCGCTTCAGGAAGAATTCCATCTCGAGCGCATTCGTGGCGACTACAGCGTCGTCATCGGGGGTAAAAGGTTCCTTGAGGATCGGTTTCATCCGATCGAAACGGACCTCGCCCGGCATGGAACGCATCTGGCGGCGTTTTTCGCGGAGTCGCTGCCAGTTGCGCCATTTGTTGGCGGGACCCCGCATGCGGGGATGATAGTCGCGGAAGCCGATGACGCGAAAAAAATTCGGGCTGGACAGGACGATGCGCCCGCCTATTTCAGCGACGCGCACCAATTCCTGGATGAATGCCTCGGGTTCATCGACGTGTTCGAGCACGTTGAGAGCGCCAACCGAGGCGAAATGGACATCGGGGAACGGGAGCACCTTGCCATCATAGATCTGGCATTGGGCGGAGAATTTTTGGGCGCGTTCGATGTTGGGCGCCGAGACGTCCACACCCCAGGCGTCGAAGCCGGCTTCCTTCAGCCGCGCCACCACCTGGCCGACGCCGCAGCCGACATCCAATGCCCGCGCCGCGGGACGGCCGGGTTTTAATGCATCGGTGTATTTGGCGTAAAACGCGGCGTCCCAGCCGGACAAAAATTCGGCGTAGGCTTCGTTTTGCGCGTAGTACGATTCCTGGTGACCCATTTGCGGCGTTTGCGATCAGCAAATTAAAATGTCCGGCGTGAGGGCAGCACAACCCGGGAGGACTTCGCAAGCCCCCGTTTCCGGCGTTCCTCCTCTCCCGCCCTTCGGGCACCCTCTCCTCCATTTCGGAAATGGAGGAGAGGGAGGGGAGAGGAGGCGTTTCTGTCCAGCGGTTACTGGGCAGTGGACCGGAGGGCAGGAGAGGAGGTTTGACTGGAGGTTAACCCACAGGCGCAAGCGCCGATGAAGGTATGTTGAAGTTTTGCATGGACGCAACTTTGCGCAAACGTGGCGGGGCAGGCGTGCCGGCATGGGCTGTCGGCCTGGGATTGCTGGCGTGCCTGTTCGCAGCGTTTCCCAAGGTGATGCTGGGACTGGAGTCCTTCGTCTATCGCGACTACGGCGTACTCGGATATCCCTTCATCCAATTTCATCACGAAAGCTTCTGGCGCGGTGAATTTCCATTTTGGAATCCCTACAGCAACTGCGGCGCGCCGTTTATGGCGCAATGGGGCACGATGACGCTTTATCCGGGCTCATTGATTTATCTTCTTCTGCCGCTGCCGTGGTCGCTCGGTTTTTTCTGCCTGCTGCACCTGGCGCTGGGCGGCGCCGGAATGTTCGCGCTCGCGCGGCGTTGGGTGGGAAACGATTTTGCCGCGGGAGTGGCCGCGATGGCGTTCGTGTTTTGCGGGACCACCTTCTCGAGCCTCATGTGGCCCAATTACACGGTCGCACTCGGATGGATGCCGTGGGTGATTCTGCTTGTGGAACGGAGCTCGCGCGAAGGAGGCCGGTGGTTGATCGGCGCGGCGATCGGCGCAGCGATGCAACTGCTGTCAGGCGTGCCCGAGCTCGTTTCGTTGACCTGGGTATTAATCGGCTGCCTGGCGGTCAGCGAAGCCGTCCGTGGTGACGCGGATCGTTGGGGGCTGGCGCGGCGATTCGGGATGGTGGTGGTGGTCGCGGCGGGTTTGGTCGCGGTGCAACTGTTGCCGTTCGCCGATTTACTGGAGCAATCCCAGCGGGACCGATCGTTGGCCACATCCAAATGGGCGATGCCGCTTTGGGGCGTGGCCAACCTGCTCGTGCCCCTGTTTCATTGCCGGGAAACGATGCAGGGGCCGTATCTGCAGCCCGGCCAGGCGTTTCTTGGGTCCTATTATCCGGGCGCCGCCGTGATGCTCCTGGCCGCGTGGGCCCTCCGATGCGGCCGCGAACGCCGGGTCTGGATCGTGGGGGCTCTTGTCCTGTTCAGCTTTCTCATGGCCTGCGGCGAAAACGGATTTCTGTATCCGCTGGTCAAACGATTCATTCCTCTGCTCGGCGTGGCCCGGTATCCGGTGAAGTTTTTGTTTCTTGCCGCGTTTGGGCTGCCCCTGCTCGCTGCCTTTGCCGTGCGCGATCTTCAGTCGAGCGAGGCTGCCGCCGGGCCGCGGCGGACGCTCTTTGTTATTTTTACAACCGGCACCGTGGCGTTGATCGCGGGAATCGTATGGATGTCCTGGCAACATCCGTGGCAATCCGCCGGGCTTTCCGCGTTGGAGAACTCGCAACTGGCCTATTGGGAATGGCGCAATGTCGGGCCGAACGCAGCGGTTCGAGCGGCTCTCTTGATTTTCATCGCCAGCTCGCTTCTGGCTGTTTCCCGAATTCGATCCCTCGCCTGGAGGCGCTCCGCCCAGGCCGGAGTGCTGGCTGCCCTCTTCATCGACGGCGTTTCCCATGTGCCCGCCCAAAATCCGTCGGCGCCGGCGTCCGTTTTTGCCTCGAACCTTTTGCCGGGCGAAGATCGTTTGCGGCTTCCCCGGCTCGGAGAAGGCCGTGTCCTGATAAGCCCCGGGGCGGAGGACCGGCTGCTTTTCAGCGCGGCGACCAACCTGACCGCCGACTTCCTGGGAAAGCGGCTCGCGTTGTGGTCGAATTTGAACCTGCTGGATCAGGTCCCAAAAGTGAACGGCTCCTCGACGTTGCAACTGCGCCAACAGATGCAGGTGCAATCGCTCATCTATTCGGGCACCAACAAATTTGACCATGGATTGATCGAGATGCTCGGGGTGACCCGTTACAGTCCACCGTCGAATCCAACGGAATGGCGGAGCGTGACCAACTCCTGCGCGTTCTTGACGTGCGGTCAGCGGCCGTTGTTCGCGGATGCGGCCCGCACATTGTCGGAACTCGCCGGACCCGATTTCAATCCGCACACGCAGGTTTATCTCCGGCCCGAAGATCAGGGCCGGGTTCATGTCACCGAACAGACAGATGCGCGTATCATTTCGGCCAGGATCGGCGCGGGTGTTGTGGAAGCGGAAGTGGAGGCGGGGAATCCCGCGCTCGTGGTGATATCGCAGTCCTATGCCGCGGGCTGGCGGGCGAGCGTGGACGGCAAGCCGGCTCTGTTGATGCGAGCCAACCATGCGTTTCAAGCGCTGGAAGTTCCGGCCGGCCGGCATCGCGTCCATTTGATCTACCGGGATCGCGGGTTCGTTTGCGGAGGGATGATTTCCGTGCTGACTCTGGCCGCCTGTGCGGTCGGTTGGATTTGGCTGCGGAGAGCGAAGATGAGAGTGGTGCCGCGACGGGACCGCGGCGATGTGTTGGAAGCGGCCTGAGGGAATCGGGGCTGGGAAAAGAAAAAGGCCCGAGGCGAACCTCGGGCCGTGAAAAGAGGGAGTCGAGCTCGATTAGAGCGTATGACCGGCAATCGTGCAGACGGGCTTGGTCTGCACGTCATTCAGTGTATACGTGCCGCCGCCGGGGCAGCTGGGCTCATCACGAATGTACGCCGTCGACCCGTAGATGTCGGTGGTCCCGGGCGCGTCGGTGTTCGTCTTTTTGTTCTCCATGGCCCAGGTGGATTTGGCGCCGTCAATCTGCTTGAGATTGGCGATGCAGGATTTTTGCTGGGAGGCGGTGCGGGCCTTCACGAAGTTGGGAATCGCGATCGCCGCGAGGAGGCCGATGATGGCCACGACGATCATGATTTCAACCAGCGTGAAGCCGGATTTATGGTTTGTGCTGAGTTTCATTTTACTGCGGCTACCTTTCATTGTCGCGGCGTGGACGAAAGGTCGAAGGCGGGTTAATTAACAAGACGTTCATCGTCCACTGATTGCCTTCGACCGACCGCGCTCCTCTTAAGCAACGGGGGTGCCAAGCTTCGCCGCGTTGTCCGGAAGCGGCCTGCTCACGAGAACCGGCGGGGGCATCGACGCGGAATACGCCTGAATCCTCACCGAACCGGGGCTGTAATGAAGAAACGAAACCAGAAGCTAACAATCCACGAGGGCGATCGGAACGGACGCGTGTCCCGCTTTGAGACGCCTTCAGCGGCGGCCCTCAGCATTGCTGGACACCGTTTGAAAAGCCCGTTGCGAATGGAAGGGAGAAGGCAAACTGCTTAACGCAGCGTGAAGTCGCGAAGCGATGCAGGGCTCGTCAGGGCAGAACGTGATCGGGAACCGAGCAGGTGGGATTTTCAGCAACAGCTCCGACGACATAGGTGCCATTGGCGGGACACTCGGGGCGCTTGGAGAGATCCTTGCCCGGTCCGAAAAGATCGGCGTCGCTCGGCACATCCTGATCCCCTTTTTTGGCCTCGAGCGCCCACACAATTTTTGCGCCCTGGATGGCCTTCAACTGGCTGATGCAGGCGGTCCGCTTGGCTGTTTTCTGCGCCTTCATAAGGTTCGGGATCGCGATGGCCGCCAGCATCCCGATGATCGCCACAACGATCATGATTTCGATGAGGGTAAAGCCGCGCTTGAGGGAAAGTGTTTTGCGCATAATCACTCGTTTCATTTTTGTTAGCCTAGGTTGCGGATCGTACAAACACAAATTCAAAAGCGTCCGCCGTCTGTCATTCGGCACGTAGCGCAGACTTCCAGTCTGCTGTATCGCCGACTTCCAGTCGGCAGGCGCTCAACAATCCTGGCGCACAAGGCAACTTCCAACGCGTGCGGATTGGAAATCCGCGATACAGCAGACTGGAAGTCTGCGCTACAGGAAAAACACCAGCGAGGCCAAAAGTTGCAACCTAAATTCCATCCTTTCAAACCGATGGTAGAAGCCCGACGAGGCATCGTGCGCCAAAGAGGCGTGGCCATCGCGACAACGACGCGTCGACCTTCTGCAAACCGCTAAGCCATCTCCGCGGGTAGAGGGATGGTTTGCTGAAACCGCCCGACAACAGATAGCTGAAACTGCTCACGGCTTCGGCGTGAAACAGTCTCCAGCCCGGCGGCCATCCGAGGCTTTCGCGGCCAAAGAAAAGGCGGGTGGCATTTCCCTGCGCCGCGTAATAGTCGCGGTTTGCGGGCGCCTGCGCCGCTGTTTCGATCTCCTGGCGCAGGCCGATAGGTTCGTGGTGAAACCAGCCGTAAACCGCGAGGCTGCTGACGCTCATGAACGGTTCAAACAAAATCAGGCGCCCGGAGCGGTGGAGAACCCGGCGGGCTTCCTTCAAAAACGCGGCGGGCCATTGGAGATGGTGGAATACGTCGAAGAGAATGAGGTGGGATAGGCTGCCGTCTCGGAAGGGCAACTCGTAGCCGTCGCAAACGAGGTCCAGCCAGGGATTGGCGAAAAGATCGGTGCAGATGGCCTCGGGAAGGTGCTCCTTGAGGTTGCCGATGCCCGAGCCAATTTCGACGATGCGCCCGGGAATCGAGGGATCCATCAATCCTATGATGCGTTCATAAAACGAACCGTAAATATCGCGCAGCAGCGTCTTGTCGTTCCAGGCGCCGAGGTTCCTCTGGATCTCCGTTTGATGCTGGCCGGAGGGCAGAGTCATCGAAGAAACTTGAACCGGCGGGCGGCAAACCAGGTCATCCGCAAGAGGAGCCAGCCGTGCCGCCATCTGTGGATGTTGGTTTCGCCATACGTGCGTGCCTGGTAACGGATGGGCAGCTCGGCGATTTTCATGTTCAGCTTCGCGGCGCCGAAAAGCAGATCGAAGTCGCCGAACGGATCGAAGTCGCCGAAATAGTCGCGGTTCCGCGCGATCCGCTCGTATTCAGTCCGGAACAGCACCTTGGTGCCGCAAAGCGTGTCTTTGAGCGGCTGCCCGAGCAGCCAGCTGAACGCCACGCCAAAACTTTTGTTGGCGATCATGTTCAGGAATTGCATCGCCTGGTCCTCCATCGGATAGACCAGGCGGCAGCCGTTGACAAAATCGCCCTGTCCCTTGCGCAGGATCTCGTAAAACTTCGGCAGTTCCT
>JBEEGQ010000244.1:0-13676 GCA_041166945.1 Verrucomicrobiota bacterium
CGGGGGCAGGGGCGCCAGGCTGTCCATCCGGCTCGAAGTCGGCCCGCGTCCCGAGGTGGATGCCAGCGACGATTCGATGACGGGCGCCGTCCTGGGCGAGCGACGTCGGATAGCCAGGTTCGGGCGCATCGCCAAAATCCATCTCGATGACGGTGAGCGAAGCGGCGACGCTGCTGACGATTCCGGCGCTGTTGGTGATGCGCACGTGATAGGAACCGGCATTGGTCCGCTGGACATTGGCGAGGACCAGCGTGGGATTCGCGGCGCCGGAGAGTGCATTGGTGACGTTAAAAAACCACTGATATCCCAGCGGCTCGGTGCCCGTGGCGGTTACGCTGAAGCTGGCGGTGCTTCCCGCCAGATTCGTCCGGCTCAGGGGCGGAATGGAAATTGCCGGAGGCACCAGCACCGCGAGGATTGCGACCTGGCTGTCAACGGCCCCGACATTGTTGGAGATTCGAACGGCATAACTGCCGGCGTTGGCGGGTTGGGCATTCGGGATGGCGAGCGCTGAATTTGTTTCATCAACCAGCACGCTCCCGTTGAGATTCCACTGATACCGCAACGGCGGCGCGCCGGTGGCGATCACACTGAAGCCGGCGGACCCGCCATTCGTGATCGTGCGGCTGAGAGGTTGGGTCGTAATTCGCGGGGAGGCGAGGACGGTGGTCATTTCGACCGAAGAGTTGTTGGCGCCATTGAGATCGAGTTCAGCTGCGGCGACGGCGGCGAAATTGGTCAGTGTTCCTTCGATGCTCGTGATGACGACGACACTCACCAGCGCTGTGGCGCCCGGGGCGAGGGAGTTGAGGGAACATTGGATGCGCCCGGCGTTCTGGCTGCAACTGCCCTGGCTCGGGACGGCGGAGACGAAGGACACTCCGGCCGGAAGGAAATTGCTGAGGACAACCGAGGTGGCGATCGAGGGACCGGAATTGGTGATCACGATTGAATAAGTGACGTTGCTGCCAGTCGCCGCAGGATCGGGAGCGTCACGTTGTGTCACTGCCAGATCGGCGACAGCGAGGATCGTGACCTGGTAATCTTCAACTTCGCCGTCCGCAGCTGGGCCATCGAAAGAGAGGCCGCCCGCCGTGTTGAATCGGAACCGGGCGAATGTGTTGCCGGGGCTGGCGCCTGGCGGGACGAGCAGGGAAAGCGTATTGGTGCCGGCGATCAGCGGGGCATTGGTAAAGATCCGCGCGCCTGGCTGCGCCCAGCCAGCGACGCCGTTGAAATCGATCCAGGCATTCAAAAGGCCATTCGTCGATGCGACCACCTCGACTGTTGCCGGCTGGCCCGCGCGCAGCGGTGTGCGAAAAATCACCCCATCCTCATCATCGATCCCATCGAGATCATCACCCGTTGCGGCGGCATTGGGATGGGCATCCAGTTCCAGATCCACGGCGGCGCCTAGAAACACGCCGGGCACGATAAGATGCCGCGCCCCGTTGCTGGCCTTCAAGGTGGGATAGGAGGGATCCGGCGCGTCTCCGAAGTCGAGGACCCGCACGGTCAGTATCGCCACGTGGCTGGTGGACGCGCCGCCGGAATTGGCGAGGACGACCTCGTAATTGCCGGCGTTCGATGGCGATGCCGATGCCAGGATCAGCGCCGCGTTGGTTTCCGACGAAATATTCGAGCCATTGAAACGCCATTGGGCGGTGGCCGGCTCGGGGCTTGAGAACGTGACGGTGAATACGGCGGAGTCGCCGTTAGTGACCACGAGATTTTGCGGCTGACCGTTGATGGCGGGTGAACGGAGAAGCGAGAGAATCGCCGGCGGGCTGCTGGTCACGCTGTTCACCTCGTTGGTGACCACAACGGTGAACAACGCCCCGTCGTCACCGGAAGTCATCGGCGGGGTGACATAGGTCGCATTGGTCGCGCTGGAAATGGGCGTGCCGTTTTTAAGCCATTGGATGGCGAGCGGAGGCGTGCCGGTCACACCCACATTGAACGTGGTGACTTGATCGAGCGAAACCGTGACGTTGGTGGGGAGCAGGCTGAACCCGGCCGGTTCATTGAAGGCGGGCGGCGTGCTGATTCCGGGTGCGTACCCAAAAAAATCGACATCCACGGAGCCACGTTCCGGTCCGCTGCCGAGGCCGAGGGCGAGGTAATTGTTGAAGGGCGCATCGCTGCCGAGTCCGGCGGTCACGTTAAAAACCACGCCGGTTCTGGCGCCATCGATGTAAATGGTCACCGCGTGAGTTCCGGGCGAGGCGCCGTTGTCCCGAATGGTGATCCAGAATTCGTGGAAGAGGGCGGGGTCGAGAGGCAGCAGGCTCACCGTGCCGGGCTCGCCCGGGTCGACGAAGGAGGAACGGGCGTTGCCATTCAGATTATTCATGTGCAGGCCGGCCTGCGGGAACACGTAGGTTGTATTGGTGCCGATATCCTCGACCGCGCGGTTCAAGGAAAAGCTGATCAACAGCCCGCTGGAGCCGGACTGGCGGATTCCAAAAATGCCCTTGCCGTCATTCGTGTTGACCCATCCGTTCGGGGCGTTGGTGATTTCGATGAACGGATCCGACTGAGGGGTCAGGCGCGCCCGAAAGGTGAGTGTGACGCCGTCGTTGAGGAGCGTGCCGGCGTTGGTCACCTGGGCATCCTGATTCAGATCGCGCGTGAGATAAAAGCGGCGGTTGTCGAAGCCGGCGCCGTTGGCGACGATGGCGTCCTCGATGGTTAAAATTCCATTGGTCGTATCAATTCCGCCCGGGAGACCATTACCCGCTCCGCGTCCCAGTCCGTCCCACGAATCGAGCCCATTGTTGCGATTCCAGGTGCCATCGAGGGAGGCGCCGAGGCTGCTGGCTGCCGAGCCGCCATCAAACAAGTAAGCCCACCCGCCCTGCGGCGCCGGATAGCGCGGGTCATTGGCACCTCGAACGGTGAGGCGGACCGGCGCACTGGTCACCGAACCGGCCGCGTTCGTGATGACAACCGAGTAAAAGCCCGTGTCATTGGTTTGAATGATCAGGAGTGGCAACGTCGCATTCGTGCGGGCTGCAAGCGCGGTCCCATTCCGGCGCCATTGATAAAAAAGGGGGTCATTACCTGTGGCCGTCACCGTAAAAGTATGGTTGTCACCCTCGAAGACCGTGCGTTTTTCGGGCGCGCTGATGATGACCGGGGAAGGGTCGGCGGCCGGCGCTGGGAGTGCGCCTGCGAAGGCCAGAAACAGCATGACGAGAGTCCTCGCGGCCGGGCCCCGCAGTACGCGCTGGATTGCACCTCCCTCGGATACAATGAGATCTGGCATACAGCGCGGCATCGGAATTCCGCCCGTCGCGGGCGGTTGAGACAATTCATCCGCGGGTTATTACAACACATGGAGCGGATGGAACGAGGGCAAGACTACAGGTTCCCCTTGAATTTGCAATTCGTTACGGTCCTGGGGGAAACCCGGGCGGCGGGTCCGGGGAAGTTCGCAAGCCGGCATCCGCGACGGCACATCGCCGGCTCAAGGCTGTTGCATGGAACGATAAAAACGGCGCCCCGGCGGCAGATTGGTATCGGTAAAGATGTAAATGCCGCTGCTGCTTGTGCCGTTCAAAATGTTGGACCAATTCAGGCAATTCGTGGAGCGCTGGACGTTGAACGGCCAGGCGGGGGTCGCATTCAGTCGGAACGTCAGGCTGTTGGTGGTCGATGCCAGATTTGTCAGCATCATCGGCACGAGCAACCGATAGTTCAATTTCGCTGCGCCCGTGACACCCGCGACGCCATCCACGGCGATATAATACACGGTGTTGCTGGTCGCATTGAAGCTCATGGAACTGGTGACGCCGTTCGTTCCGGCGTTGTTATCGCAGGCCACAGGCGAAAGGGTCGCGAAGGTGCAGCAGCCCGTATAAGCGGCAAGCAGAGTGTCGAAATTGCTGCCGTCGGTGTTGAGAAACAACCGGCCGCTGGCGGGCGGGATGTAGGCATACCATTTCGAATGGCCGCCGACGACCCCGCAATGGATCGGCTCCCCATTTTGTCCTCCGGAACCGGCGGTGCTGAACGTTTCGGAGCCGGTGAACCCGAGGACCTGCGAAGCCGGATTGAAGCGGAGCCCGGGAGGATCCCCGGCCAGCGCCGCCAGCAAATCCTCCCATTTGTCATACGCGCGCAGCAGCGGGGGCTGGCCCGTCCCATCGAGTTCCCGCAACTCCAGATCCGCCATGCGGCTATCCGCAAAACGCGACCCCAGCCTCGCACGAACAAAATAAGGCCCGACGTCCGTGACCTGGACGTTGGTGATCGTCAGCGAGGGTTGAGTCGCGCCAGGGATGGGCGCATTGTTGAAATACCATTGGAAATCGGAGACCGGCCCCTGGATGGCGGATGCAAACGTCGCGTCACCCCCGGGGACGGCCACCTGCGTCTTCGGTTGGGTGGCAAAAACCGGCACGCGATCCGCCGTCGATTCAAAATTCCAGCCCAGGATAATTTTGCCCTCGGCGCCTGAGTGGCCATCGAGAACGATGCGATAAACGGCGCCGGGCAGAACGCTGAACGTGATCAGGCTGCTGAGGTATCCGCCGCTGTCGTCGTCGCTGGCCACTTCGGAAAGAGCGTTGAGATCGTTGCCAATATAAGCGGCGAGCAGCGTATCAAAGGTGCTGCCCCGTGTGCGGAATGTGACGATGCCGGCCACGGAGGACGAGTAATTCACCCAGATGGAACGTCCGCCGATTTTGCCGGCGTGACGCGGTTCGCCGGCTTCGAGAGTGGCTCCAACGTTGACGGCTTGAAGGAGGCCGATGGGGGCGCTGATCACCGCGCTGCCAGGGAAGGTGTCGCTGAGCGGCGCGTCGCTGCCCGTGATCAGAAGGATGGCTTCATCGCTCAACGCAGCGCCAGCGACGTTCGAAACGATGACCCGATAGACGCCGCTTTGATCGGCCCTGAATGAGTTGATGGTCAGTGACGGCCCGGTGGCGCCTGGAATCAGGTTGCCATTCAATAACCACTGGTAAGCAAGCGGCTGAGTGCCCGCCGCCGTCACCGTCAGGGTGATGTTGTCATTGGCCGCCAGCATCGCGCCCTGCGGTTGAGTCACGATTCTGGGCGGGACAAGAACATTCAGACCGGCGGTGACACTCGTGACGCTGCCCGCGGCATTCGTGACGCGCACAAAATAAGTTCCGGACGCCGTGAGCGGGACGTTAGGGATGACAAAATTCGTGCGGTCCACTCCGGAGAATAGTGGCGTGGGCGTTCCCGCCCTGAACCATTGGTAGAACAACGGCGCGGAACCCTCGGCGAGTGCGGTAAACACGGCGACGCCTCCCTGAGTGACCACCAGGCTTTGCGGAGGCTGCGTGATCACCGGCAGCACGGCGATGGAAAGACGCGCGTTGATGCTGGTCACCGAACCTGAAGCGAATTGGACAACGACGGAATAATTACCCGCCCGCGAAGGCTGTACATTTGTCAATGTGAGCGCCTGGTTGGTTTCCCCGGTCAGAATATTTCCGTTGAACCGCCATTGGAACGCGCCGGTTTCGGAGCCGATGATTTGGGCCTGGAACTGAGCGGCGCCACCGGCAGGAACCTGCAAGCGGGCGGGAGTCACCAGGACCCGGGATTGGGACGCCAGAAAAACGAAAACACCGCGCGCCGCCGGCACGATCGGGATGACGTCCCAGCCATTGGTTCCGTAATGATGAATGCTGGTGGCGCCTTGCTGGGGACTGCCCGGGGGATCGGCAACCGGCTGATCATATTGATAAAGGATGTCGCCCGGGCGCGGTGAAAAACCTAACAACTGTTCAAATTTGCAGGGATCCAGTCCGGCGCACCCGACAAGGTTGTATCCGAAGCCTGCGTCCGGCGGATTGGCGGCCTGCCGTTTTTCACCAAGAAACGCGATTTGCATGTTGACCGGCACGTACAGGAATGCGCCTTCACCTGGTTGTAACGAACCGCTAAATCCTCCGTTGAATCCCCAATGGCCATCAGCGCCGTCGAAATTATTGAGCGTCCAGGCGCCGCCCGCCTGGTTGAACTTCGCGAGGATGGAGCCGTCGGGCATGTTCGGGAACAGTTCCTCCACTGTGTTCGAGCCGACATCGATGGGATTGGCGATCGAGTTGTAGCCCGCCTTCAAATCGAGCACGTAAGACACCTGCTGTGCCCGCAAGGACAGACTTGTGGCTGCCAATGCCACCGCCAGGATAAATGTTCTGAATCTCATTCCGCGCCGACCTATCGCCATCGCCCGCCAGTTTCCGACGACAATACATCGGTGCAGAGCAACTTGGCGATGCCGTCATAATACTCCGGCCCGGCTGCCGGGGCAACCGGATCTAGCGCCCCCCGCGCGCTCGGGGCGGCCCCCTTATAAAATGTTCGACCCGGCACAGCCGCCGTGTAGCCTCGCGCCCACGTCACGCACCATGAGCACGGTGATCATACCTCCCATCCGCGTTCCATCCGCCGTTCGAGACCGGCTTTCAGCGCGCCTGCACCGCGCGCTGGTGTCTCGCGGAGCATCCCTTTCCAGCCATGCCGAACGTTGAAGCCGGTCTGCGGGTATCCAAGTTGGCGCTCGTCGTGAACGCGGTCCTGGCGGTGGGAAAAATCCTGACCGGCATCCTGGGACACAGTTATGTCCTGGTCGCGGACGGCATCGAATCGACGGCGGACATTTTCAGTTCTTTCGTGGTTTGGGGAGGATTGAGGCTCGCGGTGCTGCCGCCGGACGAGAATCATCCTTATGGTCACGGCAAGGCGGAACCGGTCGCCGGCATCATTGTGTCGTTGATTCTTTTGGTGGCGGCCCTGCTCATCGCCGTCGAGAGCGTTCACCAGATCCTGACGCCGCATCGCGCGCCCGCCTGGTACACGCTCCCGGTGTTGCTGGCGGTGGTGATAGTCAAGGAGGCGATGTACCGGTTCGCATCCCGCGCCGGCCAATCCCTCAGCAGCACGGCTTTGAAAAGCGATGCGTGGCATCATCGCAGCGACGCCCTCACGTCCGCGGCCGCCTTTGCGGGGATCAGTGTCGCGCTCATTGGAGGACCGGGTTACGAGACCGCGGACGACTGGGCGGCATTGATGGCCTGCGGCGTTATTTCGTGGAATGGCCTGCGTCTCCTGCGCGGGGCCGTGGACGAAGTCATGGATGTCTCGGTGCCTCGTGAAGTGGTCGCCGAGGTCCGGGCGCTGGCGGCCGCGGTTCCCGGCGTGGTGAGCATCGACAAATGTCGCATCCGGAAAACCGGCCTGCATCTCGCGCTCGACATTCACGTCGTCGTGGACGGCGAACTCTCCGTCCGTCGCGGCCATGATATCGCGCATCTGGTCAATGATCGCCTTCGTGCCTCCCCCTACAACATCAACGACGTCACAGTGCACATCGAGCCCGCGCCGGTTTTAAATCCTGCCCCCTGATGAAGGGCTGATGTGAGACGGCCGGCTCCGTTTTTTTTGAAGCGCCGATTATTGGGACGAGGGCCGTTTCCCATCGCGATAGCTGCGAAACCAGCGGAACCACCGGCGGGTGTCCCGCAGCGGATGAATCTTGCTCCGTTCCTTTCGGTAAATCAGTCGCACGGGCACGAATTCCACCGCGTGGCCGGCGTCGTGAAAGGCCATCAACAGCTCGGATTCGACTTCAAAATTCTTGGTGGTCAACAACACCTTCGACCACGAGGGCAGATGCACCAGGCGAAACCCGCAGAGGGCATCCGGAAATTCCCGGCCCGCGGCCATGGAGAGCGTGCGGCTGACCCACCGGTTGACGAAGCGACGAAGCGATGGCATGCGGGCGGGCTGTCCCATCCGGTTCCCGATCACGAGTTTTGCGTCCGACATTGAAGCCATGGAAAGGAACAGCGGGATATCTTCCGGGGAATGTTGTCCGTCGCCATCGAGGGTCAGGGCCCAGGAGAAACCGGCGCGGCGGGCAGTGGCCCATCCGGCATCGAGCGCCGCGCCCTTGCCCAGGGGCCGATCATGGCGGATGACCCGGGCGCCGGCGCGCGATGCCTGCCGTCCCGTGTCGTCAGCCGAGCCGTCGTCGATCACAATGACCGTGGCGAGGTGGCGCCGGCATTGTTCGACGACGGACGCGATGGTGCGGGCCTCATCGAGGCAGGGAATCACAACGGCGCATTGGGCGGACCAATCCATTTGAGATGTGCGCCGTCCAGTTGACTGTGGGGCGTGATGGCGCCGCAAGCGGAAACGTGCGCCTGGCGGGGAACCGGTTTTGAATTGTGCGGTCGCATCCTTGCGGGTTTACTGGGGCCGTGACGCAAGCATTGTCGCCAGTGACGGTTGGGCTGTTGCAGGCGCGAGGCCGCGCCCAAGATGAACTGCGCGAGCGCGCCGCGACTGCCGCCCGGCAGCATTTCGGACGCAGCGTGTTTATCCGCGCGGTCGTCGAGGTTTCGAATTACTGCCGCGAGAATTGCGCCTATTGCGGCATGCGGCGCGACAACCGAAAGCTCGGCCGTTTTCGCGCCAGGCACGAACAGCTCGCCGAATTGCTGATCGATCACCGGCCTTCGAGCGTTACCGACGTGAATATCCAGACCGGGGAGGATCCCGTCGCCGTTCGGGAGGTCGTTTTGCCGCTTGTGAAACGGTTGCAGCGCGAAACGTCGCTCGGGATCAGCGTGTGCCTGGGGACATTGAACGCGGCGCTTTACGATGAATTGCGGCAGGCGGGGGCCAGCATTTACATCATGAAATTCGAAATCGCCGACCCGCAACGTTATGCGGACATGGCGGCGCCGGGCACCCTGGCGGAACGCGTCGAGCACATCCAGATGCTGGCGAGCGGCGGATGGAATGTCAGCTCGGGTTTCATCGCCGGCCTGCCGGGCCAGCCTTTGGAGGATCTGTTGATGGCCTTCGAATTGGCCGCCCGCCTGCCATTGGCGGGATGCAGCGTGAGCCCGTTTATCCCCGGCGAATCGACCGTGCTGTCTGATGCGCCGACCGCTGACCTGAATCTGACGCTCAACTGCATGGCCCTGCTGCGTCTCCTGCGGCCCGACTGGGTGATCCCCGCGGTGAGCGCCCTGAACCTGGCGGGGCCGGGCAGCGGATATCGCCGCGGATTGAGCATGGGCGCGAATCTGGCGACGATCAATCTGACTCCATCCGAGGTGCGCGATGATTACCTGTTGTACAAGCGCGAGCGATTTATCATGACGGAGGAACGGATCCTGACGGCGATCGAGGAGGAGGGGCTGGTCCCCTCCGAGCAGAGCCTGGGAGATTTTTACCGGGAAAAAAAGCGGAGTATTGCCGGCCCGTTTCAGCCGCCGGCGGAAGTCGAGGCCTGAGCGGCCAGGGCCGGCCCGGGCTGTGGAACTCCCCCTTCGCGCGGTCGTCGAAACCACGTGCGCCAGCCTTCGCGGATCTCCAGCAGCCCCCATCCTACAATTCCCTTGAGGATCGGCACGCAGTTCGCAGGGTGAAACGAAAAACCGGGCGCCATGAAACGTTGATGCGCGTTATGACGGCCCCACGCGCCCCGGGCCCGGCGCGCCCGCGCGATAATGGCGAGCCGCCGGTTGTACGCGCGCATCAAATAATAGACCGGCATGGATGGCCCCGTCGTGAACACCGGTTGCCGCAGTCCCGCCATGCCCATTTTAAAAGGCTGCGAGGCCACGCCCAGGTAATACAGTCCCACGTCCATGCTGAACGCCAGGCGCATCAGATCGTAATCGCCCATGTATTCATACTTGTCCCGATAAATGGCGTTGAACCAGCGATCGTAGCTTCCGGAGAAATCGGCATTATGGCGGGTCAATGCCGCCGCCAGCGGCTCGTTGCGTTGTTGGGCGAGAACCAGGTCCGCCGCCCGCGTCGCCGTGAACGCCACCCAATCCATCCCGGGACTATAAAACGGATCCAGAAAAGCGGAGGCGTCACCGACCAGCGCAAAACCGTCGCCGGCGTAGGTCGTGCTCGAGTAGGGAAGATTTTTTCGCCAGTGCACGTCGCCCTCGATCCATTCGGCCCCGGCCATGATCTCGCGCGCGACAGGATGCTGGAGCAAAAAGCGTTTTAGTTTTTCCGCGGGCGGCCCTTCTCCATTCTGCGCCTCCCAATCGACGTGCCGCTGATCGAACACCACGCCGATGCTCGTGTCGCCACCCTTGAGGGGGATGCACCAAGCCCACCAGCCGTGGCCTACAAAATGATTCGTTGCGGTCGCGCGCACGCCATGGCACGCGGCCGCCCAGCGTGGAAACCTCGAACTGAGCTCCAGCCCATCCCAGTCCTTCACTCCCCGCCATCGGGACCAGGCTGCGGTCGTCGGATGCGCTGTGTTCGCGCGCCACCATCCGTTTTGACGCGCCAGGAGCGCCGCGAACCCCGAGGCGTCGATGACCCACCGCGCCTTGAGAGTTTCCGTTTTTTCGCCGGCGCGCACGGTCAGGACTTGATCACCACCGGCGTGGAGCTCCACCTTTTGGACCGTGGCCGGCCGCAGCAATTCGGCGCCGCACTGGCGGGCACGTTGCAGCACCTCCTCGTCGAGGGTCGAGCGATCCACTTGATAGGCGGGGACGCGGGACAAATAGCGTCCGCCAATTTCGCTGCAATCCTCGAGGGTGCTGGTTTTCTCGTTGAAAAACCAAAAACGCATCCCCTGTTTGACGAGGTGCGATTCGTTGAGGTACTGGGTAAGACCCAGGACGCGCCCGAGAAAATGAGCGCTCACCTCGACGGTGGCCTCGCCGACGCGCCGCGTGAACGCGGGCGTTTTTTCGATCACCACCACCCGGAGGCCCGGGCGTTCCCGGAGAAGCAGCATCGCCGTGGCGGCCCCGCCCAGCGCGCCGCCTATGATGGCAACATCGCAGGCGCGCGATTCGGACGTGGGCTCGTTCACGGAAAGGCGGATCAATCGACGTGATTGATTTTCAACTCGTTTTTCACAACCTTGCCGTCCTCCGCATTGATAAACAACTGTCCGATGCTCACCGCTCTATTGGGATTGTTGAGTTTGGCGGCCCACAGCTCGACCTTCCACACGGGCGTCTCATCCGCTGCGCTGCGGCGTTCGAGTTTGAGCTGGGATGCCTTCAGGGAAAGGTCCTTCAGCACCGGCTCGCTTTTTGCAATTTCAAGGGCGCGATCCGAGTCGATTTTCAGGCGGTTTTTTGGAAGCTCCTTGTGCCCGCCGGTGATCGGTTCGAGGATCCGCGCGGGACGTTTCACGGAAACTTTCTGGCCCGCCATGAAACGCACTTCGGTCGCCTTCGCCGTCGCGTCGGGGTCAAAATAAACCACCGTCCAAATGTTCGGCACGAGGGTGGCAATCGATTTTTCAGACCGAATCTGAACGACACGATCCTTCGCCTCTTCGCCGACATGCCGGTTGCCCTCCTTGACCAGGGCGAAGGCGGTCACATCCTGTGCGGCCACGGTAAACGCCGCAGTGAAGGCCAGTGATGCTGCTGTTGCCAGAAACCTCGAGGTGCAATCCCAGTTCATTTTCATGGGGCGAGCATACGACCGTCGTCCGTCCTTGCAATCGCGAAAGCCTCTTTCACTCCCAATTGTTGTCCACCTGGAAGCGGCATAAATGTCGCGCGCCGTGCTCGGGGTTGTCGCGCGCGCGCGAAGCGGATCGCGGCATTTATGCCGCTTCGGCAACCTGTCCTGTCCAGCGCCCGGAGGAACTCGAGGGCCTAATCGCTTTCCACCTTGAAGCGGCATAAATACCGCGCGCCGTCACAGCCCTTCATCATCCCGCGATGGCGGGCAGGTTGGCGCTTGATACAGTGCGGCGTCCCGCTATCGTGCGCCCACCATGACCCTGCATCGACAGCCTCTCGTGCGCATTTCATTGTTGTCCATTTTTTTGCTGGTTCCCTTCGCGTTGCGCGCCCAGGACGGCGGCACGTCTCGGGGCTCCAACGATCCCATCGCGCGCATTCGCGATGAAGGCCTCAACCGTTCCCAGGTCATGAAGATTGTGGGTCATCTCACCGATGTGATCGGGCCGCGCCTGACCGGTTCCCCACAGATGAAACAGGCCAACGAATGGACGCGCGACCAGCTTGCCTCGTGGGGTTTGATCGACGCGCATCTGGAACCGTGGGGACCGTTTGGACGCGGATGGTCGCTCAGCCGGTTTTCCGCGCAGCTTATCGAACCGCAAGTGATGCCGCTGATTGCCCTTCCGAAGGCCTGGTCTCCGGCGCTCGGTCAACCGCTCATCGCCGAAGTGGTTTACGTCGAGGCGTCCAAGGAATCCGATCTGGAGAAGTATAAAGGCAAACTGAAAGGGGCAATCATCCTGGCGAGTCCGCCCCGTGAATTGAAGACCCACTTCGAGGCGCCTGCCGTGCGTCTCAACGAAACGAACCTTCTGCGTCTTGCCAATGCGGGCGAACCCGGCTCGCGAGCCCCGTTGCCAACAGAGATTCTTCGTCCGTCGCCCGTTCGCGCCACGAATGTGGCCGCCAATCCATCGCTGGCCACCAATCCGCCGCCGCGCACCAACAACGTCCCGTCGAATGCAGGGCGGGCGCCGTTTTCGCGCACGCCGTTCCTGATGAACGAGGGGGCGGCGCTCCTCGTGACTCCGAGTGATCGTGGAGACGGCGGCGCGATCTTTGTCGAATCGGTGACGATGCCGCGGCCGGCGGGGCCTGCCAGCAATAGTTTCTTCCGGTCACCCTGGGCAACAAATGCGCCGGCGGTTCTTCCTCAAATCGTCGTTGCGGCCGAGCACTACAACCGGCTCGTGCATCTCGCGCAGGCGGGGGAAAAACTGCGGATGCAGGTCGAGCTGCAGGCCCGATATCACACGGACGATCTGATGGCGTACAACACCGTTGCCGAAATTCCGGGCACGGATTTGAAGGGCGAACTGGTCATGTTGGGCGGGCACATGGATTCGTGGCACGGGGGCACCGGCGCGACCGACAACGCGGCGGGAGTGGCGGTTGCCATGGAGGCGGTGCGGATTCTGCAGGCGGCGGGACTCAAGCCGCGCCGCACGATTCGCGTCGCGCTTTGGAGCGGCGAAGAGGAGGGGCTTCTCGGCTCCGGGGCGTATGTCCGGAAACATTTTGGTTATTACACCAATATCAATCCCGAGCCAAAAGAGGCGGCAAAAACCGAATCGCCCAAAAGCAGCGAGCGAACGGAGGAACGGACGCGGGCCACACGCGCCAGCATCCGCCCGGCGCGGAAATTTGTCGCGGGACCCGAGCACCAGCAAATCTCGGCCTACTTCAATCTCGATAACGGCGGCGGAAAGGTTCGTGGGATTTACCTGCAAGGGAATGAAGCGGCGCGGCCGCTTTTCCGACGCTGGCTGGCGCCGTTTGCAGATTTGGGCGCCGAAACCATCACGCTCTCCAACACGGGAGGCACCGATCATCAATCCTTTGATGCGGTCGGCGTTCCCGGTTTTCAATTCATCCAGGATGCAATGGATTACGGGACACTGACGCATCATTCGAACATGGACACGCTGGATCGGTTGCAGCCGGACGATCTCAAGCAGGCGTCGGTCATCATGGCTGCGTTTGTGTATCAAGCCGCGATGGCGGATGAAAAACTGCCGCGCAAACCCGAGCCGCAGTCGGAGCGCTCCCCGCGCGCGCGGCGCTGACGGCGGGGGCGGGGCCGGGGATTGAGTTGCCGGCGCGTTTTCCGGCGAAGAATCTTGCCCTCCGCGGCGCGAACTCCGA
>JBEEGQ010000245.1:0-5234 GCA_041166945.1 Verrucomicrobiota bacterium
CGAGCGTCTGGGGCGCTGTGCGACCCGGAAAGTGGCCGCGCAATTTTTACGAGGCGCGAGTCTGGCTGGCCCGGCGAATCGGGCTGTTGCCTATCGCCATCGGAGTGATGACGCTGGTGTTCCTTTACAGCTTTCGGCGGCTCTCCGCGACACTGCTGCCGCTGATGGAAGTGGGCGCGTGCCTGGTGTTTGTTTTTGGGCTCATGGGCTGGCTGGGAGTCCCGGTCTATCTGACGACGGCGGTGATGCCGGTCATCCTGACAGCCATGGGCGTTTCCGACGAGGTGTACATCTTCAAACGTTACGTCGAGCTGCTGCGGGAACATCCTGGAAATCCGCATCACGAAGCGGTGTCGCGTGCGATGAAGGAGTTGTGGCGTCCGATCCTGAGCATGGCGGCGACGACGGCGATTGGATTTCTTTCGTTCGCATTGTCGTCAGTGAAACCGGTCCAGATGTTTGGGCTTTTCACGGCGGTGGGCATTGTCTTCTGCGTGCTGTGGTCGCTGCTGGTTATCCCGGCGATGCTGGTGTTGTTGAAGCCGGGGCGGCTTGTCCCCCGGGAGCGGGCTGCCGGACGCGATCAGGCGCGGAGCGATCTCATTTGGCGGGGTTTCGGGCGCTGGGTGCTCGCGCACCGGCGCGCTGTTCTCGCTGCCACCCTGGTGGTGGTGGCGTTGACTCCTTTGGGCATTCGGCGGGTGGTCGTGCAGGACAGCTGGATCGACGGATTCGATCCCGACAGCGATTTTCGTCAGGCGACCAGACTCGTGAATGAACAATTTCACGGGGCTCACCTGCTCCGGGTGGTGGTGGATGCCGGGCACACCCGCATTTCGAAACGCGTGCCCTGGGCGATGACGAACGATTATGCGTTTCCCATTCCCGCTGAGTTCGGAACGAACCATGACGAGTTGCTCAACGGCTGGCTCGTCTTCACGGGAAATGCCCATTCCAACATTGGACCCACGCAGGCAACGGTGCCCGCGGCCGTCTGGCGCTCCTGGATCCAGTCGGTCACCAACCGGGATGGTGAAGTCTGGGTCTCGACGCCGAAGGAGGAGGGTTCGCCACGGTTCTGGTTGCAACCGTTGGCGGGCGAACCCGTGGACATCGAGTTCATTTCGTTCGCGCATCTCCGGCCCGACCTGCTTCATCGCATCGACGCGCTGGGCCGGTTTATCGCGGAACGCCGGACCAACGCCGTTGGAGGAGTCGTGAGCGCTGCCGATTACGTGGCCACGACCCGCTTCATGGTTCGCAACACCGAGACGAACTCCCACCAGATCCCCGCCACGCCGCAATTGGTAAAGACACTTTGGGACCATTACCGGATGGCGCGCGGTCCGGAGCGATTGCGGCAAACGGTGGACACAAACTATGCGAAATCGGTGCTGACCATTTTCATGAAGGACGCCAATTTTGTCGGGACCGCGCGCCTGATGCGGGACATCCGGGACTACGAGCGCCGGGAGCTGGCGCCTCATGGGATTCGATTGTCATTTGGAGGGGACGTGGCTGTCAGCCAATCGCTGATTGAGCGAATCGTCTCGACGCAGGTTTGGTCGCTGGGTTCGTCATTGGCGGGCATTTTCGTGATCGTGCTGGTTTTGGGAAGATCGGTGCGGGGCGGGATCTATTGTGTCGTGCCGAGTCTCCTGGCGGTGGCGTTGAATTTCGCGGTGATGGGTTGGGTGGGAATGCCATTGGGTGTGGCGACGTCGATGTTTGCGGGGATGACCCTGGGAATGGGAGTGGATTTCGCGATTCATCTCCTGGAACGTTTTCAATTTGCGCGCGCCGCCGGCGGGGGGCTGGAGGGGTCGGTGGTGGAGGCACTGCGCAGTGTGGGACCGGCCGTGGTGATCAATGCGCTGGGTGTGGCATTGGGGTTTGGAATCCTGCTGTTGTCGCAGGTGCCCGCCAATGCGCGCCTCGGCGCGCTGGTGGTATTGGGCGTCGTGAATTGCCTGGGGGCGACGCTCCTGCTCCTCCCTGTGCTCTTCGCGATCTGGCCCCCGCGCGCGCCGGGTTGAGGGAGGGTCAGCGGCGCGTCCGATCCGACCTGAGGGCCAGCGTCCCGCGGCCAGTCGCCGCCTGGGCCTGGTGTTTCGACTTTGTTTTCGTAACCGGGTCTGGTTTATTGCGCGGGATGCAGCACCGCACGGCGCGACTGAAGCGCGACACGACGGAGACCCGGATTACACTCCGTCTGGATTTGGATGGGCAGGGAAGGGCGAGTGTGCGCACCGGGATCGCCTTTTTCGATCATATGCTGACATTGTTCGCAAAGCATGCGGTGATGGATTTGGACCTGCGCTGCCGGGGCGACCTGGAGGTGGATGGACATCACACAGTGGAAGACTGCGGCATCGCCCTGGGCGAGGCGGCACGGGAAGCGTTGGGTGAGAAGAAGGGGATCCGCCGGTACGGAACGGGTTTTCATCCAAGCAATCCATCGAGTGGCGAGGCGTTTGTTCCGATGGACGAATGCCTGGCCCGGTGTGTGGTGGATTTCAGCGGGCGGCCGTATCTGGTGTGGCGGGGAATGGATGCGATGTCGTTCAAGAGCGTGACGCGCGTAGAACGGCGGCAGGACATGTCGAGCGCGTTCCGGTTCGGGCTGGCGCGCGAGTTCTTCCAGGGATTTGCAAATGCGGCGCGTTGCAACCTGCATCTGGAACTGTTGTATGGCGACGAGCCGCATCATGTGGTGGAGGCGCTTTTCAAGGCCTTTGCGAAGGCGGTGGATTTCGCCTGTCAACGGGACAAACGAATCACCGGGCAGCTGCCCAGCACGAAAGGAAAACTCTGAGTCGAACTGAATACGCCCTGACGAACCCCCGTCGAAACATGGCGACGCACCCGGAAATCCCCGAAGTCAGCGATGAGAAACTGGTGCGCCGTGCGCAGCGGGGCAACATGCCCGCCTTCGAGGAGTTGGTGGCGCGGCATCGCGACAAGATTTATGCGCGCGCCTTCAGCATGATGCGGAACGAAGAAGACGCGACTGATCTTTCACAGGAAGCATGGGTCAAGGGCTGGCAGCGCCTGAAACAATTTCATGGCGACTCAAGCTTTGTCACCTGGATGACGAGGATCGTCATAAACCTCTGCCTGGACCAGTTGCGAAAGCACAAGCGGCAGAGGGCCGAGTCGATCGAGCACCTGGAAGAGGACCTCGGCGGCGTGGAACGTCAGATGCCGACGGTCACTGTCAATCCGACCGAAGGTTTGGAACGGACGGAATTGCGGGCCAGGATCGACAAGGCGCTGGGCCAGCTCTCGCACGAGCATCGCACCGTGTTGATACTCCATGAATTTGAAGATTTGGAATATAAAGAAATAGCGAAGCGGATGCAGTGTTCCATCGGGACCGTGATGTCACGGCTGTTTTACGCCCGTCGCAAGATGGCGAACCTGATGGCCAGCTGGAAACGCGAGCAGCAAAGTTAAAGTCAAAGATGAATACAGAGTTAATGTTGAAATTGCAGGCGTGGGTCGATGGGGAACTCTCCAAGCCCGAGGCCGCCCGCCTGGCTGAACTGGTGCGCTCCGACAAGGAGGCAGCCGCCCTGGCGGCGGAATTGACCATGACCCGCGGTTTCCTGGCGGGGAACGAGCCCGAGTTCAAGCTTCCAGAGACCCGTGAATTTTATTGGAACAAAATTCAGCGCGGCATCGAGCGGGCCGGCGCCGACGCTCCCGGGCGCCAGGATTTGCCGTGGCTGATCGCGCTCCGCCGTTTCCTGGTACCTGCCTCCGGTTTTGCCCTCGTCGCGTTTCTGACCGTTTTTTCCATCGGCGTTTTCAACCGCAATCCCGGCGCCGGCCCGTCGACGGCCGATGGCCATTACCGGCCTCTCGTTGAGGAGCAGACACTCTCCGAGCACGTGGACACCATTTCCTATCGGCCGAGGTCGGAGAACATGTTCGTCGTTTACATCGTCAACAAGGACGATGCTGCGGACGACGATGACAACGATGCCGAGGAAATGGACGATGCGGTGACGCAATGAGCCTGCCGAGGTTTTTCCGCGGGATTCGCCTGCCGCTTCTTTTCCTTCTGGTCTCCCTTCTGGGCGGCGCTGTTGCGCATGCCAAGGAACTCAAGATCGAGACCAAACTGATCTGGGGGACCAACGAAGAGAAGTCGCCAAAAAAGGAGCATGAGCCGGTCGATGAAGCGACCGCCGCCAAACTCCGCAAGGTTTTCAAGTGGAAAAACTATTTCGTGGAAAGGAAGGTCACCGGCACCGTTCCCTCGCGCGGCAGCAATCAATTCAAGCTCAGCGATAAATGCATCATCGAAATCACCGAGCTCGAGGGTCCCAAGGTCGAGGTCAAGCTGATCGGCAAAGGCCAGCCGGTTCACAAGGCCATCCAGGAAATTCGCAAGGGTGAATGGTTTGTTTACACCGGCGACGATGACAAACACGAGTGCTCGTGGTTTGTGATCATCACCGAGCTCGACGAAAAATAGGAGCCGGCCGTCCGGCCACCGGCGTTCGATCGGTTTCGGCTTCCCGCTTTACAGGGCCTCACCCCATTTGTATGCTCTGGCTCACGCCCGCCGGCCACGCCCGCGCTGGTTGCGATGAACAGGACGCGTCGCGAACCGGTGTGTGGCGCGAGATGTTGCGGTCTTTTTGAAGTCTCCAGCCGGCAAGCGACATCTATGCGGCGACTTTCTTTTGGCGTCAGTGCGGCTTTCATCCTTGTCTTCAGCGCCGTGGCGCAACCCCTTCGGATCGTAACATGGCAGGCGGATGATTTTCCGGCTCCGGCGGCGGGAGCCACTGCCAACGATCCCGAGGTCAAGCGCCTCCGACAGGCGGCCGCGGCGATCAAATCCTACGATGCCAGCGTCATCGTGCTCGAGGGGATGCCGGATCGGCCTGCCTGTCAGCGCCTGGCGGGTTTCCTGAAGCCCGCCAGTTTTCAAGTGGTCCAGTTCAATACGTTTCGCGGGACCAGCAACGCACCCGTTGCCCGATCCGTTGCCGTGCTGGCGCGGAAGGCGGCCACAGCGGCGCGCGCCGTGGACTGGAAATCCTCCGGCCAGCTGGATCGCGGGGGCGGTTTCACCTTCGCGACCCTTCCGGTGGGCACCAACACCGTGTGCCTGTATGTGGCGCAGTTCGTGGACTTCGGCGGTGCGCGAACCAACACGCGACTCGCCCAGTTGAATGCGCGGAAACGGGAGATGGCCGCCCAATATTTGTTGCATCACG
>JBEEGQ010000246.1:0-19433 GCA_041166945.1 Verrucomicrobiota bacterium
AACCCGGGCGCGCGCATCCGAAAGTTCAATCGCCAGGATCGTTGCCGCGCGATCCGCCGGACCCTTCACCTCGCCGTACGACTCGGCATTGAGCAGGTCCTCGAACAGCGGCCGCAGCAATGCCGCGCCGTCCGGAACGCCCGCCGGCAATTCCCTCTGCCAAAACCGGGCCGGTGCGCTCGAAAGATTGCTGGCAACCTGGCTGCGAAGACTCGCCGTGGTCGGCAGGGCGTCGACGACCTTGAGGCGCAAGGCGTTCGTCGCCTGCGCGAGGGCGGCGCGTCCCGCAAAATGCCAGCGCACGATCGCATCGCCCGACGGACGAAGGCTGGCCTCGTTTTGACATTGGCAGCCAAACGGAAGCAGCAACAACAGCGACCATAGCCAGATTCTCAAGTTCTTCATCGTGTCGACCCTGATTGCCAGAGCGCCGTCCCTTTGGCAATTGCAAAGGGCATCATCGCGGCTCTCGTCAGGGCGGTTTCCGTGCTTCATCGACTGGCCAGGGGCATTCGTTAATCAAAAAACTTTCGCCCGCCCGCCGCGCATCAAAACCGTGCCGCGACTGTTTGACTGCCCCCCCGCCCCGGGCTACAACCACGCCGTCAGCCGGACGGTTCCCAATTCATCATCTACAATCATGAACCCCGAAGACATCAAGGTGGCGGAGGAAAATGTGACTCGCTTGCGCGAATGTTGCGCGTCCATCCAAAAACAACTCGGCACGGTCCTGATCGGCCAGGATGAAGTCGTCCGCCTGTTGCTCACCGGCCTCATCTCGGGCGGCCACATGCTGGTCATCGGCGTTCCGGGCCTCGCAAAAACCATGATGGTCAAGGCGCTTTCCGATTTGCTCGGATGGGATTTCCGGCGCATCCAGTTCACGCCCGACCTCATGCCCGCCGACATCACCGGCACCGAGATCCTTCAGATGGAGGAGGGCGGACAGCGGCGTAATCTCGTTTTCCATCGCGGCCCCATCTTCGCCAACCTGATCCTGGCCGATGAAATCAATCGCACACCGCCCAAGACACAGGCCGCGCTGCTCGAAGCCATGCAGGAACTCGCCGTCACCGTCAGCGGCAAGACCTACCACATGGAACCTCCGTTCATCGTCGTCGCCACGCAAAACCCGATCGAACAGGAGGGAACATATCCCTTGCCCGAGGCGCAGCTGGATCGCTTCATGTTGAGCATCCATGTCGATTATCCGTCCCGAGCCGACGAGGTCGACATCGCCGCCCTGCCCTTGCGCGCCAAAGCGTCCGGCCTCAAGGCGATCGTCAAACGGGAGGAGTTCACCCAGTTCATCGCCATCATCGATCAGATGCCCGTCAGCCGGCATGTGCTCGAGGCAGCCGTTGCCATCACCGCCGCCAGCCGGCCAAAGGAAAGTTCCGCGGACGATTTCGTGAAGCGCTATGTGGCTTGGGGCGCCGGCCCGCGCGCCACCCAGCATCTCGTCACCGCCGCCAAGGCCAGCGCGCTCCTCGACAACCGGCCCACGCCGGAAATCTCCGATCTCAAGCGCATGGCCGTCCCGGTCCTGCGCCATCGCATCGTCGCCAACTACAACGCGCTCGGCGAAGGCATCGAGAGCGGCGCCATCGTGAAGCACCTGGTGGAATCCGCGACGAAATGAAGAGCCCCCGCCGGTCGTCACCGCGGTGAGACGACGAAATCAACATGGCTTCCATCTCCCACCGCTTCCTCGACCTGGCCGCCATGGAAGCGTTGCGGCATGTCCGCCTCGGCCCGCGCGGCGCCGCCGAGGGAACCTTCGCCGGCCCCCACAAGTCCCACTACCGCGGCACCGCCGTCGAGTTCGCCGATTATCGCGAGTATTCCCCAGGCGACGACATCCGGCTCGTCGATTGGAAGGTTTTCGCCCGGACCGATCGCCATTACGTCCGCCTCTACGACGCCGAGCGCAACCTGCTCACCTACCTCGTCGTCGACAAAAGCGCGTCGATGGATTTTTCAGGGGCGGTGGCAAAATCGGTGACCAAACTGGAACACGCGGCGCGCCTCGCGGCGGCGCTGGGATATTTGGTGATCCGCGAAGGCGATGAAGTGGGATTGTCGCTAGCTGACGTTGGACTCCACGATCACGTGCCGCCCGGCGCATCCTTCACACATTTAAATCGGCTGCTGGTTTCGCTGGGCGGTGCGCGTGCCGAGGGGCGCACCGACCTCGGGGCCTGCCTGGAACAGGTCCATCGGCGCACCAAACGCCGCGGAGTGCTCGCGGTGCTCAGTGATTTTCTCGACACGGGGGAAGGCTTTTGGAAATCCATCGATCTCTTCCGCCGCTCACGATTCGATGTGATGCTGTTCCATGTCGCGCACCCGGAGGAGCTCGACCTGCCGGCAGTGGCTGCCGCGCGTTTTGTGGACCCGGAAGCTTCTGGAATTTTTAATGCCGAACCTGACGCCATCCGCGCTCTGTATCGCCGGCGTTTCGACGCGCACCTCAACGAAATTCAGGGGCACTGCCAGGCCCGCGGCTGCGACTGGTACCTCGCGCGCACCACCGACAATCCCTACTCCTTTCTCCGAAATTGTTTCCTGGCCCGTGAACAACGATGAATTGGCTCGGATTTACGAACCCTTGGATGCTGGGCGGCCTGGCGGCGGCGGGACTTCCGATCCTGATCCATTACCTCACCCGCGCCCGCCCGCGGCGCATCGCGTTTCCGCCGTTCAAATTCCTTCTCGAAGCGTGCGCCGGGCAACAATCGCTTCATCGCCTTCGCACCTTCCTCCTCCTGGCGCTCCGCACGCTGGCCGTTCTCGCCCTCGCGCTGCTTTTCACACGGCCTTTTCTGAAACCGACCGGAGCGGCCACTGCCGCCGAAGCCGCCAAACGGGTCGCCCTCGTCCTCGATGGCTCCCTCTCCATGCGCGCCGTCCAACACGGCGTCTCCTTGTTCGCCCGCGCACAGGCGGAAGCGGCGGATGTCCTGCGCGCCCTCGAATCCGGCAGCGAAGTGGCGGTCATCCTCATCGGAGCCACTCCACGCGCGCTGCTTCCCGCTCTCTCCCGCAACATCCCCGCCCTGCACGAGGAACTCCTCAAAGCCACCGCCAGTTTCGAGGCCGGCGATCCCGACGCCGCCCTCGCCCTCGCCCAAAAACTTCTCGGCGGCACCGGCACCATCTATGTGTTCAGCGATTTTCAACAGTCCAATTGGGCGGCGACAAGGGAACTGCCCGGCGGAATCGTCACCCGCCTTCGATCGGTCACAACCGGCCCCGTTGAAAACATCGCGCTCACCGCAGTGCGGCTCGCACCAGCCGAGCCCGTCACCGGTGAGCCCACCGAAATCCTCTGCACAGTTTTCAACGGCACGTCGCGCCCGCGTCAAGAGACCGTCCGGCTCGAACTCGCCGACCTCACCCAGGAGACGCGCGTGTCCGTTCCGCCGTTCGGTTCCGCCGACGCCGCCTTCAACATCACGTTCACCCGCCCAGGGCCCTTCACCGGCAAAGCCTTCATCGCCGCCGATGATCTTCCCGAAGACAACACCCGCCACATCGCGGTCACGGTCCAGAAGGCCCTGCAAGTGCTCCTGGTGAGCGACGCCGACCTCGCCGATTCCCGGAGCGCGGCATGGTTTGTTTCACGGGCGCTCGCGCCGTCGCCGGAGAGCGCCCCGGGCTTCACCCTGATCCGCCGCCACAGCGCGGACACCGACCGGGGCATTTTGGAAACTGCCGACGTGTTTGTCCTCGTCAGTCCCGCGCAACTGGCGGGCGAAGCGATTGAAATCCTGCAGCGTCGTGTCAATGACGGCGCCCGTTTCATCGCATTTCTGGATGGCCCCGCGGCGGCAACTCTCATGCCCCCCGGGCTCGCGCCGCCGTTTCAACTTCAGCGCATCGTGGTGAATGATCCCGGCGAGCCGCTCGTTGCGGGAACCCGCAAACTTTTCGCCGATGCCGACACCGCCGATTTTTCGACACTCCGTTTCCGTCGCCATTACCAGACCCAAACCGTCGCGGGGCGCGCGAACGATTTGCTCCTGACGTATCCCGACAATTCCGCGGCCCTCAGCCTGAGCACCGTCGGCAAAGGGAGCGCCGTCTTTGCCAATATTCCGCTGACTCCCGACAGCGGGGACCTGGTGGGCAGCCCGATGTTTCCGGCGATGTTGCACGAGCTTCTGCGTTCATTGAGGCGCGGCGCCGATGAACGCACCATCACTCCCGGCACCGCATGGACGTTCGACGTGCCAACGGTCGGGGAAATCGAAGTTCACGTCGTTGGGCCCGACAACAAACCGGTCGAGGCCCGGGTCCTTTCCAGCGGTCGCATGACGCGGCTGGCGCTGCCGACCGCGAAAATGCCGGGCGCCTACTCCGCCCGCCAGGGCGACCGGGAGATGGCGGCCTCCGCCGTTAACATTGATCCACGTGAAAGCGACACACGCCCCATCGCCGTGGAAAATATCAAGCCCGGCGCCGGCGCCGTGGTCAGCGTCGTTCGGGACGAGAACGAGCTGTTGCTGGCGGGCAGGACGCGCCCCTTGTGGCCGCATCTGGCAGCCACTGCGGCGTTGATGCTCGCGCTTGAAATGGTGGTGCTCGCCTTCTGGCGGAGCAGTAGACGTCCCCTGTCCCGAAAGGACCATTGAAGGTAGCCGGTGAGAAGCCCGCGTCAGCAGGCGCGCCTACTCGAAGCCATTTCCCATTGGGCCTTGCGTGCATTCAATTTCCAGAACCATTTCATGCCAACGCTTACTGAAGGTCGGCGAAATTGGATCAGCCGATGGAAGCCTGGCGTTGTAGCGCGTGCGTCTTCGCCTGCGAGTTCGGGCGGCGTCCCGCCGCCATGGTGTTCAAGAATATGCCTGGACTTGGATTGCCGACCGGTGCAACCGAATGCCGAATCGCTCTGACAAATCCGCCAGCAACTCCAGGAAATGCTTCCGGGCGTGCTCATCACGGAAGATCGTCCGTCGTTCGTTGCCGCGGGCACTAAGATGATACCGGCCGCCGGGAATTCGATGCAAAAGACGAGCCATTCAAAGAAACTATCCCAGCCAAATTAATTGTCACTTGTCAAATGTCGAGATGTGACCCCACCCCCAATGTAGGGTTACAAGCTTTCGCAGGAGACGCGCTTGATGCGTGTTGGACAGTACTATTGCTGAGCCGCGCTTTCGTCCAGCTTGCGTCGCCAGTCTGCCGCTTCGCCGAAGAGCGGTTCGGCTTCTCTGTCACGGCCCCGGGCTTTGAGCAGATCGGCGAGCTCGCGAAAGCCCTTGCTCAGCGCCCATAAGCCGTAAGCTCCATGTTTGTTGGCGATGGTTTGAGCTTCCTGTTGACGGAGAGCGCCGCCGAGGGCGTCGCCTTCCTGTTGCAGGGTCCAGCCAAGGGCGATGAGATGAGGGATCAGGCTGGGATGTTCCCGGTGCAATTTCTTTTGACTCATCGCCAAGGCTATTTCGAGTTGTGAACTCGCCTCCTTCAGATCACCCCGCAAAGCTCGCAAGACGGCGATGGCACCCAGGGAGTCAGCCACGTCGATGTTTTCCTGTCCGAACAATTTTCTGCGGAGGCTCAACGCGGCGACATGATTGCTCTCGGCGTCGTCCAGACGGCCTCGCTTTGCCAACAGGGTGCCCAGCACGGCCAGCGCATCTGCGACGACGCCCTGCCTTCCCCCCAGCCCCTGGCCGATTGCCAGCGCCTGCCGGGCGCTCGCCGTGGCCTCGTCTGTCCGGCCAAGATCGGTCAGCACGATGGCCAGTTGGTTCAACGAAAAGGCGATGTCCCCGTGGCCGCCTTGTAGCGCATTGGTTTCCACATCCAACGCCTGACGATACGCCGCCTCCGCCGCTGGCAGATTGCCTTTTCTGGAAAACATGTTGCCGCGGTTGTTCCACAGATTGGCCATGACGGGATGCAGTTTTGGGACCAGAGCACTAAACACGTCGAATGCCTCGGCATAATGGTTCTCAGCCCCGGCATATTTTCCAAGTTGAAATTGCGCGTTCGCCAGGGAGAACAAGGTCTTTCCGACATCGATGTTGGTGAGCCCGAGCTGGCTGCGTTGGATGTCCAGCGCACGAGCCAGGTGCACAGCGGCTTCTCCGGACTCGCTTCGCATCCAGAGGACGTTGCCAAGAATCCAGAGCGATCGTGCGTCGTTGGTGTCAGCAAGCGAGTCTGCCCGCGCCGCGATGGCCCCGCGGGCCGCCTGTTCAGCGCCGGGAAGATCGCCTGTGGAGTAGAGAGTCCAAGCCAGATCGCTCAGGGCGGTCTGCGTCTGTTTCGCATTGCCCTCGGCGCGCAGGCGCAGCAGGTTCATACGGTAGGCGACAATGGGTGAGCCCACCGCGATCGCCACCATAAGGAACAGCGCCGCCGCGACCCCCGGATGCCGCCGGCCCCAGCGCCAACTCTTCTCCAACGTGCCGGCGGGACGGGCGTAAATCGGCTCGTCGCGCAGGAAACGGCCCAGTTCCTCGGCCAGAGCGAGGGCAGATTCGTAACGCCGCGACGGCGCTTTCTCCAAACACTTCAGGCAGATCGTCTCCAGGTCGCGTGGCACGCCGGAGTTCAACAGGCGCGGGGCGATCGGTTCCTGGCTTTCTAACTGCGCCATCGTCTCCGCAGGTGTCGCACCGCGGAAGGGCGGCCGGCCCGTGAGCAAATCGTAGAGGACCGCGCCCAGCGCATACACGTCAGCGGGTGGGCCGATGGTCTTGTTTTGGCCCGACGCCTGTTCAGGGGGCATGTAGCTGGGCGTGCCCATGACCATGCCGCTCATGGTCAGGTCGGACTCCGCGTCCATGCGCTTGGCCAGGCCGAAGTCCGTGATATGCGGTTGGCCGGCGGCGTCCACCAGCACGTTTGAGGGCTTGAGGTCGCGGTGGACCACGCCCCGCTCGTGCGCGTAATGCACCGCCTCGGCGACGGTCCTGAGCAGGACAGCGGCGTCCCGGGCCGGCAACGGGGTGTCCCACGTCAACTGCCGCAGCGTCCGGCCCTCGATGAAGTCCATCGAGAAGAATGGCTGGCCGTCATGCTCGCCGACCTCGTGGATGGCGACGATGTTCGGGTGCTTGAGGCGCGCGGCGGCCTGGGCTTCGACGCGGAACCGTGCCTGTTCCGTCCCGCCGGCAAAGTCGCCGCCCAACATTACTTTCAGGGCGACAATACGGTTCAAGCTCACCTGCCGGGCGCGGAACACGGCGCCCATGCCACCCCGCGCGATTTCGCCGAGCAATTCGTAGTCCCCCAGACGGCGGAATGACGGCGGAGACGGTGTTGGGGCTACCGGTGGCTCCAAGTCGGCCAGTCCCGAAGCGAACAGGCACGGTCCGCACAACCCTTCCGGACCAAACCCGCCCAGCTTCGCGCCGCAGCGAGGGCAAACCCGCTCGGCAGGGACGACGCACGTGGTGGTGGTCTGGGCAGACTTCATCCGTCTAGTTACTACGTCAAAAACCTGAACCGGTTACAGGCAGACAAAGAATCGCTCAACTGCTGAGGAGCAACTGGAGGTGGCGCATTTCCTCATCCAATTCGTCGGGTGAGGAGAGGGTGCTCAACACTTCCTGTCTTAGTTGCTCTCGAAAACGCTTCCGCAACCGATGCACCGCCACCTTCAAGGCATTCGCCTCCATGTTCAATGCGGCCGCCAGGTCCGCGTAGGCTCCAGCTTTGCCGTCGCCCCAGACATGGTTTTTTAGCAAGTCGAATTCCCGGAGACTTCCGTTCGACTCATCTTCCGCGCGCAATTGGTCCAGCACGCGCTCCAGCAGCATCCCTGCCCATCGTTTTTCATACGCCAGATCCGGGGTCAGTGTTTCGGCTGGCTCCATCCGGTAGCGTTCTTCCGGGCTGAGGTCGTCCCAACTGAGGGGAGGCCGGCCGCCCCCCCGCTTTTGGGTCTGCAATTTGTCCCATTCATCCGCCAGGAAATGTTTGAGGGAGGTCAGCAAAAACGAGCGGAACCGACCCCGCTCCGGGTCAGCCCGCTGCAGATAGTTGCGCCCAATAAACCGGGCCAGAAACTCCTGCGTCATGTCCTCAGCATCTTCGGGTTTCCATCCGAGGCGACGGACATGCACGTAGAGGGGATAGCGATATGCCCGGCACAGCCTTTCAAGGGCCCCCTGTGCTTGGGGCGAGGAGTCGGCACCGGCTGCCAGGATGGTGCTCCATTGCGTGGTGGCAAATCCGCCCGAACCAGCGCCCGCGGCCGGATTGTGAGGTTGCTGATGCGCCATGTCGCGATGACGTAGTTTAATAAATTAGAACATGATGCGGTGGGTTTGACGATGAAATTCATATGGCGCCTTTTGCACCACCGTTTTCCAAAAGGGCGGACCGAGACAGAACATTCCGTGATCTGATTCCGGCACGTTGTGTCTTGGGCTTGGACCGGAACGGCTTGATCCGGAGTGGAAGCGGGGCGAAACGAACGCTGAATGGGGAGGGCTACGCGCATGTTGTCCGGAAAAGGGGTCGGTTCTGCGGGACATTTCCTGCGCTCCCGCATCGCGGGCAATTTTGCGAACCATGTGCTGGGGAATAAGATTGCAAACCTGCCGGAAGACGCTGAATTTCGACCGGGCTGGAGACATTTTGAGTTGATTCATCCCTGCCGTGTGGTAGGAGCACGCAAAAATAGTTCCTGCCCTTTTTCTTAAATCCTCTGGGACGGCTGTGATAAAAATCAGAAAGTGCTCCGTCCCCATACTTGATGAGGTGGCCAGATGAACTGGCTCTACACACCGCCGTGGAGCACTCGCCTCATCGCGGCTGCCGCCGTCGGCTTGCTCGCGCTGACGGTCGTTCGTTGGTGGAGGGAGCGGCGGGGCGGCGGGCTGGTTTTTTTTCGCGCGCTGGTCGTCGGCGCGCTCCTTTGGGTGACCCTGAATCCGCAGGCGCTGCTTCCGCGCGAGCGCACCGGCAAACCGAAGCTGGCCATTCTCATCGATTCGTCCGCCTCGATGGACACCCAGGATGTCGACAACGTCACGCGGCTCGGCGCGGTTCTTCGCGTGCTCACCAATGCCGCGACCGTCGCGGCGCTGGAAAAGGAATTTATTCTCGAACTGCGGCGTTTCGACCGGGATCACGGGCCCATCGAACTTTCCAAACTGTCGGCAGCGGGCAGCGTTCGGGGCGATGCGTCCGACATCGCTACGGCTGTCATGAGCACCGTTTCGGAACTGGGCGACGCCCCAGCCCAGGCGGGAGTGTTGTTGATTTCGGATGGCCGCGCGACAACACCCAACACCCTGGACGCCGCCCAGCTCGCGCTCGCCCGGAGCGTGCCGCTCTGGACCTGGACGCTGGGAGGGCCGGTGGCGAGGCACGATCTCTGGATCGAAACCGCCTCGTCCGAAGCACTCGCTTTCAGCGGGGCCGAAGTAGAGCTGAACGCGACTCTCAAGGCGGCCGGATTTCCCAACCGCAGTTTCAAGGTGGATCTCCTGCGCAACGACAAAGTCATCGAATCGCGCGAGGTCCTGCCCGACTCGAATGGCGTCGCCCGTCTCAGCATCAAGGTGAAGGCGCCCGAGGCGGGCGAGCAACGATACGTGTTTCGTGTTCCCCCGCAGCCGGAGGAGGGCGACACGGCCAACAACGAGCGGGCGGTTTTCCTTCGCAGCGTCGGGGAGAAGGTTCGCGTGCTGGTCGCCGAAGGTCAGCCTCACTGGGACACGAAGTTTCTGGTTCAAGGCCTGAAGCGCGATCCGAACGTGGACCTGACCGCTGTCTACCGGCTCAACGCGCAGCGACACGTCGCGGTGCTCTCTTCCACCGGCGCAGAGACCCGCGTCGAGCGCGATCTTTTTCCGCGCACGGCGCAGGCGATGAACGCCTTTGACATCGTCGTGCTGGGAAGGGGTGCGGAATCTTTTTTCGATGGCACCACGGAGAATCTTCTCACCGACTTCACGGCGAAACGCGGGGGAAGCGTCGTTTTCGCACGCGGCAAACCCTACGGCGGCCGCTTTCAGCCGCTGGCAAAATTCGAGCCCGTCGCGTGGGGCGCCGGCAGCACGCCCAGTGTGAAGCTGCGTCCAACGGAAGCGGGCCGCGATAATCCAATGTTCGATCTCGGCAGCGCGGGGACGCTGGATGAACTTCTGGAACGCCTGCCCGCTCTCGATCAGGCCAGTGTCACGCTCGGTGAAAAGCCCCTCGCCGTCACGCTCGCGACCGCCGCCGACAAGAATGACGGGCCGGTGTTGGTGGCCTACCAGCGTTATGGCCAGGGCAAGGCGCTCAGCCTGAATGCCAGCGGACTCTGGCGCTGGGCCTTTCGTGAATCCGGCCAGGAAGAAAGCGAGGTTGCCTACCGGCGCTTCTGGATCTCCCTTCTCCAATGGCTTCTCTCCGGCAGCCAGTTCCTCCCCGGAGCCGACGTGTCACTCACCAGTGCCCGCCGTTATTACACGAGCGAACAGCCGCTCCAGTTCCTCATCGCCACGCGCAATTTCGATCCATCCATCTACCAGCCGAAATTGCTCGTCGAGGGCAACGGGCGCACCGTCGAGGTCGACCCCCGCGCCCGCGGCGCCAATTTCGTCGCCGAAGCCGGTCCATTCGCCCCGGGCACCTATCGCGTCACCGTCAAAAATAATGTGGGCAAGCCCGCTGAACTTTCGCAGAGCGTCGAGGTGCTGAGCGCCTCGGTGGAAAAACGCGACCTCAGCGCCGACCCGGACACCATGCGCGAACTCGCCAGGCTTTCCGGCGGACAAACTGTGACCGCCAGCGATATCCCGCGGATGCCGGAAATCGTTCGGCATTGGGAAGCCGCCCGGCAGCTCGCCCACCGGCAGCGGCCGGTCTGGGATCGATGGTGGGTCCTCGCAGCCATCGTGGCGTTGCTGGGCGCCGAATGGTGGCTGAGACGACGCGAGGGCTTGTTGTGATCGACCCCCGGCAGCGCCCATGCCGGTGCCGAAAGATGAAAACGGTGGTTGGCGGTCTCCGGCGGGCTGTTAGACTCCCTCCAGCGGGAGCATTATGAATGGCAGCATTCTCAAACCACTTCGGGCACGGCTGGCTTCATGGCTCGTCCTCCGCGGGTTCCTGGCACTCGCCGCCCTTCTCGCCGCTTTCGCCCTGGCATTCCTTATGGGCGACGCCGCGCTCAACCTCTCCGACACCACCCGGCTCGCGGCACCCTGGATCCTCGGCTGCGCCGCATTGTTGTTTCTTGGGCTGGCGCTGCTGCCGCTGCGTCACCTGCGGGACGATCGAATGGCACGGATGCTCGAGCGCCAGCAGCCCGCGCTCGGAGATCGCCTTACCAACGCCGTTCAACTCTCCCTCGCAACCAAAACAGAAGCCATCGCCGAATTTCTTCGGCGCGAAGCCATCGTGCTCGGACAGCGCGCGGCCGGCGGGGTGCGTGTCTGGCCAGTCGTCCGCCGGGGCGTCGCCTGGGCCGTGGCGGGATTGGGGATCGCGGCGGTGGGCTGGGTTATTTTTATCTTTCTCGCCGGGGACGTGTTTCACGCCGTGCTGCCCCGCTTTCTCGATCCCCGAGGCGATCATCCGCCTTTCAGCCGGCTGAAAATCGATGTCACACCGCGTCGCGGCGAAGTCCTTTACGGCGGACAATTCGAGATTCGCGCCAGCATCAGCGGACGGCCCGTCGACAAATTATGGCTCGTCGCCGAAACCGGCGCCAGCGCCACGAACCTCAGCCGCTCCATCATGTTCCTCGCGCCGGACAAAACCTTTTTCCAGACGCTCGCCAATCTGCGCGAGCCGGTTCGGTATTTCGTCACCGACGGCCAGGCGCGCAGCCGCCGGTTTCCGATCGAGATCCGGTTCACGCCCCAGATCACCATGGTCGAAGTGACCACGGAATTTCCCGCGTATACCGGCAAGCCGGCCAAGACGGGGAAACTCGCCGACGAACCGCGGGCGCTGCCCGCGGACACGCGGATCAGTTTTCGCATCGCCAGCAATCGTCCCCTCAAGGACGGCCAACTCACGCTCACCCCGGTGCTCGGGGGCAAACCGGTCCAGACGCCGTTGAAAGCGGATTCACAAATCGTCACCGGCAGCTTTGTTCTGGCCGCGCCGACGCTCTTCACTCTTTCGGTGCGCGACGTCGATGGGTTGGAATGTGCGGAACCGCGCCGGGGCCGGTTCAACATCGCGCCCGATGAGCGGCCCCGCATCGCGGTGCTGGAGCCCGGCCGCGATGCCGTCGCCACGCCGACCATAAAAATTCCAGTCAGGATTCAGGCGGAGGACGACTACGGCGTGAGCCGCGTCGTCTGGTTGCGGGGCCACAATCGTTCCATCGAACGCGCGTTTAACTTCAAGCTGACCCAGCGGAGCGGTCCGCAGAACGTCGAAGCCGCCGGCGCCTTCGACATGACCAAACTCGGCGTTCATCCCGGCGACGTGATCGAATATTTTTTTGAAGCCGCGGACAATGATCCGAAAGGGCCGAACGTGGCGCTGACGCGGCCGTACCGTCTGGAGATCATTTCGGAGGAACAATACAAACAGGTGCTCATGCGAATGGCGGCGAAGAAAGCGTTGTTCGAGCCCTACTTCAAACAGGGCAACTGGCTTCGACGGCTGGCCGAGCGGGCGCGTGAGACGGCCCGGAAGGCGCAGGAGGCCAAAACCGGCACCGAACGCGAGGAAGCCCAGAAGGAAGCCGAGGATCTCTCCAAGGAAATTCAAGAATACCAGGAGGCGCTGGCCAAGCTGATGAAAAATCCGGCCATGTTCGAGGTCGAACAGGATTTTCGCGAAAGCCTCGCCACCCAGCAGAACCAGATGAATCAAACGGCGCAAAAGGCAAAGAGCGCGGCGCGGCCCCTGAACCAAAAAAGCCTCGCCGATGTGGCCCGCGAACTCTCCGAGATGTCGCAACAGGAACAGGCCGAAGTCAGCCAGCCCGCACAGATGCTGGCCGAGGTCGCGCGGGTCCTGGCGCGGGCCGACGAGTTCGTGCGGCTCTCGAGCGCTCAAGCCAGCGTCGCCAAAATGCTCCGGCGCTTCGCGGAACGGCACGATGCCCTGTCGCGCGCCGAGCAGGTCGAAATGGAGGAATTGAAACAGCAACAGACAAACCTCCGGGAGGCGCTCCGCCGTTACATCGAGACCATGCCCGAACTGCTCGCCAAGGTTCCCGCCGATCCCGAATACGATCCATTGCGCACCGACGTGCAGAACTTTCTCAAAGCGCTCGCCGACGAAAAAATCGACCAGGACATGGCCGACGCGATCAAGAACCTGTCCGAGCGCGATCACGGCAGCGGATATGCCCTCGCCCAACTGGCCGCCGATAAAATGGACAAGCTTGTTGCCAAATGCAGCGCATTGCCTTCGCAAGGCAAGCAATGCACCGGCAAACGTTTTCAGCCCAAGCTATCCAAACGCGCCGGCAATTCGCTCGAACAAATCCTCGCCGCGATGGGCGGCAATCCCGGAGGCCAGGGCGGTGAAGGTTACGGGCTCTACGGGGAACAGACCGCCCTCTACGGACCGGACATGGAGCTCGCGGGCGAACAATCCGGTGGCCGCCGTGAAGGCTCGCAAGGATCCGGGCGCGGTCGCACCGTCGCCGCCGTCGCCGGCGATTCCGCGGATCCGGGCCTCAGTCCGCCCGGCACCCCGGGCCGGGTGCGCCTCCAACCCGATGCAAAATTTCCGTTAAAATACCGGGAATTGGTCGGCGATTATTTCAAGTCGATCGCGGAAACGGCAACCGACGAAGGAGAAAAAAAGTGAAGACCATCTCAAAGCGCACCATCCGCCGAACGGACCAGAGTCAATCAGCCCATCCCCCAGCGCACAGCAAACAAAAAGCGCGCAGTGCCAAGCCGCAGCGGACCGGCCTCTCGTCCAGCTGGGTGCGGACGCGCGAGGATCCATTGGAACTCGGAAGCTGGAGTTTTTTCGGACCCTTCACCTCGCTCCTCATCGCGATGTTCATCGCGGCCATCCCCGGAGTCGTTCGTGCGGCGGACGCCGGCGGGGCCGACATGGTCGAATGCGCCAATCTTATTTACGCCGGGACCAAAAGCTCGGTCTGTTTCAGCGAGGAATTCCTGTCCGCCGTTGCCGCCGAAACCAGCATCTGCACCGCCCGCAAATTTAAACCGGTGAAGCTGGCCGAGAAGGAGGTCTTCAAATTTCCATTCGCCGTCATGACGGGCGAAGGCGGCTTTTCCCTCACTGAAGACGAACGGAAAAATCTCAAGGGTTATCTCGAAAAAGGGGGATTCCTTCTCGCCAGCGCCGGATGCAGCAGCAAGGAATGGAGCGACTCATTCAAACGCGAGATCGAAGCCGTCTTTCCCGACCGCAAACTGGCGGAGGTTTCGATGGAACATCCCATCTTCCGCACCGTTTATGACGTGAAACGCCTCGACATGAGCCACGGCGGCGAAGCGAAGCTGCTCGGCCTGACCATCGGCGGCAAAATCGCCCTCATCGTCTCTACCGACGGCCTCAACGACACCGGCACGATGCACGGTTGCTGCTGCTGCGGGGGCAACGAAATCAAGAACGCGCAAAAGGTCAACGGGAACATCCTGGCGTATGCGTTGTTGCAATAGCGGTGGGAGGAATGACGAATGACGACTGTCGAATGCAGTGATGTTGCTTCAGCGTCATTCCCGCCGCTTCAAACAGCCCGGCGTTCCTCCCCCCATTCGTCATTCGTCATTCGTCATTTCGGGCCGGCTCTCTTGCTGGCATGGGCATTGATGGCCAATGCCGCGGACCCCGCTTCCACCGCCGCGGCCAAACCCACTTTCCATCCCACCCTCGCCGCCGCCTCCGAGGTCGCCGCCACCGATCAATCCATCGTCCTGATCGATTTTTCAGCCGAGTGGTGCGGCCCTTGCAAGGCGATGAAAAAAAACACATTCCCCGCGAAGGAATTCGTCGAGAACGCCGGCGCGGTTCGCGTCGCCGAAGTGGACATCGACGCAAATCAAAAAATGGCCCAGGCGTTCAACGTCACCGCCGTGCCCACGCTCGTCCTTCTCACGGCTGACGGAAAGATCGTCGCAAAGCAAACGGGCTACCTCGACGCGCCCGCTCTCGTCGCCTGGATCCAGGAGGGACGCGAGCGTGTCAAAAAGGGACAGTGGGAAGGCACCGCGCCCGGATCCAAGCTCGGCGTCCTGGCGAAGAAATCGGCCGGTGAAGGACTCGACACCAACGATTTCAAAACGTTGATCCAGCTCCTCGGCGATCCCGACCCCGGTGAACGATCCGGTGTCGCCCGCCTCCTCACCGCCGCGCGCGAGGCCGCCGTCCCCGCTCTCATCGAGGCTGTGGCCGAGCCCTACCTCGGCGTGCGCCTCGGGGCCAGCGATCTCCTCGCCCGGCTCGCCACCAACGCCCCGCTCATCGATCCCTGGCAATCGCCCGCCGAGCTCGCCGATACCGTCGCGATGCTCAAAAAATGGTGGGCCGCCACCGGACGACTGCCGCCGCCAGGTGAACCTCGCGCCATCGATGCATCCGCCATCGCTTCCATCCACGCCGCCATCGATGCGTTGCGAACCGGCGACGGCGCGCGCCGCACCGAGGCGATGTCATCGCTCGTCGGCCAGGGTATGGCGGCGCTCCCGGCATTGCGCGCCGCCGCAAAAAAGTATGAGCGCGAAAATCCGCGGCTGCTGGCGCTCATCGAGGATGTTCGCTGGTCCATCCTGGTTCCCGACCCCGTCGACCAGCGCGCTGGCGGCGTTCGACAATCGCTCGCCCGCTGGTCCGGCACCGAACGCCAGGAGGCCGCGCTGCGGCTGGGCCGCGCCGGACGCGATGCAATCCCCGCCCTCGCCGAGCTTGCCAACGATGCCGACCCGCTGGTGGTGGAAAGCGCCGTCCGTTCCCTCTCTTCCATCGGCGGCAAGGATGTCATCCCGGCAATGGCTTCACTGCTCAAAGCCACTGACAGCAACCTCCGCATGACCGCCGCGCAGGCGCTCGGCAAAACAAAAAATTCCGAGGCGGCAGCTCCATTGCTCGCGGTGCTCACGGACGATAATGAAATTGTTGCGTGCACCGCCCTCGCCGCGCTCAACGAAATTCATGGACGCGAAGATGCCTTCAATCCCTCCCCCGGCGCCAAGGATGTCCTTTCGACCAACTTGATCGCCGCGTTGAAGCAGGCGCTGGCCGATCCCCGATGGCGCGTGCGGGCCACCGCGGCCGAGGTCATCGGCAAGTTGCACGTCAGCCGGCTCTCCGACGAGCTGACCCGGCTTTTGACCGACCCCGACGCGTTCGTGGTGAAGAATTCTCTCGTGGCGCTCAACGGACTGAGCTCACGCCCCGACGCGCCTCAACTCGCCGAGCTGGCCAAACGTCTCCCCAGCCTGCGGGGCGACGCCGTTGAAATGATGGCGCAGTCCGAGTCGGACGAAACCGTCAAGGCCATCCAGTCAATGTACGACGCCGGCGACACCGAGGCGCGAGTCGTCATCCTCAACGCCCTGGGACGTGTCGATTCCGGCGTCACCACCAAAACAAATGATACCTGGAAGCCTCTCCTGCAAACCGCCTCCGCCGAATCGGATCCCCGGCTCCGGCGCGCCGCCGCCGACTTGATCGGGCGACGCCCTCCCAAGGTCGCGGCCGAATTGATTGGTCCGCTCCTCGGCGACGCCGATCCCGACGTGCGCATCGCCGCGGCGGATGTCGCCATGAGCATCATCGCCGGCGAACGCCGCATCTCGTCGCGATTCGGCATCCACCGCCGCCTCGATGAGCCAATCCAATACACAACCGTCAATGGCGTCACCACTCCCATTCCTCGAACCAACAAAACCGCCGTGACCGCGATGCAGATGAGCCAATGGCATGCCGCCCTGTTGCGGAATGCCGGTCCTGGTGCCGATGTCCGCGTCGTGGCCGCCACTTTTGTCACGGGCGACGGAACCAGCGATCTGCCCGCCCTCCTCACAGCTTTGGAACATCTCGATGACAAGGCTGTGAAACGGCTCATGGCGTCGCCGGCACTGGGCGTGATGCTCCCAAAACTGGCGTGGCCCGAAGGACGGGCGGTGCTCGAGAAACTCGCGACGGCGCCCGCATTATTTGCAATGGCGGCGGGTGAGGTCGAGAGGATGGCGCCGCCCGCCCGGGAATTTTTGCTCGAACCGGCCCGGTTCCGAAAAGCGGTCGAGGGCGCCACGGGGGATGAATTGACACATTCCTTGCAGGCGATGCTGGGCGGCGGTTACGCCTTCGGAAGTGAACGCCCCGGATGGTCGCTGCTGCCGGCGACACCCGCGAAAGCCGGCATCGCGCAGGCCCTGCTCGAGTCCACGAACGCCGCCTGGCGCGCCGCGGCGCTCTACGCGATGGGCCGCGGGAGCTCGCAGACCAACAGCCTCGTTTTCGAACAGCACATGAAAGACAGCAACGGTTGGGTTCGGGGCGCCGCCGCCCAGGCTCTCGCACGGCAGATCAAAGACCGGCCGGCCCTCGAGGAAAAGCTCGGGCCGCTTCTCGACGACAGCCATCCCTCCCCCCGTCGCGTGGCCGCGCTGGCGTTGCTCGAGCCGGAAATTCGCCAGATCGCCGGCCTGCAATGGCAGATGGATTACTTCCGATACGAAGAGATGCAAACCGGGCAGAGCGAAGGCTACGGCGTCAACGAGGAACGCCCGCTTCGCCCGCTGGACACCAAGCCGCCTTATCTCGCGGCCGCGCGGCGATGGCTTAAGTCCACCAATGCGGAAGCGGTGATGCCCTTCGCCCTTTTGCTGGCGCAACACGGCGAGTTCGAGGGCGTCGAACGGCTGATCGAAATGCGTCGCGAATTGCTCGAGGACAAATCACAGGTGCTCCCCGATCCGCTCCTGACCGGGATCGCCCTGACGCAGGATGCCAAATATCTCCCGCTGTTGCGCAGCCTCATGGACGCCACGCGCAATGATTATGAATTGCGAAAAATCCTACGCGCCCTCAAGGGCATGACCGGGCCCGACGTCCGGCAATTGCGCGTGGACGTCAATAAACGAATGCGCAGCGCCACCGGCTCTTCAATGAATATCGACTGACTCGACAGACCGAAACCGCCCATTCATCAAGGAGGAATATGAGGATACGCTGGATACCCGTGCTGCTGCTGGTCGCTCTCTGCGGCTGTTTTAAAACCAAGGACGAACTGATCATCAACGCCGATGGCTCCGGCTCTGTTCGCCTCGAAACCCGCATGCTCGTTCCTATGGAAGCCCTCTCAGCCCTCGGCCTCGGGTCGCATGGCCAGGAGGACGCGCCTGTGAGTTATCCCCCCTCAACTGAAGCCGAGGCCCGGCACTGGTTCCCGGCAAAGGATTTCAGCGTCACCACAAAAATGGAGCCGGGTAACGATGGCGATTCCCTCGTCGTCACCGCCGCGTTCAAAGACATCAATGTCCTGCTCGCCAGTCCATACGGCAAGGCCCACGGATTGACCCTGAAAATCGAGGGCGGCGTCCTCAAACTTCAGGCGGTCCTCGGCATCGAGGCCGCCGCGAGGATCGCGGAAATGAAGGACGGCGCCGGCATGTTCGGCGATGCCATGCCCAGCATGGAAGAGATGATGAAAAAGAAGGACGAGATGCGCGCGGAATTTCGCGTGACTCTCCCGGCAGCCGTCACCACCGCCGGGGCCAGCGGATCGCGCGATGGCCATTCGGTCACGTGGATCGCCGATCGGACCCGGCAGACGAATGCCGTCGAATTCGCCCGCCAGAGCGGCGCGCTGCTCGACGCCGCGTGCAGCGCCGAGGGACTGAAGTTTAAACCCATAACTCCCCCGCGGTTGGGCATCCTCTCGTTCAAGGACGCCCCAGGCGGTCCGTTGGGCGAGCAAACCGCCGGGCCAGATCCTCAAAAGGTCACCGAGGCGGCGAAATTCGTCCCGTATGTGCTGCAGGTGACACGCACGCTCGATCTGAGCGGTGAAGGTGGCGCGGGACAAAACCAGGCCCAGCTGATCGGCGCCATCGTGATCCCCACAAAATGGCTTCCGCAAAAATGGGGCGAATTCAAACTCGAAGAGGTCTTCGACGCCAAGGGTACAAGCTTAAAACTTCCAACCGATGAAAATGGGTTTTCATCGCGCCGTTATTATGGTCGCCACAACATTTCCACTGAGGACGAAAACGAGGACGGCGCGCCGCCGCCCGCCGACAGCACCGAATCCCGGCATCTTGTCACCATCGCGTTTCAACCGCCCGATTGGACCACCAAGGAAATCGCGCGCATCAAGGGCGCCATCCAACTGCAATATTTTGGCGGGTCGCAGGTGGTCAAATTGTCCAATGCGATCCCGGCCAACTGGATTCGCGAAATGAAAAGCGAAACCGATTTCGATCTGCAGCCGGGACAGAAAACAATCAGCGACCCCAAACTGACCGCGCTGGGCATGTCGATGAGCCTGACAATGGGCGTCACCCAGGGCTCATTCACGT
>JBEEGQ010000247.1:0-2801 GCA_041166945.1 Verrucomicrobiota bacterium
AATCGAACGCCTTACCTCGCCTTACACTGCTGCGCCCGGGACGGGCGCACTCCGTCGCCTGTCCCCACACCGCCAGCGTTGGACTTCGTCTTCTTCCTCCGAGGGAGGCCGAGGAAGGAATCGGAAAAACCACCAACCACTTCGGGATGCACCGTGATGGGCGGGGATCGTTAGAGGAGATTTGACGAGCGGAAAGGAATGCGGCACGCTCCGCCCCGAATGCGACCGACACTGATTCTTTTGCTGGGATTCGCCTCTTTTAGCCTGTGTGGGGCGGATGTGCCCTCGGTGTTCACGACGAACAGAACGATGCGCACCCTTTCGCTGGACGAATGCGTCCGTCTGGCGCTGGAGCACAATTTGCGCGTGCAGGTCAAACGGTTCGATCCGAACATCAACCGGTTCCAGCTGGAAGCGTCACGCGGGATCTACGACCCCGTCTTCAGCGGCCAATACACCCATTTTTACAATGCGACGGAGGGGCGCTTCAACCAGACCACCGGCATCGCCGGAAACTCGAGCACGGCCGAGGCGGATACGTTTGCGCCGACCATTGATGGGGTGCTGCCGACCGGCTTGAAATATTCGCTGGCTGGGAATCTCAGCCACAGCCGCGGCACGACACGGGGCGGCACCTTCGACGATTACATTACGGATGCCTCCTTTCAACTCGAACAGCCATTGCTGAAGGATTTCTGGATCGATGCGGGGCGCACCGTGATCCAGATCAACAAGCGCAACCTTCAAATCTCGGAACTCAGCCTGGAGGAGGAAATCCGGCTGGTGATTCGCGACGTGCAGATGTCGTATTTCGAGGTGCTCTTCTCGCTCGAAGACGTGAAGGTGCAGGAGAAGGCGCTCGAATTGGCCAACAAACTGGCCTCGGACAATAACGAAAAGGTCAAGGCGGGCCGGCTCGCGCCCCTCGACGCCAAGCAGGCCGAAGCGCAGGCGGCCACAAGTTTATCCGATCTGATCCAGGCCCAACGCCGGGTTCTTGCCGCCGAGAACATCCTAAAAAACTTGATCACCGACGATTACCAGAGCTGGCATAAGACTGGCATCGAGCCGACGGAAAAATTGGTGGCGGTGCCGGAAACACTCGATATCACCGAGAGCTGGACGTCGGCCCTGAACCAGCGGCCCGATTGGAAACAACTGGAACTGGAAGCAGAGAAATTAAAAATCACCCGAAAATTTCGTTCGAATCAGCGCCTGCCCGAGCTGAACGTTTTCGGCGGATACGGCCGCGGTGGTTTGGACAGCGGCACCCTCGCTTCCACCAATCTCCTGCCGATTCCACCGGTGATCACCCCTGCGCATCGCGCCAGCCTGGGGGATTCCTTCTCGGACATCTGGTCGGGAGTGAACCCGCGCTGGAATGTCGGCCTGGGGGTGCGCATCCCGATTAGCAACAAGGAGGAACGCAACCGGTATCACGCCGCCGACGAACAGGTGAAACAGATCGAAGTTCAACTGAACAAGCTGCGGCAGGACATTTTGTTCGACGTGGACAACGCCATGGATTCGGTTCGCGCCAGCTACGAGCGCACCGGCGCGACACATCAAGCCCGGCTTTATGCCGAACTGGCGCTGGATGCAGGCCAAAACCGTCTCGTTGCCGGGATCATCACCAGCTTCGAAGTGCTGTCGCTCCAGAAGGATCTCACCACCGCCCGTTCCAACGAGGCGCGCGCCCTGGCGGATTACAACGAGAATCTGTCCCAGCTCTTTTACCGCGACGGCACCGTGCTGCAACGCAACAAAATCACCGTCAAATTCAAATAGGAAATTCCCGCGCGCCGAAGGTCCGGGGCGGGAACGGCCCGTCCCTGCCTGAAAATAAAAGAAGAAAAAAGGGGAGAGGCAGTCCCACGTGAAAAGTAAGCAGAAAAACGGGTCCATGTCCTTCCTGCGTCAAAACAAGAAGAGAATGGGGACGGGCCGTCCCCACCCCGACCGTGCGGGCGGTTGAATTCGCCTTGCCTCCGGGGCGGACTCCAGAGCGTATTGCGATCCAACCATGGCTGACGGTTCCTCATCCCTCGCGCAGGTGCGCGTGGACGGCAAATTCTTCCGGGCCGGCGACGAAAAATTTCATCCCAAGGGAGTCGCTTACGGCCCGTTCGCATCGCATGAAAATCCGGGGACGGCGGGATTTGCATCGCCGGAGCAGACGGCGCGCGACTTTGAATTAATCCGCGAGCTGGGGGCCAATGTGTTGCGGGTGTATCACGTTCCGCCCCGATGGGTGCTCGACCTTGCCGCGCAATTCCGGTTGCGGCTGTTCATCGACATTCCATGGGTGAAGAACCGTTGTTTCCTGGATTCCTCGAACGCGATGGAACAGGCGCGCGGAGCGGTGCGCGAGGCGGTGCGCGCGTGTGCCGCGCACCCCGCCGTGTTCGCATTCAGCGTTGTCAACGAGATCCCGCCGGACATCGCCCGCTGGAGCGGTTCGCGCGAGATAGGAGCATTCATCGAGGAGTTGATCGATATCGCCCGAGGCGTCGACCCCGGCTGCCTCTGCACGTTCGCCAATTATCCACCAACAGAATTCCTGAGGGCGCGCAACGCCGATTTCCTGTGCTTCAATGTCTATCTGCATCACCGGCGGCCCTTCGAGAATTACCTGGCCCGGCTCCAAATGCAGGCGGAAACGAAGCCGCTGATTCTCGGAGAATCCGGCTTTGACTCCCAGCGCGAAGGCGAGGCGGCCAAGTGCGAGATGCTCTCGTGGCAGATTGAAGCCGGTTACCGCGCCGGTCTCGCCGGAATGGTGGTGTTCAGTTTTACGGACG
>JBEEGQ010000248.1:0-4512 GCA_041166945.1 Verrucomicrobiota bacterium
GTTTCGCAGCGCTCAATTCGGCAAACTTCTGCTTCCAAATGGCGAACGCTCCTGGCTTGTCGGGCACTTCATAAAGACGCGCGAGTCGTTCGACAGACTCCGCAGCCAGCTGTGGATGCGCGTTTAAAATTCTCTGAACCATGACAGGCGCGATTCAGCAACCGGGTGCCGTCCGCCATCGCCGCATTCAGGGCGCCATCACGACGGTTTGACATTTTCATGATGAATCTCCGAACCGTGCTCGCAGAATTTCACGACGGCATGTGGGGATAAATAGATCGTGTGGCCATTCGCTTGTTCCAGCACAACGAAACTCAACCCGGTCTCCGCCTGTGGTACGGCTCGCAATTGGGTTGTTCCTTTGAAAATAGCGTTGCGATAGACCACGGTCCCGTCACCGAATTCCGAGCAGTATACGTCGAACCGTTTGCTGGCATCGACTGTGGCCGTTTGTGCCGGACTGACATTCATGGGCATTGGTTCCGGAGATGCCGAAATTCCGCGACCCAACGGAGGAACGCTCTCCGGTTGTGTGCTGATTTGGCCTCGCACTTGTTCAACGGTCACGCCAAGGCTTTCCAAAATCCGCGGCGCCACCCCGTCCCCTTCCCGGAATAAACCCATCAACAGATGTTCGGTTCCAAGATTAAGATGTCCCAACGACTTCGCCTCTCCCGCCGCCAGGGTCAGCACTTTCTTGACGCGCGGAGTAAAAGTCATCTCGCCCGATACGTTCGATTCGGCAGGGCCGGTTGGCAGTTGCTTTTCGATTTCCAGCCGGACGGTTTCGAGGTCGAGTCCCAGCTTGCGCAGAATATCGACTGCCGTTCCTTCTCCGAGCCGGATCAAACCCAGAAGCACGTGTTCGGTGCCCACAAAATAATGATGAAGTCGATGCGCTTCGAGTCGCGCGAGGGCGAGTGCGCTCTGGCATCGCGGTGTGAAATTCCCGAGGAGTTGCGTCCTCGTTTCCCGCGGCCCTCGTTTCCCCGTGGCAGCTTCACTTCGGGTCGCGGATACCGGGGCGGAACTTTCCGCAGACCCCATCGGCGTCGTGAGCGCCTTCCAAAACGATGTAAACCAATTCATGTGAAACAAGACTTCTACAGCGAAAGCCGCCATCAGGGTTCAGACCTCCGCAAAAGCGAGCCGAGGTGTCTCTTCCAGAGCTCCGCGAGCGTGTGCGTGCCGTGTCCCCGGGTCCGTTCGCTTTCCGCGATGATCACCGCTTTCCCGTGCGCAACCCGTTTGATTTCACGCTCCAGCAATCCAATCTCCGGCGGATTAATCAGGTCATCCGCAAAATTCACAGCAACCAGGGGCGCACGGATTTTTTCGAGGCCGGGACCCGGGTTATAATCCCGTGACGCCTCCAACGCGTACAACACGTCATTTGCATCCAGTTTTTTCATCGCGTTGCCAACATACGCATCGAGCTGCTGATCCGCTTGCACGAGCGTTGGAGCGTCCTTCCAGCGCTGGCGGGGATTGGATCCCATGAAATAAAGCACCTCGTGCGCAACCTTCACCCCGTTCGGTTGCTGCTCGTACTCGCCGCCATTCCAGCCTGGATCGTTTCGAATCGAATCGATGATCATCCTTCGCCAGACTCGGTTTCGACCGGAAATCTCCGCCGGCAGACATGCCAGCGGCATGAGCGCATCCATGAAGTCCGGGTGCGATTCGCCCCAGATCCAGGTGTGCATTCCTCCCATCGACGTGCCGATCACGAGTCGCAGATGATTTACCTGCAAGCCTTCATTCAACAGGCGGTATTGCGCCTCGACCATGTCGCGGTAGCCATATTTCGGAAACCGCATGTGCAGACCGTCGCTCGGTTTGCTCGATTTTCCGTGACCGAGGTTGTCGGGAATAATGATGAAGTACCGCGCCGCATCCAAAAGCTGGCCCGCTCCGAATAATCGCCCGGCAAAATTGGTTCCGAGAAACTGGGCGCTGCTGCCTGTCGTGCCGTGGAGAACCATTACCGCGTTGCGCACCGTACCTTTGTCATCGCGGCGCAGAGTTCCGAAGGTGATGTAATGCATTCGAACCTCGGACAGCTTCTCGCCAGATTGAAATTGGAAATCGCGGAGCACAAAATCGTTGGCGCGCGGCATCGGGACATCGGCGCTGCGCAGTTCGAGCGTCCACGTCAGAAAGACTCCGATAATTAAGCAGTAGGGAGCGGTCCGCGCACTTAAACGGGAGATTCCGGAGGCCATGCCGGCAGTGTAATGAACTGACAAACAAAGGCCAGAAGTGTCTCCGCGAGCCCAGGCACAAATGTTGGGTGTCCACCCTTTAGGGTGTCCGGCTCGGCTCGCACCCCCCGCAAGACACCCTAAAGGGTCGACACCAAACACGAGCTGCACGCACGGGGGCAAAAATTCGGTGTCCACCCTTTAGGGTGTCCGGATCGTTTTACAGCCCGGCAAGACACCCTAAAGGGTGGACACCAAACCGGAGCTGCGCCCGCGGACTCAAAGTTCGGTGTCCACCATTTAGGGTGTCCCCCCAACTCTCACCCGACGGACTATGAGTTGTCGCGGTTGCGACATTTCGGGGCCATCACTCCAATCGCAGGTAAGCCATCAGTCCCTGCACGCCACCTTCGCGTCCGAAACCGCTCTCCTTATACCCGCCAAAAGGGCTTGTCGGATCAAACTTGTTATAGGTGTTCGCCCATACCACACCGGCCCGCAGCTTGTTCACGATCTTGAAAATCTTGCTGCCTTTGTCGGTCCACACCCCGGCGCTGAGGCCATAGGGCGTGTTATTGGCGCGCTCGAAAGCCTCCTCGGGAGTTCTAAAGGTCATGACACTCAGCACCGGTCCGAAGATTTCCTCCTGCGCCACGCGATGGCTCATGGTCACATTGGTCAGCAAGGTCGGCTGGAACCAGAAACCCCGCTCCGGAAGCCGGCAGCGCCCTTGATCCAGTGTCGCGCCCTCCTCGATGCCGCTGTTGACCAGTCCATGAATTTTTTCGAGTTGTTGCCTCGAATTGATCGCGCCGATGTCCGTGTTCTTGTCCAGCGGATTGCCGACGCGCAACGTCTGTATCCGGTCGCGCAGCTTGCGTAAAACCGTCGAATAAACCCCTTCCTGCACGAACAACCGCGAGCCGGCGCAACAGACATGGCCCTGGTTAAAAAAGATTCCGGCGATGACCCCCTCGACCGCCTGGTCGATCGGGGCATCATCAAATATGATGTTGGCCGCCTTTCCGCCGAGTTCCAGGGTCAGACGCGGCGGGCCCGAACTCGAAGGGGCGTTTCGCTCCGCAAGCGTCCTGGCGATCTGCTTGCCGACCTCCGTGCTGCCGGTGAAGGCGATTTTATCGATGCCCGGATGATTCACCAGAGCCGCGCCCGTTTCGCCGGCGCCCGTCACGATATTCACCACACCCGGCGGGAGGCCCGCTTCCTGAAAAATTTGCGCCAGGCGCAATGCGGTGATGCTCGTGGTTTCCGCAGGCTTGAGCACCACGGTGTTGCCGCACGCCAGGGCGGGCGCAATTTTCCATGCGGCCATCAGCAGTGGAAAGTTCCAGGGAATAATCTGGCCGGCAACCCCCAGAGGCTGCGGACTGCGCCCCGGGACCGCGTATTGAAGCTTGTCCGCCCAGCCCCCGTAATAAAAGAAATGCGCCGCGACCAGCGGAAGATCTATATCGCGGCTCTCCTTGATCGGCTTTCCGCCATCCATCGTCTCGAGCACCGCCAGTTCGCGGGCCTTTTCCTGGATCAAGCGGGCGATGCGATAAAGATACTTGCCGCGCTCACGGCCCGGCATCTTTCCCCAGACTCCCTCAAACGCACGCCGCGCCGATCCCACCGCAGCATCCACATCGTGCCCGTCCGCGTGCGCGATATCCGTAAGTTTCTGTTCGGTGGCGGGATTGATCGACTCGAAATACCGGCCCGAGCGGGGTGCGACAAACTTGCCATCGATGAAGAGCTCCTGTCGCTGCGCGATGGGAATGTGTTTGTTGTCCTCGGGTGCCGGGGCGTACTCCCACTTGTCTCCAAAGTTCAACTTGCGTTCCCGCAGCGGAACGACCGGCGCCTCGAGCCGCGCCACCGGCCCGTTCGCTTTCACGACAGCAGCAACCACTTTGCGGGATGAGACACTTCGCGAACGCGAGGCAGCTTTCATGCCCGCGAGGGTATCAGGAGCAAAGGGGAGTTCCAGCTCACAAACAAATGCAATGCAAGCCGCCATCGGGTCGTCCAAAATCGCACTATCTGAACGTGATGAAAACCACTGCTTCCCGCACCCCCGGGCCTTGCATCTGTCGCCTTGCCTGCCTGTTCATCCTGACAGCGTTCAACCTGCCTGCGGCCAACTGGCCAGAATGGCGCGGGCCCCATGGCGATGGACGTTGCGATGAAAAGAAACTCCCGATGCATTGGACCACGAACGAGAATATTCGCTGGCGCATCTCCCTCCCGGATCGTGGCAATTCCACCCCCGTCATCTGGGGAGGGCGCATTTTCGTGACGCAAG
>JBEEGQ010000249.1:0-38857 GCA_041166945.1 Verrucomicrobiota bacterium
AGCACTTTCAATCGTTGCGCGACCGCTTCTCTTGAGGGCGCGGTTGAAAGCCAAAATCCTTTCCTGCCGCTCGTTGCTTCTTGCCCAGACCCAACCCCATTACATGGATCGGATTGAGATGCCAGCAGGTCCAGAGCCAGCTGCTGGGGTCACATCTCGATATTTGACAATTCCAAGTGAATTTTGTTAACGAGCCGTGACAGTTTCGGATCCTTCGACAATCGACGATGAAATCGACTGACCGCTATCCCCGCAGCCGTGTAGTCCATTCCGCCGGAGAATTCGGACAGTTTCCTCAATGGCAACCGTAGGCCGGATACGAACTCCACTTCCATTCCCGCAGCACTTTCAATCGTTGCGCGACCACTTCTCTTGATGGCGCGGTCGAATGGGGGCCGGCTGCTGGGGTCACATCTCGATATTCGACACTCATCGCGGAAGATCGTCCGTCGTTCGTTGCCCCGGGCACTAAGAGCGTGTCTGAAATAGGAATTTGAGATGAAAACGGCTTTTTCAGATGCGCTCTAAGATGCTACGGACCCCCGGGAATTTGGATGCGTAAAGGACGGGCCATTCGAAGAAACTAATCCCAGCCAAATTAATTGCCATTAGGCAAATGTCGAGATGTGACCCCATCCCTTACTATCGAATCCCATACCTAAATAGGACGTAAATGCCTAATATTCCAGCAATCGTCCTCAATATCACTGCGGCCGGAGACGCTGTGTTATCACAGGGGCTCTCTTTTGGGGTGTTACCTAATATTGGCATTGCAAATTGTCGTCGATGTAACACCGCCGCTGCTACTTGCGAGATAAGAGCAGGAGAATTGCTGTTATGTCCGGAACGCTACTCACATCGATCTGTCCGGCCGGCTGCTGAAGTCACATCTCGATATTTGACAGTTCCAAGTGAATTTTGTTAACGAGCTGTGACAGTTTTGGGTCCTTCGACAATCGACGATGAAATCGACTGACCGCTGCCCCCGCGGCCGTGTAGTCCATTCCGCCGGCCAATTCGGACAGTTTCCTCAATGGCAACCGTCCCGTGCGCCGACCAAGCCACAAGACCGCGTCGCGGCCCCAATCCCCATGGCGGTCGCGGAATTTCTCCCACGGTTCGCCCTTGACCCCTGCTACCGCCTGCACAATCTGATCCCAGCCTGCGCACTGGCGCAAGCTCTGCAATCCGCGTTGTTCCCGCGCGTTGCCCTTCAACTTCCTGAACAGTCCTTTGGCAAAGGCCTCGCTTCCCAGCACCACTCCTCCGATCAACCGCTCCCACGGCCGCTCCGAAAGCCCTTCCTGCACCGCCTTTTCCGTATAAGCTCGCAAAGCCCCTTGGCGTTCCCCCAGCTTGCGGCCCCCGCATAAACTACCCAGTGGTGTTTGTGTCAGCCAGTCCGGCGAAGGGCTGTAACTCGCATAGGCCGGATACGAACTCCACTTCCATTCCCGCAGCACTTTCAATCTTTGCGCGACCACTTCTCTTGATGGCGCGGTCGAAAGCCCAATCCTTCCCGCCGCTCGCTGCCGCTTGCCTAAACCCAACTCCATTACGCGGACTGGATTGAGATGAACATAGCGCCCCACCTCCTGAAAGCCCGCATCGTCCTCGATGATCATTGCCGCAAAGCGCCCGTGAAAGAGATGGCCGCTTCGCTGATGCCTCCGATTGAACCATACGCTGTAACTGACATTCAACCATTGTCCGGTCCGGCTCAGATTGGCTTCCGGCGTCTCCACCAGGAGATGGAAATGATTGGGCATGAGTACAAAGGCATGTAACCGTGTGCCGAATCGCCCTGGCAAATCCGCCAGCAAATCCAGGAAATACTTCCGGTCGCGCTCATCGCGGAAGATCGTCCGTCGTTCGTTGCCCCGGGCACTAAGATGATACCGACCCCCGGGAATTTCGATGCGTAAAGGACGAGCCATTCGAAGAAACTAATCCCAGCCAAAATTAATTGTCACTTGTCAAATGTCGAGATGTGACCCCATGCCCCTGTAAGTTCAAGCGTCTGGCGAGTCTGTCATGCTTCAATCCCCAAATTACCCGGTCGCTGTCCCTTGGTGGCCGCAATGAAACCGAGCGTCAAGGCGCACGGTTCCCCTTCGGGCATCGCATAAACGATCACTTTCTCCAAAACGAGATTCGGCCGGCTCAATGAACAGATTTGAACCATCTCCTCCAGACTGCGGAACGGCATGACCTGTTCGGCGTAATCGGGAGTGTCCGTCCGGATAAAAACTGCCTGCCCGACTGCATAGGCCGCGGATTCGGAATTCATAGGCAACACTGGCCTGCGGGGATCGCCCGAGGTCATAATGGGACGCTACGGCCCGAGGCACGGCGTGGCAAGTCCTGTGTGCCCGAGCCCGCTCGCAACGCGCCCGTACCAGGCGCGGACCCAAGGCTGGTTAATTCAAGGATGTGGATCAATGGAAGAGATTTGAACATTGGACTGCCCTCGGCGCAGACCGCACCCGTATTTCTTCCGTCTTGTTTCCCACGCACGATGCGGGCAGATTGACCGAGGTTCAATCTTCATGTCGCGTCGCATCACAGGGCTGGAAACTGAGTATGGCTGTCTCGTGGATTCCCACACGCAGCTGCAGGATGTCTTGCCCCGGATTCGGGATTGGCTGTTCGAGAATCATCGCTATGGGTTGATCGACCAGCATGACCGGGACTGGGACGAACCGGCGGGCAACGGCGGTTTTCTCTTCAATGGCGGCCGTGTTTACATCGACATGGGCCACATGGAGTATTGCACCCCGGAATGCGCGTCCGCCCTGGACGTGGTTCGCTACGACCGCGCCGGCGATCTGCTCCTCCAGGAGGCCGTGCAGTCCCTCGACTTGAAGGGCAAGGTTCATTTCATCCGGAACAACATCGACCATTACACGGGGGCCACGTTCGGGTGTCATGAGAATTATTCCCTCGAACGCAAGGCGCCCCTCCATGAAAAAAACGTGATGTCCCTTCTCACGTTTCTCACGTTGCGCGTCCTCTTTTGCGGCGCCGGCCGTGTCGGGAGCATTCGACCCACGCGTTTCCGCGGCGAGACCGCGCCGCGCGAGGAGACCGCCCCGTTCCAAATCAGCCAGCGCGCCGATTACATCCAAAACGATTTCTTCGAATGGGTGCAGCACAACCGCGCCATCATCAATACCCGCGACGAGCCCCTCGCCGACCCGCGCCATTATCGCCGGCTCCACCTTATTCACGGTGACACCAACGTCCTTCCGTCCACCCTGTTCCTGAAGGCTGGCACCACACGGCTCGTGCTCGATTTGCTGGATGCCGACGAGTTGCCCAACGTGATACTTCATGACGCGGTCACCTCCCTGCGACAGCTCTCGCGAACATTGCGGCCCCCGTGGACCGTCACACTGGCGGATGGCAAGACGGCCAACGCGCTGGAATTGCTCGAGGTGTTCCGTCTCAAGGCCCGTCAACTGTTCAAGGGTCGCGACGCCGAGACCGATGCGCTCCTCAGTCTTTGGGAGAAGGTGAACCGGTTGCTCGGCACGGACGTCACTGCGCTGGTCGGCATCGTGGATTGGATCAGCAAGGAACATCTCCTGCGCGAATTTTGCCGGAGCGAATCGGTTCAGTGGGGCAATCCATGGCTGGAATCGCTCGACCTGGAATTTCACCAGATCGATCCCGACAAAGGTCTGGGCCTGGCGCTGGCGGACATGGACGGCTTTTGGGCGGCGCCGCGCGTTTCCCAGGCCCGAAGCGAACCTCCGACGGATTCCCGCGCGCGGATCCGCAGCCGGCTGATGCGCGAAATCCAGACGAAAGGCCGCGACACCTCCTATTTTCTTGATTGGGAATCGGTCGAGGTGCCCAACCAGAAACGCACGCGGCTGCTGGATCCGTTTCAAACCTGATCCGCAATGCTGCTCCTCGGCTTCGAAACGTCCTGCGACGAGACCAGCGCGGCGGTCGTCCGCGATGGAACGATCCTCGCCAACGTGGTCTCGTCCCAAATCGAGCAACATGCCGAGTACGGCGGCGTGGTGCCGGAGCTGGCGACCCGCGAACATCTTCGCAACCTCCTTCCGGTCGCCCGATCAGCGCTGTGCGAAGCACAGGTCAGGGCGACGGACCTGGACGCGATTGCCGCGACGCGCGGGCCGGGCCTTCCCAACGCGCTCATGACGGGGTTCAAAGCGGCGCAGGCGGCAGCCTATGTCCTGCGCCGCCCGTTCATCGGCGTTCATCATCATGAAGCGCATCTTTACTCGCCCTGGATTGCCGGCGAACCGCCCCGGGCCGATTTCGAGGCGCTGACATCCCACGTCTCGCTCATCGTCAGCGGCGGCCACACTCTGCTGGTGCATGTGCGGGCCGAACTGGATCATGCGGTTCTCGGATCGACCCTGGATGACGCGGCGGGCGAATGTTTCGACAAAACAGCGCGGCTGCTGGGCCTGCCTTACCCAGGGGGGCCGGATATGGATCGGCTCGCCGCGGAGGGAGATCCGCGGGCATTTGATTTCCCGCGCCCATTGCTGCGGGCCGACAACGACGATTTTTCCTTCGCGGGCTTAAAGACCTCCGTCCGTTATTTCCTGCAGAAAAACCCCGCCTTGCTCGAGGATGGGCGCAAGGTGCGCGATCTGTGCGCCAGCATCCAGGCGGCCATCGTCGAAACGCTGGTCACAAAAACCATGCGGGCGGCGCAACGTCTCGATGTGAAATGTGTCACTGCCAGCGGCGGAGTTGTCTGCAACAGCTCATTGCGTCGCGAACTGACAGGAGCCTGCGCTCGAGCGGGGATCGAGTTGCGCCTGGCCCACGGCGCGTTCTGCACCGACAACGCCGGGATGATTGCCATCCTCGCCTGGCGCAAACTGCTTCGAGACCCGGCAGGCTCGGAACGGGACTTGGAAATTGAACCGGGCTGGTCCCTCGCGGATTCCCTCAGCTCGATGCGCCGCTGACCGCCTGCTCCTTGCCCAGAACAACGCGCGGCGCGACCGTAGCGCCGACTGGCAGTCGGCTGTATCGCCGGTTGGCAACCGGCGGGGGAACGAATTAATCGAACACGGTGCAGGCATGCCATTTGGTGATCGGACTCAATCCAGCTTTGGGCCCGGGCGGAGTGCCACTCCGCGATACAGCCGATTGCCAATCGGCGCTACCTGCGCGTCGCCCCAGGCGTAACAACGACCAACGTAGCTCGGCGTTCGAGATATTCAGCCCGGTGGAAAATAGGAAACCTGCTGCGGCCGAGGACTGCCGCACTCCGTGAGAAACGGACGTTGGGCCGCCGTAGCGCCGACTGGCAGTCGGCTGTATCGCCGGTTGGCAACGGGCAGGCGTCCGTCCGATGCCGGTTTTCAGGCGCAGATCATTCGCCCGCGACGGCGGGCTTTTTGAGTTCGATGCTGCTGCCGATCACGAGGTCGATGGCCTTGTCGAGTTGGGGATCCCGTTCCGCCAGCCAGTCCTCGGGTGTCAACGGCACGCGATCGTCGGGCTGTTCGCCGTTGTTTTCGAGGTTGGTTCCATCGAGTCGAAAGGCTCCGCCCTGCGGCATGCGCGCGCCCGTTCCATCCACCAACCGCAGGTCGCTGGTCCAGATCACATAGCCGGGAGTCGGCATTCCCACGAGGCGCGCCAGGCCGCGGGTGCGCATTGCCGCGGGAAAAATTTCCCCGTTCGAGTAGCTGTGCTCGTTCATCAGCACGATGCATTTTTTTTCCCACGCATGATACGGAGCGGGCTCGGGACTGGCGTCGCGCGGACGAAGCCAGCCATGCGGTTTGCGTTCGATCCAGTCGATGAGCGTGTCGGCGATGTTCCCGCCGCGATTGAAACGCACATCGATGATCATCGCCTCCTTCCCGGCCATGTATTCGTAAACTTCACGTTCGAATTTGATCTGATTGCCGGTCTGCATGGCTTGGAGGTGAACGTATCCGGCCTTCCCGCCACTCTTCTGTTCCACATGCTTGCGAAGCCGGTCCGTGCGGTTCTTGTAATTCAAATCATCCCATTCCTCCGCGGTGAGGACCTTGTATTTCACGGCGTGCGCCCCCTTTTTCTGCGCATTGGTATTCACGAGGAATTCAAATTCGCGGTCCTGCTTATCGTTGATGTCATGATAAAGCTTCTCGTCGAGCGTCACGTCGCGTCCATTGATCGCGAGGATATAGTCACCCGGTTTGATCTCGGTCTTCGAATACGATCCCGGCGCCCCCGGCGGAACACTGCGGACCCGGACACCGGGCCCGGCGTAGGAATAGTCCAGCGTGAACCCGAGATGCGGAGTGACAGGCGACGCCGGTCCCCCACTCGCGGGCGTGATTTCCGAATGGGACGCTTCCAACTCGCCGATCATCATGTGCAGCAGCGAGGCGAATTCGTCGTTGGTTTCAGTCGCCTCGAGCAGCGGCTCGTAGCGATCCCGGATCGCCGCCCAGTCGCGCCCATGAAAGTTTGGATCATAAAAACTGCGGTGGTAGGCATTCCAAAATTGCGTGAAGGCCGCCTTTCGCTCCGCCCGGACGTCCCGTTCCCATTCGGCGACAAACGCCACCTTCTCGCCCGACCCGCCCAAGGATGCCGTGAACATGTCGCCACCCTGCACGTAACTCATCCGCTTCCCATCCTTCGTCACCCGCAAACCCTGCTTGCCGCCGCCCGACGTCAGGCGCTTGGTTTCCTTCCCATCGTAGCTCACCGAAAACACATCCCCTTCTGAAAGGAACACAATCACGCCCTCCGGAGTCGTCAAAATGTCCGACTGCGGCGATTGCGTGGAAATTTTCCGGATACGCCTGGAGATGTCTTCGAAATCGATCTCGACGACGATATTGGTGCCGGGCTTTTCGTATTTCAAATCGTTGTCAGTGGTGCGAAAGGTCTCCTTCTTTAGCGGCAATGCGTACAGGCCCGAGCCTTCACGGTCGCTTTGAAAGTAAAGGTATTTCCCGTCGGGCGACCACGAGGGCTCCTGATGTTGCGCGTAGAGCCTCGTGACGTTCACCGGCTCGCCCCCCGAGGCACGCACGACAAAGATGTTGAAAGCGCGGCTCTCGCTTTTGGCGGAATACGCCAGCCACTTCATGTCCGGCGACCACGCGTAGTCGCCTCCGCCATTGCCCCGGAATTGCGACCCCGGAAGTTTCACGACGCGGCGGGCCTCTCCGCCATCCAGCGGCAGCACATAAAGCCCCCCTTCCCGCCCGGACACCCAGAACGCCAGCTTCTTTCCATCAGGCGCCACCGACACCCGGATGATATCCTCGTCGCGATTCCAGAGAGGACGCGACTTGCCCGTCTTCAGGTCCATCTCATAAAGCCGTGTCGTGAATTCGCGGTCGCTCGTGAAATAAAGTTTCTGTCCGTCCGGCGACCACGAGAAATCCGAGTCGTCTCCCTCCCAATCCGTCAGCCGCTTGGCGAATTCCGTGCCGCGTCCCGCAATTCCCTTGGGCTTCTCGGTGGCGATGGTCCAGATGTCGCCCCGCAAACCGAACGCGAAGGTTTTGCCATCCGGCGACAACTCGGCTTCGCTCACGCCACTCGTGGCCTTCTCGCGACGGCGTGTCGTCTGTTTTTCGTCCGCGGCGACGAGCAGTCTGACCTTCTCCGGCTGCTTTTTTCCCGCCTTCAGCAGCCAGAGGTCCGCGGCGTACTCGAAGGCGATGTCACCCGACTTGCCCGCCACCGTGGGACATCGCACGCCGCCCCCGATGAAAGAGGTCAACCGCCTCCCTTTGCCATCCAGATCCAGCTGCCACAAATTCGGCGTGCGCTCGGCGTTGTCGAGGAATGGGGCAATCGTTTCACCCAACGGGCTCGACGACGGCGTCACCTCCCCCACCGTCACCGTCACCACACTTTTTCCGTCGGGCAGGAACCGCGTCCAGAGATGCTGGGATTCGTTCGTCGTCAACGCGCGTCGCGTGCCCTTGTCCCGATCGAGAATCCAGATTTGCTGGGCGCCCGAGCCATGATACCGCGGTCGGGTCCAGTGAAAACCGTATCGGCCGTAAACCACCTTGCGGCCGTCCGGAGAAAAATTCGGCGTCCACAGCGGCGCATAATCCTCGACGAGCATTTCCGTCCGCAAATTGGTGGTATCGACCGTGAAGAGCGCATAGTTGGGCGTGTCCCGTTTCGCGGGAAAAATGAGCAACCGGCCGTCCGGACTCCAGCCCTGGGGAAATTCATGGCCCGAATGCCACGTCAATTGCCGTGCCGGACCTCCTTGCGACGGGACCGCGAAAATATCCATGTTGCCGTTGCGACGGCTCGCAAATGCGACCCATTTGCCGTCGGGCGAAAAAATCGGGTAGGCATCCGTCTCGACATGTTGGGTGAGCGGCGTGGCGTGGCCGCCGGTTGAAGGCGCCAGCCAGATGTCGCCGCGATAAACGAAGGCCAGTTGTTTGCCATCGGGTGAAAGCGCCGGCATTCGCGCGCCGACAACGGGCCCCTGCTCGGCCGGGGTGAGCTGCGCCGATGCGGGCTGGTTGATGAGAAAAGCGGCGGTGAAAACAGCGACAAGTCGGACAGAGAACGTCTTCATTCTGTGAAGTCACAAGCGTTGCACAGGGGGCGCCTGGAAGAAAGAGGGTTCTTCGCGGCTCCCGGGCGCCGGGTGCATGAGCGGCGTTGAGCCACAGATGAACACAGATTTTCACAGATGCTTTTGTCGGAACTTGTTCTCGCTGCTTTCTTCTCCTTCTGTGTCCATCTGTGCCCGTCTGTGGCTTGCCGCGTCCCACGTTTTTTCTTTCGCGCTGCCACGCGCGGATCTTTGGGTCCGCACCTGATATTGAGCCACAGTTGAACACAGATTTTCACAGATGCTTTTGTCGGAACTTGTTCTCGCTGCTTTCTTCTCCTTCTGTGTCCATCTGTGCCCATCTGTGGCTTGCCGCGTCCCACGTTTTTTTCCTCCGCGCTGCCATGCGCGGATCTTTGGGCTTCTGTCGCGGTTCGGGCTTCTGCTACATCCTCGGGCCATGACCACCCCGCCCGGTCCGCCGGATATTCACAGTGAAGCATTCCTGCACAGCCTGATGCGGAGGCAGCTCAAGCTTTCGATCGCGTGCGCGGGGACATTCATGATCGCGCTCGTGGGGCTTCCGCTGTTGAATTACTTCGCGCCAGAACTGATGGCCCGGCGCGTGTTCGGGTTTACGTTGACGTGGTTCGTTCTCGGGGTGCTGTTTTTCCCGTTCGTCTGGATCATCTCGTTCGCGTTCATCAAGCGCTCCATCGCGCTGGAAGATGCCGAAGTGGAGGAAGTGTCGCGCGAAGGCGGGGAAGGGAGCGAAGGCCGCGAAGGAAACCAAGTCCCCCCCCCTTCGCCTCCTTCGCTCTCTTCGCTCCCTTCGCGCGAAACGGGCGAAATGGGCGGAGGAAAACCATGAGCGAGGAGCGCACAGGGAAAGCCGTGTTGGATGCGGCGTTCAAGGTGCATAGCGCCTTGGGGCCGGGGCTGCTGGAATCGGTTTATCAAGCAGCCCTGGCGCGGGAGTTGGAGAGGGGCGGGCTGCGGGTGGAGCGGCAAAAATCGATTCCCGTCATTTACGAAGGTGAAAAGCTGGAAGTCGGATTCAGGGCAGACCTCATCGTCGAAGGGCTGGTGCTGGTGGAGTTGAAATCCGTTGAAATCGTCACCCCCGTCTTCCGCAAGATCGCGACGAACTACCTTCGCCTCATCCCGCTGCGCCTGGGCTACCTGATCAACTTCAACGTGCTCCACCTGCGGGATGGAATCGCACGTATTGTCAACGGGCTGGAGGGAAAGCCGTTATTTCCGCCACGCCGAGTTTCGCGCGAAGTCATCGAAGGGGGCGAAGGGAGCGAAGGGGGCGAAGAAAACCAGGTTTCCATGCCTTCGCTCCCTTCGCTCCCTTCGCGCGAACCCCCCTTATGAACATCGACCCTTGGATCCTCACCTTCAGCGCGGCCACGGTGATCGCCACCGTCTGGATGGGTTTCTGGTCGGCTCGACGATCGAAGACCGCCTCGGACTTCTTCGTCGCGGGCCGCAGCGTCAGTGTCGGATGGAACGCCAGCGCCATCTCAGGCGAATATCTCAGCGCCGCATCGTTCATGGGTGTCGCGGGCATGGTCATGTCGAGCGGTTACGACGCCTTGTGGTATCCGGTCTGTTATGCGTGCGGCTATTTGTTCCTGCTGCTGTTCATCGCGGGACCGCTGCGCCGGTTCGGCGCTTACACCATTCCAGATTTCGCAGAGGGCCGCTTCGACTCGCCCCTCTTCCGCCGGATCGCGGTCGTCTTCGTCCTCTGTATCGGGTTCTTTTACACGATGCCCCAGATGAAGGGCGCCGGGACAACTCTGGCCTACATTTTTCCCGGATTGCCCTATTGGGTGGGTGTCGTTTTGGTGGGCGCGGTCATCACACTGAACGTCGCGCTGGGTGGCATGAAAGGCATTACGCTCGTTCAGGCCGTTCAATATTGGGCAAAAATGTTTGCCATTTCCGTGCCGGTTTTCGTGCTGATGGCGGTATATGGCAGCTACGGAAAACAGGTCGGAGAAAATGGTGATGGCATTCCGGCTTCCAAAGTTTTGCCGCATTTCAATTCGGCTCAGGACATCGACGACGCGCTCAAAACAGGCACTGCCAACTATGAGCCGCTGGCCGGGATGACGGCAAGATTCGGCTTGGGCGGGACCAACGCATTTCAATCCACGTCAAAGGCGAAACTTTTTGTTGCTCACGAGATCGGTCTGAACACCTTTCCCATCCCGCTCACCAACACGACCCTTGAGAACTTTCAAACGGCTTACTCCTTTTTTAGCGGCAAATCTGTTTACTATTATCGTTCGCAGGACAACCGCCGGTTCACGCTGGAGACGAGCAAGCTGAGCGTGGCATCGAGTTTAGCCGCGCGAATCGAGGAGATCCTGAGGACAAATGGCATCTCGGTGTTTTCGCTGAACGCTACACAGGCCGTCTTCCTGAGGACGAATGAGCTGGAAAAAGTTTTGGCTGCGGTGCCGGACGGAAAAAACATCGAAAGCAAACCCGTCTCGCTTCGCGCTCGGCTGCCGGACAAGGCCCCGCGCGATGAGCCGTGGCTCAGCCCATTCGGCCCGCTCACCACCAAAGCCGCCAAGGCCGCTGCCGCCGCCATCGGCAGGAAGGCGGAGAAGATTTCGCGCGAAGTTGGCGAAGGGAGCGAAAGCCGCGAAGGAAAAACATCAGCCTCTCCCCCTTCGCCGACTTCGCTCCCTTCGCAGCCTTCGCGCGAACTCCCCTCTTCCGTAACGGAAGCCGCCGAAAAGGCCTGGCTCGCCAAGCACGAGAAGCCCCTCGCACTGCTTTACACCTACTCCCTCATCATCGCCCTCGTCTGCGGCACGGCGGGATTGCCCCACATTCTCGTGCGTTTCTACACGAACCCCGACGGCGTCGCCGCCAAACGCACGACCATGTGGGTGATGATCCTGATCGGGGTGTTCTATCTCTTCCCGCCTGTGTTCGGCGTGATGGGACGCAATCTTCTGCCATCGCTGTACGAAGGCTCCGGGGCCAAGGGGACGGACAAGGTGGTGTTGGAGTTGCCGCGCATCCTCAACGGGAAGGCGGAGAAAAGTTCGCGCGAACTTCCCCCGCACGGAAAGCGCTTTCCCTGGGGCAGCATTCTGAGCGGCATCACGTGCGCGGGCGCCTTCGCCGCATTCATGAGCACGTTCAGCGGGCTGCTGGTGAGCATGACCGGCGCGCTGGCCCACGACATCTACGGCCGCATTCTCCGGCCGAAATCGACTGCGGCCGAGCGCATGAAAATGTTCAAAATCTGCGCTGTCATCGTCGGGGCCGGGGCAATGCTCCTCGGGTTTCTTGTCGAAGGATTCGAGATCAATAAGATGGTTGGCTGGGCTTTCGCGATCGCCGCCACGAGCTATTTTCCACTGTTGTTCCTGAGCACATGGTGGCGCGGAATTACCATGAAAGGCGCGGCCACCGGAATGTTGGTGGGAGGCTCGTTGAGCCTGGTGGTCATCGCCAGCACGATGTGCGCGGACCAGGCGGCGTGGGCATCGCCGCTCAAGAATTTTTACAGCGTCCATCCGCTCCTGCGCATCCTCGCCGAGCAGCCGGCCATCTGGGCGCTGCCGCTCGCGCTCATCCTCATGTTCGCCATCAGCAAGCTGACGGCAAAAGAGGTGCCGGCTGATATCCGGATGAAGATGCTCGTGTTACACGCCCCGGAAAAGCTCGGCTTGAAACAGGAATACATCCAGGAACACCCGCAGGGACATTAAGGAGCCCAGCTAAAAATGAAGCGCCGCAAAAAAAACGCGATGCCCAAAGCAATTCATCAGACGTTTTCATTGGCGCAGGAACGCTACGCCGCCATCGGGGTCGACGTCGAACGCGCCCTCAAGCAGCTCGCCAAAATTCCCATCTCGCTGCACTGCTGGCAGGGCGACGACCTGGCGGGATTCGAGCCTTCCGGGAGCTCGCTCGGTGGCGGGTTGATCGCGACCGGAAATTATCCCGGGAAAGCCCGCACGCCGGACGAATTGCGCGGCGACGTCGAAAAGTGTTTGTCGCTCATCCCGGGACGGCATCGACTGAATCTTCACGCGGTTTACGGCGAATTCGGCGGCGCGAAAGTGGAGCGGGACGAAATCGGCCCGGCACACTTTCGGAACTGGATTGCCTGGGCAAAGCAGCAGCGCATCGGTCTCGATTTCAATCCGACCTGTTTCTCACATCCCAAGGCAAGGGATGGCTTCACACTGTCGCATCGCGATGCCGGCATCCGGCAGTTCTGGATCGAACATTGCCGTCGCTCGCGGGAAATTGGGGCCGCGATGGGCGAGGCGCTCGGCACCGCCTGCGTCACCAACGTCTGGATTCCGGACGGCTTCAAGGACACGCCCGCCGATCGCAAGGCTCCGCGCGATCGTCTCACCGCCGCGCTCGATGCCGTATTCGAGCAACCCCTCCCCGCCCGGCACAATCTCGATGCCGTCGAAGGCAAACTTTTTGGGATCGGCGCGGAAACCTGCACCGTCGGTTCCCATGAGTTTTACCTCGGTTACGCGATCACCCGGCGGAAACTGCTTTGCCTCGACGCGGGCCATTTTCATCCGACCGAAGGCATCGCTGACAAGATTTCGAGTGTGCTTCAATTCCTGCCCGAGATGCTGCTGCATGTGAGTCGCGGCGTCCGGTGGGACAGCGACCACGTTGTCACGCTGACGGATGAACTCACGGCCATTGCCCGTGAAGTTATCGCGAACAATTATGCGAGCCGGGTGCATCTCGGGCTCGATTATTTCGATGCGAGCATCAACCGCATCGCGGCATGGACCATCGGCACGCGGAACCTGCTGAAGGCGCTTCTCATCGCGCTGCTCGAACCGCCCGGAATAAAATCCGCCGAAATCGCCGGCGACCATACTGCCCGGTTAGCGCTCCAGGAGGAGGCCCGCACCCTTCCGGCCGGCGCCGTGTGGGATTTCTATTGCGAAACCAAGGAGGTCCCCGTCGGCGAAGCGTGGCTTGCGGAGGTCCGGCGGCACGAGCGCGACGTGCTCGGCAAGCGGCGATGACTTGGCGCCGAGGAAGCGAAGCCCATGAATGCCGCAACGCTCCTCCGACTCGTTTCAATCACCAAATCCTTCCGCGCCGTCCGGGCCTTGAAGGGTGTTTCCTTCGACCTGCGCGCGGGTGAAGTGCATGCGTTGCTTGGCGAAAATGGCGCGGGAAAATCCACGCTCATCAAAATCATCACCGGCGCGAATTCCCCCGATGGCGGCACGATCGAGATCGATGAACGGCCCGTTACACACCTCACTCCCGCCACGGCCCTGCGACTCGGGATCGCTTGCATCTATCAGCAGCCCGCGCTCTTTCCCGAGCTCACAGTCGCCGAGAACATCGCCCTCCGGCTCGAGCCGGTCACCGCCTTCCGCCGCCTGAACTGGTTCGCGCGCCGCGCCCGCGCCGCTCAGCTTCTCGACAGGATCGGGGCCCACATCCCGCCCGACGCCGCGATGGGTTCGCTTTCCATGCCCTTGCAGCAACTCGTCGAAATCGCCTGCGCCATCGGCGCCCGCGCCCGCATTGTGATCATGGACGAACCGACCGCATCCCTGACGAAAAAGGAGGTGGACCGGCTGTTTGCGATTGTCCGCGAACTGCGCCAGCAGGGCACTGGCATCATTTATATTTCCCATCGGCTCGATGAAATATTCGAACTCGCCGACCGCGTGACGGTGCTGCGGGACGGCGAGAGCATGGGAACCCGTTTCATCCAGCAACACCGGCGGCCGGATGCTCCTCCGCTGCAATCCTCGACGGCATCCGGGTCACAGCCCGTCGCTGCCGGCTCAGAAAAATCCGCCTCTAATCTTACGCCGGCCGAACTCATCCGGCTCATGATCGGCCGGGAGGTCACGTCCATTTTTCCGGCGGCCGAAGGCGAGCCCGGCGATGTCGTGCTCTCGCTCGAGCAGGTCGGCTGCACTGCCGCCGGCGTGCGCCAGATCACGCTCGAAGTGCGTGCGGGGGAAATCATCGGATTCGCCGGGCTCGTGGGCGCGGGGCGCACCGCGTTGGCACAGGTGCTCTTCGGAATTACACCCGCGGACTCGGGCCGGATCAGCCGGGACGGCAGGACCATTCGGATCGAGTGCCCGCGCGATGCCATTGCCCACGGCATCGCCTACGTGCCCGAAGACCGCCGGCGTCACGGCGTCATCCTCGATATGTCGATCGCGGAGAACATGACGATGGCGATTCATGATCGGATTTTTCCAGCCTGCTGGCTGCGGGATGAACCGGAGCAACGGCTCGCGGCGCAACTGACCCAGGACCTCGACATCCGAGCATCCGGACCGGACGCTGCGGGCCACACTCTCTCGGGTGGCAATCAACAAAAGGTTTCGCTCGCCCGGTGGCTCGCCGCGAATCCCCAGGTGCTAATCCTCGATGAACCGACGCAGGGCGTCGACATCGGGGCCAAAGCCGAGATCCATAAAATTATTCGGCGACTGACAAAAGCGGGCATGGCGGTGATCCTGATCTCCAGCGACCTGCCGGAGGTCATCGGCATGAGCGATCGTATTGCCGTCATGCGCGGAGGAACCATCGTGGCCATGATGGGCCGGGGAAGCGATGCCCACGAACTCCTGGAAGCGGCATTGGGGCAGCCATCATCGATGGCCGGGATGTCATCAAATGATCGCTGAGATCCGGATGCCAAAAAACCTTTCCGACCGATCCACCGGTTTTGCGTCGCGACATCAGCGGGAGCTCTCCGTTTTCGGCGCGCTGACCGTCGTGCTGCTGTTGCTCGCGGTGTTCAGGCCGAACTTTTACGAACCGCAACCGCTTTTGTCCCGGCTCACGTCGGCCGCGCCGCGATTGCTCCTGGCGGGCGGGGTGGCGCTGGTCCTCATAGCCAGGCAGATCGACATCTCGATTGGATCCCTTTTCGCGGTGTGCGCGACCTGCGGCGGATTGCTGGCAGCGGCAAAAGTGCCGCTGCTCCCGTCGATGTTGGCTGTGATCGCGGTGGGCATCGCGGGAGGCGCTTTCAATGGACTGCTCGTTGCCGGACTACGATTGCCGAGCATCGTCGTGACCGTCGCCACGATGGTCACGCTGCGGGAAGCGTTGCGACTGGCGCAGCAGGGCGTCTTTATCAATTTGCCAGATGGCTTCCAATGGTTCGGACTGCCGATGCGCGACGGACAACTCGTCGTGTGCGGAACGGCGGCCGGTCTGATGATCCTGATGGCTTTCGCGATGAAAAATATCGCGGCCGGCCGGTTCGTCCATGCCGTCGGTTCCAATGCCGAAGCGGCACGGCTCGCCGGGATTCGTCCCGCGAGAACGACATTCGCCGTGTTTGTCGTGATGGGCGCGCTGACAGGACTGGCAGCCGTTCTCAATTTAGTGCAATCCCCGCAGGTCGATCCCAACAGCGGCCGCGGGCTTGAACTGGAAGCGATCGCAGCCGCGGTGGTGGGAGGCGTTTCGGTGAATGGCGGCCGCGGCAACCTTTGGGGTGTACTGGCGGGCGTGTTGCTGCTCGCCTGCATCGGTCCCGCCTTGACCTATGCCGGGGTCAAACCGCATTGGGAAAAGGCCATCCAGGGCGCCATCATCCTGCTCGCGATCGTTGCCAATGGGTTGAGAACGACAAAATCACTCGCGCCTTCATGAAGAATATGCGCGCCCGGCTTCACGACATTTGGTTCCGTCACGAGACGGTGCTGGTCCTGTTGCTTGCTGCGGAGATCGTCTATTTCAGCGTGGCAGGACGGCGTTTCGGCACGGTGGACAACCTGGCCAACATTGTCCGGCATTCGGTCGAGATCGGGCTTCTGGCGCTGGTCATGACGCCGATCATTCTGACGGGCGGCATTGATCTGTCGGTCGGCTCGACTCTCGGCTTATGCGCGGTGTTGTTTGGGAAATTATGGCGCGATGGCGGTCTGCCGCCCTGGGCGGCCGGACTCTGCGCGGTCGCAATCGGCGCGGCCTGTGGCGGGTTGAATGCGCTGCTGATCACGCGGCTTCGTCTCCCTCCCATCATCGTCACGTTGGGAACTTTCTCGCTTTTCCGCGGACTGGCGGAGGCCATCACGCAGGGTGTCGATGCATTCACGAATTTTCCCGGCTCGTTTCTCTTCCTCGGCACCGGCCAACTTGCGGGTCTGCCCACGCAGGCCTGGATCCTCGCGGCGACGGCCGTGGGCGTGTGGCTGCTCGTGCATCAGACGACTTTCGGACGCTCATTTCGAGCGATCGGTTTCGCACCGGAAGGCGCGCGTTATGCCGGGCTGCCAGTGGAACGACGGCGCGCCCTGGTTTACGTGCTGGCCGGCGTGGTAGCGGGTTTGGCGGCCCTGACGTACACCGCGCGGTTCAATACCGCGAAGGCGGACGCGGGTCTCGGTTACGAATTGCTGGCCATCACGGCCGTCGTTCTCGGCGGCACCAGCATTTTTGGCGGGACCGGTTCGGTGCATGGAACTCTCCTCGGAGTAGCGGCAATCGCTGTCCTCAACAACGGACTGACGCGCGTGCCCGTCGTAATGAATGTCGCCAGCGAGCTTTCAGGAATGCTGACAGGCGCCCTGCTGCTGGTGGCACTGGCAGCGGGACGTTGGCCCGCGCACTTCGCAGCGTGGCGTTCGCGGAAGAGGCCCGATGCGGCCATCGGATCTGCGCCGCCGGACGCCGTGGAAAATTGATCGGATGGCACGCGTTGCTGGCGTCAGTGCCAAGCCGCCAGAGACGCCGGAGAAAAGCATGCGGTCAGGCGCGCGCGAACAAATCCAGCTGTGGAGGTGGCGCCAGGGATTGCAGCTTGGCGCGTTCGGCTTTGTGCCGTGACGCCGGACGCACCTTTCCTTCCGGCGTGAGCTCGCTCTCCTCGAGGTTGGCCAGGATTTCCCGCGCGCGGTTCACCACAATTTTTGGGACGCCCGCGAGGCGCGCGACCTGGATGCCATAACTCTTGTCGGCGCCCCCTTCCAGGATCTTGTGAAGGAACACGACCTGATCATTCCATTCACGGACCGCGACATTATAATTCCGGACGCGCGGCAGCCGGCGGGCGAGTTCGGTCAACTCGTGATAATGCGTCGCAAACAATGTTTTTCCGCCAATCGCATTGTGCACATGCTCGACGATGCTCCATGCCAGCGAAAGCCCGTCGAAGGTGCTCGTGCCCCGGCCGATCTCGTCGAGGATGATAAGGCTGCGCGCGGTGGCGTTGTTCAGGATGTTGGCCGTTTCGCTCATCTCGACCATGAAGGTGCTCTGTCCGCGCGACAGGTCATCGCTCGCGCCGATCCGCGTGAAAATACGATCGACCAGATCGATGCGCGCCTCGGCGGCCGGAATAAAACTGCCCGTATGCGCCAGCAACGTGAGCAATGCGACCTGCCGGATGTAGGTGCTCTTGCCCGCCATGTTGGGGCCCGTGATCAAGGCCAGTTGCGGCAGGGGGTCGCGCCGTGCACCGGCGACGATGGTGGAATTCTCGGCGCCTTCGCTCGCGGCATCCGGACCAGCGGCCACAGGGCCCATGCTGCTTTCCAGAGCGGTGTCATTGGGCACAAATCGCGCATCCACCAACGTCTGCTCGAGGACGGGATGGCGCCCGTCGCGGATGGTCAGGCGGCCTTCGTCGCCCACGCGCGGACGGCAATAATTGTGAAGCCGCGCGGTCTCGGCGAACGAGGCGAGGACGTCGAGTTGGGCAAGGGCGTCGGCAGTCCGTTGCAGCGGTTGCAGCCATTGGAGGACCTCCTCGCGCACCTTCAGGAAAAGTTCGTATTCCAGTTTTTCGCTGCGCTCCTCCGCTCCGAGAATTTTACCCTCCATCTCCTTCAAATCGGGAGTGATGAACCGTTCGCCATTGGCAACGGTTTGTTTGCGCGTGTAATGCGGCGGCACCTTGTCGAGGTTGGCCTTCGTGACCTCGATGAAATAACCAAAAACCGAATTGAAACGGATCTTCAGCGAGGCAATGCCGGTCTTTGCGATTTCATCCTGTTGCAGTTTGGCGATCCAATCCTTGCCGCCGCGCGACGCGGAACGCAGTTCATCCAGCTCCGCACTGAACCCGTCGCGAATGAGGCCGCCCTCCTTCAAAGCCAGCGGCGGCTCCTCGGCGATCGCCCGTCCGATGAGCTCGATGATCGCGGGAAGTTCCATTACACCGGCCTCCAGTTCCGCCAACAGCGCCACCCCTGGGTCCTCCGCGGGCGGCGTCAAAAGCTCCCCGCCATCCCTCAACCGGCCGTTGACGGCTGCTGTCAGAATTTTTTTGAGCCCGGGCAGCTTTTCCAACCCCTGGCGCAGGGATAACAGGTCCCGACAATTGCCCGTGCCGACGCTCAACCGGCCTATCGTGCGTTCGAGATCGTGAACTTCAGCCAGATGCGCCCGCAGCTGGCCCGTCAACTCTGCGTTGTCGAGGAACGTCTGCACCGCATCCTGCCGCCGCGCGATGGCGAGCGTCTCCGCCAGCGGCTGCGAAAGCCACTCCCGCAGACGCCGCGCCCCCATGGGCGTTACGGTCCGGTGCAACGAACCAAAAAGCGACGCCTCGCGCGGGGCGTCGCGCTGCAGCGGCTCCAGTATTTCCAAATGACGAAGGGTTATCCCGTCGAGCACCAGGAATTGGCGCGGATGATAAAACGCCAGCGACGTGAGATGCTGGCAATCGCGCCTCAGATGCTGTGTCAGGTAATGCAGCACGCCGCCGGCCGCGCCCACTGCGGCGTCGCGATCCTTGAGGCCGAAGCCGTCGAGCGTCGCCACCTTGAAATGTTCGCGCACCGTGAAAACCGCCGTCCCTGCGGCAAAAGCCCACTCCTCGTGCGGGATCAGAATGGGGAACGCGCCCTTGAGCGCCTCGTGCAAAGCCACGGCGTCTGCTGGAAAAATAATCTCCGCCGGCCGGAGCCGTTCGAGTTCAGTGTGCAACCCGCCCAGGCCTTCCACTTCCGTGGTCTTGAAATGGCCGGTCGTGAGATCCACGAGAGCCACCCCAAAGATTTTTCCCTGCGGACAAATGGCAGCCAGAAAATTATTGCGATCGGCGGCGAGCATCCGTTCATCGAAATGAGTGCCCGGGGAGAGGATCTGTGTCACCTCGCGCTTCACGAGCTGGCCCGGCCGGGCGTCTTCGACCTGATCACAGATGGCCACCTTCCGGCCGGCGCGCAGGATGCGGGCGATGTAATTGTTGGCGGCATGAAACGGGACGCCGCACATCGGAATCGCTCCCCGCTTCGTCAATGCCACGTTCAGGAGTTGCGCACCGGCCTGCGCATCCTCAAAAAACATTTCATAAAAATCCCCCAGCCGAAACATCAGCAGCGCATCCGCCGGCAACTCGCTCTTGATGCGGCGATATTGCGCCATCATGGGCGTGAGCTGGCCGTCTGTGGACATAACCCACGGAGTTAATCAGGGATCGACCCGGCCGGGAAAAGAATTTTCGTTCCTCCTCTCCCGCCCTTTGGGCACCCTCTCCTCCATTTCCGAAATGGAGGGAGAGGGAGGGTGCGTAACCTTGGGCTTCATGAAATGCAGTGCAGGGACGGGCCGTCCCCGCCCCTCCTTGCCCACAAGAGTGGATCGCCAGGGAGAAGGTGCGGGATGCGGACTGTTCAACCGGATTCCATTGGCTCATCCTGAATCCATGCGCATCGCCACGATGAAATGGTTTGCAGGCTTCGCACTCCTTCCCTTGGCCCTGGCCGGCTGCCGCTCGCTGCCTCCCCAGGCCCCCATGGATTTCTCCGGGGCCGAATGGTCCGTGCAGCAGGGGCAGGTTGTCTGGAGGCCGGATGGAAAAACGGATGGCGTCGCCGGCGAGCTTCTGCTCGCGAGCGACCGCGGTGGTCGCAGTGTCGTTCAGTTCACAAAAACTCCGCTGCCCTTTCTCGTCGCGGAACGAACACCAGCCACATGGCAGGTCCATTTCATCCCGATGCACAAGACTTACGGCGGGCATGGCGCTCCGCCTGCGCGCATCATCTGGCTGCACCTCGCGGCGGCGCTGCGTGGAGAACCGGTGACACCTGGCTTTCAGTTCTCGTCAAAACCGGGTGATGGCTGGCGCTTCGAACGCAGCGTCACGGGCGAAACCCTCGAAGGTTACCTCGAACCATCGACGCCCCATCCCTAGACTTTCCTGCGTTGAACAGTTTAGAATCATCCCGATGCAACATCGCTTGGACGCGGATCCCGGATTCCAGCTCAGCCTCCCAACGCTTCGGAAAAAAGCGTCATGAACGCAGCGCCGCTTGAAGAAGCCATCCGCCTGCCATCCGATGAGGCCGGGGTTGTGCCGTCGCAGGCTCTCCCGTCGGGTCCGTCGTCCCTTTATCGCGCGGGCCCCTGGTCGGCCTGCGTCGCCCTGTCGCGTCTGCTTCCGAAACCGGTGTTGATCGCGGCGGCGAAATCCCTGGCCTTTGCCTACCGGGTCGCATCGCCGGCGCGGGCGGGCATCGTGAGGTCCAACCTCCTGCCACTGGTCGACAACTCGCCCGAGGCCGCCCGGCTGAAAGCCCGCGAGCTGTTTCAGAATTTTGCGGTGAAGCTCGCCGACCTGTGGCGTTACGAAAGCGGGCAGCCCATCGATGGGCTCTTTGGCGAACTGACGGGATGGAACCATTTCGAGACGGCGCGCGCGCGAGGCCGCGGCGTGTTGCTGGTTACCGTGCATCTCGGCAACTGGGAATTCGGAGCGCCCCTGTTGACGCGGCGCGGCGTTCGGCTGCAAGTGATCACCCAGGCCGAGCCGGATGCCCGCCTGACCGCCAGCCGCCAACGAGCGCGGGCCCGCTGGGGCATCAACACCCTGCCCCTCGGCGACGATCCGTTCGCTGCCGTCGACATCATCCGCGGCCTCGAAGCCGGCCACGCCGTCGCGCTCCTGATGGATCGTCCCCCCGCCGCCACGGCCGCAACGGTGGAACTTTTCGGACGCCCCTTCGCCGCGAGCATTTCCGCGGCCGTCCTGGCACGGGCGACAGGTTGCGCGGTGGTTCCCGTTTATATTCCACGCACACCCGGCGGCTATGTGGTGCACACCTTGCCGGAGGTTCCTTACGATCGGCCGGCCCTGAGAGATCCTGGCGCGCGGCTCGAACTGACACAACGCATCCTGGGCGCGTTCAGTCCCGCTCTTCGCGCGCACGCCAGCCAATGGTATCATTTTGTGCCGATATGGCCTGCGCCTCACCCATCTTCCCATGCGATCCAATCCTCCTCTCCGCTCTGATCCAGTCCGCCGGCCCTGCACTGCCACACGGATCCTCGGTGTCGCGGCGCTCGCCATGTGGATCGGCACGCAGGCGCACGCCGCCGATTCCAGCTCGTTGCTCTCTGCATGGATCGAAGCGCAGTCAAAAATCCAGACATGGTCAGCCGACCTGGTCCAGACGCGTTCGCTCAAAACGTTCAACCAGCCGTTCACGAATTTCGGCCATTTCTGGTACGCCGCCCCAGATCGTTTCCGCTGGGAGGTCGGGACGCCGCCCACGACCATTGCGGTGCGGCAGTCCGCGCAGATGCTGGTGTTGTATCCAAAATTGCATCGTGTCGAGCGCTACCCGCTGGACGGGGTGCAGACCGGTCCATGGAAGGATACCCTCGCGCTTCTTGAAGCCGGGTTTCCGCGCAGCGCCGCCGAGTTGGATGCGCGGTTCAAGGTATTGTCCCAGACGCTGACAAACGATCTTTGCGAACTGGCGCTGGCACCCCGCAGCGCCGCTGCCCGCCGCATGATGCCGCAGATCAACATCACCTTCACGACGAACGGATTCACGCTGCGCGCGACCGAATTGCATTTCGCGGATGGCTCCACGATGCGCAACGATTTCAGCGGCTCAAAACTAAATGTGAAAATGGAGGACAACCAGTTCACGCCTTCGCTCGAAGGATTTCAAATTGTCGAACCCTTGAAGAAGCCGTGAACGATCCGCTCGAACTGGCGCTGCGGCATCTTCCCCATGGAAACGACTTTCGTTTCCTGGACCGCCTGTCGTCGCTCGACCCCGGAAAATCGGGTGCGGGCGATTACACTGTGAGGGGGGATGAGCCGTTTTTGCGCGGACATTTTCCCGACATGCCGATGATGCCCGGGGTGCTCCTTGTGGAGGCCGCGGCGCAGCTGGCCGGAGTCATTGCGCAGAGCGATCCGTTGATACCGGCGCTGGCAGGCCTCAAGCTGACCGCGCTTCGAGGCGTGAAAATTTTGGGCACGGCCCGGCCGGGAGAGACCATTCGATTTGAGGCGCGCATCACCGGACGGATGGCAAACCTGATCCAGGCGCAGGCCACCGGGAAAGTGCGGGGCCATGTGGTGTTGCAGGCCGAACTCACGTTGAGCGGCGCGGCGGGAGAGTGATCGCTTCGAGGCACGGCCTGGCGGAATTCCAGCGACGAAAATCAATCGCGAAAAATCAATCGCCAAACAGCTTCTTGAGCTTTTCCCGGGCCGCCTCTTCGCGTTTGTCGATGGCCTTGCCCTTCCATTCGCGGCGTATGAAGTCGAAATACTCGCAGAAGTTTGCCATGTGTTTTTCGAGCACCGGATCGGCGCGCTTTTCACGGCATTGCTGGGCGACTCGCGCGTCGTAGTGGATGCAATTCAGGCAAACCTTCAGATCCGCCCCGCATTGATGACACGCCTCGGTCCGCCCCGGCAGCCCTGCAATGGCATATTCCCAACCGCAGCTATGACAATGACGGATGGCCACAGAGAAACAAAATCGTTGTCGACACGGGAAAAAATGTAGCCTGCCCCGACAGGAAAATCGAGCCCTTTGAACGCCACACCCTTCGCATTCTAAAAAAGCTGTCGGATTTTGGCGGGAGCGGGGGTGATTAAGTGGATGCAGACGATGGATGACTTGGATTTGTTGCGGGAATATGTGCGGGGCGGCTCGGAGAGCGCCTTTGAAGCGCTTGTCAAACAGCACGTTCACCTGGTGTATTCCGCGGCACTCCGGCAGGTCCGCGATCCCGCGATGGCCGGGGATGTCACGCAAACCGTGTTCATCATCCTGGCGCGAAAGGCGGCGACGCTGGGACCGGGGACGGTCCTGTCGGGCTGGCTATATCGCACGGCGCAATTTGCCGGATCGAAGGCGCTGCGGAGCGAAGTCCGCCGCCGCACTCGCGAACAGGAGGCCGCACAAATGGAACCGTCACAACCCGACACAGCGTGGGAACAAATCGCTCCGCATCTCGAACAGGCAATGGCGCACCTGGGCGACGCGGATCGCAATGCGGTCGTGCTCCGCTATTTTGAAAACAAAAGTTTGAAGGCCGTGGGCGCCGCCCTCGGCGTCAATGAGGACAGCGCGCAAAAGCGCGTGGCCCGGGCCGTCGAAAAATTGCGCCACTTTTTTTCCAAACGGGGTGCCGCACTTCCGGCGGCGGTGCTCACGAGCGCGCTGTCCGCCCACGCCGTGCAAGCGGCGCCCGCGGGCATCACCTCCGCAGCGCTCATGGCCGCCACCCCCGCGGCCGCCGCGGCCACCACCTCCATCAGCACACTCATCAAAGGAACACTCATTCTTATGGCCTGGACAAAAGCCAAAACTGGAATTGCGATCGGCGTCGCATGCCTCCTCGCCACCGCCATCCTCCTGACCACGGCGGCCTTGCTGGGGCCGCTTCACCATCGCGGCCCCATCGTCATCGATGAAGCGCCGCCGGAATCGGCGAAGTTTCCGTCGCGTTTCTGGGCAGCGGTCATTTCGCCCGACGGCAAGACCCTGGCAACGACCGGCGGCGGATACAACATGCCGCAGGAAGCGGGCGAGATTGTCCTTTGGGACCTGGCCGCCGGGCGCGAAAAACTGATCCGGCGGCAGCCCGCCACCATTCGGTCCATGGCGTTTTCCCACGATGGCAAGCTGGTCGCGTTCGGCGATTTTTCCGGAGCCACGAGGGTGATGAATGCGGCGTCCGGGGAAATCACCGCCAGTTTGACCAACCATCAGGGCATCGTAAATTCGGTGCTCTTCACACCCCGGGACGAAACCATCCTGAGCACATGTTTTGATGGGACAGTCACGTTGTGGGATTACAGGAATGGCCGGGATGAAGTGGCATTTGCCACTGTGGGCGAACGGCCGCTGAGCGTGGCGTTATCGCCGGACAACAGCAAACTCATCGCCGTCACGTGGGAGGGCAATGGTTACGTGTGGGATCTGGCGAAGCGCGAGCAGTTGTATTCGTTTCGCGGTGCGTTCAAAAACGCGATGGTGGAAGGCCTGGCCTTTGCGCCGGATGGCAGGACATTCATGACCGGCAGCCGTGATTCATTATTGCGCATCTGGAACACCGCCAGTGGCGAAGCGGTGCAGGATTTGACTGGGGAAAAGACCATTGTCACCGAAGCCGTCTTTTCACCCGACGGAAAGACGCTGTTCACGGGCGGCTTCAAAGGGGATTTGATGTTGTGGAATCCGGCCACAGGCGAGCATCTCAAGACCATCGGCGCCCATGCGGAACGGTTTTACGGGCTGGCACTGACAGCGGACGGCAAGCGACTGGTCACCGCTGGCTGGGATTACACCATAAAAATTTGGGATGTGGAAACCCTGCAACCGGTGGCCACCCTGATGCGAGCCATTCCGAAGCTGGATACGGGCACACGGTGAGCATGGTAGCGTGGACTTCCAGTCTGCTATATCGCCGGTTTCCAACCGGCCGATGAAAAATCGCTTCAGGCAAGCGCTGATGACGGCGCTGCCCATCCAAAGGGGTCAGAGATGACTATTGACGTATTTTTAAAAATTTGAGAAAGCAGGCAGTCATGCCCCGACGATTACGACTGGAATACGAAGGAGCCATTTATCACCTGATGAATCGGGGCGATCGGCGGGAGCCGATTTATTTGGATGACACGGACCGCCAGCAGTTTATTCACACATTGGGTCAGGCTTGCGAGAAGACAGGGTGGCAAGTTCATGCTTTTTGTCTGATGAAAAATCATTTTCATCTGGTTACCGAAACACCTCGAGCCAATCTGGTGTCAGGGATGAGATGGTTTCTCGGGACTTATACAGCACGTTTCAATCGGCGGCATAAATATTCGGGACATCTTTTTAGCGGCCGCTACAAGTCCACGATCGTGGACGGAAGTGGCACAGGCTACTTGAAGGCTGTATGCGATTATGTGCATCTCAATCCGGTGCGGGCGCGGTTGGTGAAGCCTGAAGAGGCATTGGCGGCCTATCGCTGGAGCAGCTGGCCCGAATATTTGAAGCCGCCCGCCAAGCGTTTGGCATGGCTGCGCGTTGATCGATTTATGGGCGAATGGGGTATCCAGGGCGATCACCCGGCGGGCCGGCGGCAACTGAGTCGAAGCATGGAGGAACGCCGGAAGCTGGAGGAAGCCCGGGAGAATTCGGATTGGAAACAGCTACGGCGCGGATGGTGTTGGGGGTCGGAGTCATTCCGCGACAAACTGCTTGGAAAAATTGAATTGGAACAAGGCGGCCAGCATTACGGGAAGGAGTTGAGGGAATCAGATGAACAGATGGCTGAGCGACTCGTGCGGGAAATGTTGCGTGAGGCAGGATGGACTGAGGAAGCGTTGAAACGACGGGGAAAAAGCGACGCGAGAAAATCGAAAATGGCGGCCAATTTACGCGCTCAAACAACGATGACCTGGCGCTGGATCTCAAATCGACTGCATATGGGGCATTGGAGAACCGCCGCAAATGCGGTGCGCCTCGCGGTTTGATGCAGTGCGACAAAAGACGGAAATACACCATTAGTCATCTCTGACCCCTTTGGATGGTGTCTAATCTCCTCCGAACGATTTGGCTTTGCGAAAGCGCCGGCTTTGGCTACTCGTTTCTGCGGCAATTGTTCCATTATGCGCATCACCGGTCCTGATCTTCGAAAGCAACCTCCCCGAAGCGCCCGCGTCCGGCTGGGCGGCTATGCAGTCCTGCCCCGAATCCTGGACAAGGGGCGCGCCACCATCGCGGGGGCGGTCGGCGAGTACAAATTCGGCTGCCCGCTGGACCAGCGATTTCTGGCATTTGTCGGCATCACGGCTGACGCGCTGAAAAAGCAAATTGCGAAGGGTCACGGGGACGGCCGGATCCTGGCGTGGATCCAATCAAATGCGAAACATCAGCGCACCGCGCCCGAGATCGTGGCGTGGTCCGCCTGGCAGGACGCGCGCGTGCCTTCGGACGCGGAGTCGCGCGAATTTTTCAATACGCTTCACAAGAAGTCAGGTCCGGAGCGCGAAGACATATCGACATGGTTCGACCTGCTCGACCTGGACGATTACGTCTCGTTTGGCGGCAAAGCGTGACGCGCCGCGCCTCATTGTCTGGAACCGCCCTCCCTTCTGTTCCATGAGCACACCACGCCTCGATATTCGGAAGACCTACAAGCTGCACATCGGCGGGCAATTTGTGCGCAGCGAAAGCGGACGCTCTCTCCAGGCGCGGTCCGCGTCCGGCACCGTGCTCGACAATTATTCCTGGGCGTCGCGTAAGGATTTTCGGGATGCGATGACGGCGGCGCGCAATGCCTTTGAAGGCTGGGCGAAGCGCACCGCCTATTTGCGGGGACAAATATTGTATCGCGCCGCCGAGATGCTGGAGGCGCGCTCCGCCGAGCTCGCCTCCGAAATCACGCGCAGCACGGAGGGCGGCGCCGACAAGGCGTCCATCGAGACGGCCCTGTCGGTGGACCGGCTCGTTCATCATGCGGGGTGGACCGACAAATATTCGCAGGTGTTCGGCACTGTGAACCCGGTGGCGAGCCCGCATTTCAATTTCACAATCCCGGAACCGACGGGCGTAGTGGTGGTGATTTGCCCGGATGAACCCTCGCTGGGCGCGCTGATATCACTGGTGGCCCCAGTGATCCTCAGCGGCAATGCCTGCGTGGTGGTCGCATCGGAGAAGTTTCCCCTGCCGGGCCTGGCGTTCGCGGAAATCCTGGCGACCAGCGATTTGCCGGGGGGCGTGGTCAATGTGCTGTCGGGAAAACGCGCGGAATTGGCGCCTCACATTGCGGGGCACATGGACGCGAATGCGATTGTGGATGGGGCGGGCATTCCCGAATTGAGCGCGGCGCTGCATGCGGGCACGGCATTGAACCTGAAGCGGTACGTGCGACGGCAGCTCGCGGCCGCCGACTGGCTCACGGACCAGGCGGAGGATCCCTACTGGATCCTCGACACGATTGAATTCAAGACCGCCTGGCATCCCATCGGCGTGTGAGCGAGCTCGATCCTAAAGTCCGTTCCCTCGCCCGCCAGGAACTGGCGCGCATCCTCGACCTGACCCTCCATGCGATCGACGTCACGGCGCGCGACGTCGACACGGCATGTGAAGAGGCGCGGGTGCATGGATTTTTCAGCGTGTGCGTTCCGAGTTCGCGCGTGTCGCAGGCATCCGCACGCCTCGAGGAGAGCGACGCGAAGGTCACCTGCGCCATCACTTCCGGAGGCGCCGATGCGGATGTGAAACGTTACGAGGTCGAAGCCGCGCTGGATGTTGGCGCGCAGATTTTTGAAGTCGCTGTCAATGTGGGCCTCGTGAAGGACGGCGATGCCGCCGCGCTGTTGCGTGAAATGCGCGACATCATCGACGCGGCGGACGAGCGGCCGGTGGGAATCCGGTTCGATCCACAACGGCTCCGTCCGGATGAATTGGAACTGCTGTGCCGGCTGGCGCTCGAGGCGGGCGTCAAGGGGGTCGCGATCGCCGGCCACTCGGACACCGCCCAATCCATTGCAGCGGCGCGCCAGATCGTGGCGGTGACCGGTGAGAATTTTGGGATCAAGGTCGACTGCCATTCGCTGGCCCGGGCCGACATCGTGGCGATGCTGGACGCGGGAGCGACGCGGTTTGGAATTGCCGATGGCGTGCGGCTGTTGGATTCACTGTGAGCGCGGGGCCGCAATGGAACGGCAGGCGGTTGGGCCGGCGAGCCTGGCATTTTCAAATTGTGCGCGCCGGGAAATCCAGTCCCTCCTTGCCGCGTCGGGTCGCGTTTGCATAATCCGCCCATGCTAGACATCAAGCTGATTCGCGAGCAGACCGACCACGTTCGCGAACGCCTGCGCGCCCGGGGCGGCGACGATGACGCCCGATTGGGCGAGGTGCTCGCGCTGGATGAACAGCGGCGGACGGCGCTGGCGGAGGTGGAGAAGCTCAAAGCGGAGCGCAATCGCGTGTCGAAGGAGATCGGTGCGTTGATGGCCCAGAAGAAAGTCCAGGAGGCGGAGCAAAAAAAGGCGGAGACGCGCGACATCGGGGCGCGCATCAGCGAGCTGGACCAGGCGGTGGCCGCGGCGGAAAGCCGGCGCGACGAATTGCTTTTGGCGCTTCCAAACCTGCCGCACGCGAAGGTGACGATCGGCAGGACGAGCGCCGACAACCCGGTGATTCGGACGTGGGGCGAGACGCGGAAACATCCGTTCAAGGCCAAAGGCCACGTCGAGTTGTGCGAGGCGCTGAAGCTGGTGGATTTTGCGCGGGGAACGAAACTTTCCGGAAGCGGTTTCCTGCTTTACACCCACTGGGGCGCGCGCCTGGAGCGCGCTTTGATTCAATTCCTGCTCGACCTGCATACCACCCGGCACGATTACGTCGAAATTTCACCGCCTTACATTGTGGGCGAACACTGCATGACCGGCGTGGGTCAATTTCCGAAATTCAAGGACCAGGCCTATGCCGTGCAAGAGGGCCTGGACAGCAGCAGCCTCGGGAAACTTTACCTGGTGCCGACCGCGGAGGCGCCGGTGGCCAATATTCACCGCGAGGAAATCCTGAAGGAGGCGCAACTTCCGATTCGTTACGCCGCTTACAGTCCGTGTTTTCGGGCGGAGGCGGGCGCCGCGGGGGTGGGAACGCGGGGAATGATTCGCGTGCATCAATTCGACAAGGTCGAGTTGATCAAGATCGTGCGGCCGGAGCAGGGTTACGAGGAATTGGAAGCGATGGTCAGGAACGCCGAGACCGTGCTGCAACTGCTCGGACTGCATTACAAGGTGATCCAGCTGTGCACGGGGGACATGGGATTCGCCAGCGCGATGACGTATGACATCGAAGTCTGGGCGCCGGGCCAGGGCAGCTACCTGGAAGTCAGCAGCTGCTCCAATTGCGAAGAGTTCCAGGCCCGCCGGATGAACCTTCGTTATAAATCCGACACGGGCGAAAACCGGCATCCGCATATTCTCAATGGCAGCGGCACAGCGCTGGCGCGCCTGTTTGTCGCGTTGGTGGAGACGCACCAGGAGGCCGATGGGAGCATCACGATTCCCGAGGCCCTGCGGCCGTTTTTAAAGGCGGACCGGATTTCTGCATGACGATCCGAGGAGCGCGATTGAACCAGAGACGGATGAATCTTCAGGATCAAAGTTCGACGATGGACGAGGGCCTGTCGTGGAGGGATTCAAAAAGGGACGCAGCCGTTGCCGGATTGGGTGAATGGGAGCCATTGGAACCGCGCTGCACGCGCGCTGCGGGCCCCGGGGGGATCCGCCACCGATGAAACTTCTGCTCGCGAGCAGCGAGGTGCATCCGTATTCGAAGAGTGGTGGCCTGGCCGACATGGTCGGGGCGCTGGCCAAGGCGCTGGGCCGGGCGGGACACCAGGTCGGCCTGGTCACTCCGCTATACCGGGGCATCCGCGAGATTGTTCCGGAACTGGAACGGTTCGATTATCACATCGACGTGCCGATGGGACCGGGGCGGATGACAGCCCAAGTGTTCAGCGCAACGCCTGAAAAAAACGTCACGATTTATTTCATCGATGCGCCGGCGCTGTTCGATCGAAACGGATTATATGGCGAGAACGGGCGGGATTATCCGGACAATTCGCGTCGCTTCATTTTCTTCAGCAAATGCGTGGCGCACCTGGCCCGTTACCTTCCGTGGGCGCCGGAATTGGTGAATGTGCATGACTGGCAGGCGGGGTTGGTGCCGTTGCTGGTCCTGCATGGACGCGTGGCGGAGGGATGGGCGAATGCGCCGCGGACGGTTTTGACGATTCATAACCTGGCGTACCAGGGGAATTTTCCGCGGACGGAATACGCGCTCACCAATTTGCCGGACAGCTATTGGACACCGGAAGGCCTGGAGTTTTACGGCTACATGAACAGCTTGAAGGCGGGCATCTCCTATGCGGATCGATTGACGACTGTGAGTCCGCGATATGCGCGTGAAATCACAACGCCCGAGTATGGCTGCGCGCTGGACGCGGCGTTGCGGGCGCGCCAGGGGGTGCTGCGCGGCATCCTGAACGGGGTCGATTACGATGAATGGCAGACGGTCGCCAATCCTTATTTGCCGCATCCTTACTCGTCCGGGGCGATGGAGGGAAAGGTCGAGGACAAGCTGGCGCTTCAACGCGAACTCGGCCTGCCCGCCGGAGCCGACACACCGCTGTTCGCGAGCGTCACGCGTCTTGCCGAACAGAAGGGTGTGGACATTCAACTGGGCGCATTGGAGGAGATGCTGGCGTCCCAAATGCAATTCGTTCTGCTGGGAAGCGGCAATCAAGATTTCGAACGGGCCTATGCGGGGCTCGCGCGGCGGCATCCGCTCAAGGTGGCGGTGCGTCTGGGCTTTGACCAGGCGCTGTCGCATCGGATCGAGGCCGGCGCCGATTTTTTCCTGATGCCATCGCGCTTTGAACCCTGCGGACTGAACCAGATGTATTCACTGCGGTACGGGACCATACCGATTGTGCGGGCGACGGGCGGCCTTGACGACAGCGTGGTGGATCTCGGGGAGGATCCGGTGCGGGCCGACGGCATCAAATTCCGCGAATACTCGGTCCGTGCGCTTTCCCGGGCGATGCGCAAGGCCCTGGTGCTTTACAGCGAACCGGACCTTCGGCGGGAACTTCAACAGGAGGGCATGGCAGCGGATTTTTCCTGGGCGCGGACGGCTGCGAAATACGAGGAGGTTTTTCGCGGCGCAGCGTCGGGCGTTTAGCGGGTGCCAAACGCATACAGTTTTGTCCGCGTGCGGACATACATTCTGGTGCCCACGAGCGCGGGGGTCGCGGCGATGCGCTCGCCAAAATCGGCGCGGTGCAAAATCTCCGGCTTGTCGCCGCCCGCCTTCACGACCGTGGCTTTGCCATCCATCGAGAAGAGGTAGAGCCGGCCATCGGCGGCGATGGGGGAGGCGTAATACGTTCCGATCGCGTTCAAGCGTTCCTGGGTGTAGCGGGCGCGCCCGCTCTCGGCGTCGAAACAGGAGAGCATACCGCCGTCCTTGATGAGATAGACTTTGCGGTCGTAATAGAGGGGTGATGGAACGTACGGGAGGCCGCGGTCAAATTTCCAGGCGACGTGAGTGGCGGTGACATCGCCGTGGCCCCCGGGCTGGATGGCGAGGAGGACATTCTCGCCGCGCTTCATCATTCCGCCGATGGAATCCCAATCCGAGCGTTCGAGTTTGCCGTTGCCGTCAATGTCCTGTGCCTTGAACCAGACGGGGCCATCCTTGTATTCGTCGACGGTGATGATGCCATCGCCGTTTTTATCCTGCTTTTCGAGAATGTTTTCCCATTTGGGCCATGGGGAATCGGATTTGCCGGGCGACCAGCCGGCGAAGAAAAGCAATCCTCCACCCAGCACCGGTGTGGTGCAGGTATAAGCGGGGAGACCCGTCATGCGCCAGCGTTCCTCGCCACTTTTAAGGTCGTAGGCTTTTAGAGTAAGCGATCCGGCCATCACGATTTCCTCCGCGCCATTATTTTTGCAGAGGATGGGTGTGCCATAACTGGTGGGCGAATCGACGCGGGGCGTTTCCCAGGCGGTCTTTCCATCGCTCAACCGGACGGCGAGGATGAAGGAATTCTTGGCCTGATCCCGATTCACAATCGCGTATTTGCCGGCGATGATCGGCGAAACTCCGGAGCCGAAACCCCCGGCGGTCCGGGCGACGGGCAACGGATGGCGCCAGAGTTCCTTGCCGTCAAAGTCGTGGCAAACCAATCCGCACGATCCAAAATAACTGACGACATGTTTTCCATCCGTGGCCGGAGTGGAGGAAGCCGGACTGCCTTCGGTGGCGTGAAATTCCTCGAGCTGATCGCGGGAGGCGACGCGGGTCCAAAGCAACTTTCCGTTCCCGGCATCGTGACATCGGGTCTCGAGGTTGCCCTCGTGGAAGGTGGTGATGAAAAGGCGCTTTCCCCAAACGCAGGGCGACGAGGGTGACCAGGGCGCGTCCGCCTTCCAGAGGACATTTTCTTCAGGACCAAATTTCACCGGGGGCAATGCGGATTCGGAGGTGCCGGAGGAATTGGGTCCGCGAAAGGAGCCCCAGTTCTGGGAATCTGGAAGGGCGGCAACGAGTTGGATGGCGAAAAAAAGTGCCGGGACAAGGATCGTGAGGATTTTCATCATTTAAAATGAGAGGGCGAGCGTGGCGACGGGTAAGGCCGAAAGCAAGCGTGGGCGCCTAAAATTGGGACACCATGCATTGGCTTGCCGATTCGGCTCTGGTGATTTACAATCCTGCTAATCCATGCGTCACCCAACCGGGCTGCTTTTTGTTGTCGTGCTCCTGCCGCTGCATTTCATTGCAGCCGGTTTTGCATGGGGACAAAACTCGACCAGCGTGGAATTCCGGCTGCCGCAAGGGAGGAAGTTTCGGTTCGACGAAGAGCTGGCGCCCGCGCGCGGTGGAACGCCTGTCACCCGCTGGCTGCGCGGCCAGGCGGATGACGGATCGACCAACTCGACCGAGTTTGGAGATCAAGTGGTTGTTGAATTGGCTCCCGGGACAACCCTCGGCAGCGTGATGGGCGCGGAATTGACCCTCTCGCGTTCGGTGACATCGAACGTTTTTATTTTGCAGGCGGCGGGAGCCGCGCAAGCCGCGCGCGAGGCAGGCCGCATCGCGTCCATTCCCGGCGTGACAGCCAGTTATCCGGTGATGCGACAGGAGGTTTCCCTCGATGGTTTGTATGCCGCCCGGCCAAATGACCCTCATTTTGTGCCACTGCTGTTCGGGGTCACCGGGCAGTGGAACCTGGAAAATCGGGACCAAACGAACGGGATGCGGCTCGGTCCGGATCTCAATGTTCGCGGCGCATGGCCCTACGCGCGCGGGGAAGGGATCACGATCGCGATTGGCGACACCGGCATCGAGGTGGCGCATCCCGATTTGACCAATCGCGCAGCGGGCGCGCCGCACCGGAATTTTTCGACGGGGGTCAACAGCGCGACGCCGTTCGCCGGCAGCGCAACCTGGGCGCACGGAACCGAATGCGCCGGCCTGGCGGCGGCGGAAAGCGAGAACAGCTTCGGAATGGCCGGTGTCGCCCCCCGTTCGCACCTCGCGGGCTGGGTCATTTTCACCAACAACTCCAGTCTCCGCCTCGCGGGCGATGACAAATTAATGGATATGTTCCAATACGCTTCCAACGTGGTTTCGGTTCAAAGCCACAGTTGGACGCATAACGGATTGCGATTGATGGGACTGACGACGCTCGAAAATATCGGCATCGAAAGCGCCATTCGCAACGGACGCAATGGACGGGGCGTTGTCATGGTGCGTCCCGCCGGAAACGATCGCCAACAGCTCGCCAGTCCAAACGACGATGCCTACTGTTCCGACCCGCGCGTTATCGCGGTCGGGTCCGTTGCCCGCACCGGGCGTGTCACCAGCTACAGCGAGCGGGGATCCTCGGTTCTCGTCGCGGCGCCGAGCGGGGAATCGGGTGGACCGGGGATGTTCACCACCGATCTGCTGGGCACGGCGGGCGCGATGTTCGTCAGCTACCTGCCGCCCCTCCAATACCTCTCGGATTTCGCTTTCAATGGGTTGGGCTTTTCCGGCACCTCCGCCTCAGTGCCGCAGGTGGCGGGTGTGGCGGCGCTCATCCTTTCGGCGAACACCAACCTGTCCTATCGCGATGTCCAACAAATCCTGCTGTTGTCTTCCCGGCATTTTGACGGAGGCGATCCGGACCTGACGCTGAATGGTGCGGGACTGCTCGTCAGCCACAACGACGGATTCGGAATTCCCGACGCGGGACGCGCCGTGAAAATGGCCCGCAGCTGGACCCCGCGATCCGCGATCGCCACAATCACGGCGACCGTCATCGGACCGCTGCCGATCCCGGATGACGGTTTGCGGTTGCGCGTCAGTGGCCTGGACGTTCCGGCGAACATCGCTTCCATCCGCTGTCTGCCCGCCGCGGGTCCGCACCCGGACACGGCAACGCCGCCGTTGCGAATGGTGGATCTGGGTTTGGCGACAAATGTGGTGCTGCCCGATCTGCGGGGCAAGGGGGCCTTGATCGAGCGGGGCACAAATAACTTCGATGAAAAAATCATCAAAGCGGCGCTTGCGGGCGCGGAATTCGCCGTCATTTACAATTTCCAAACCAATCGTGATCCCGCTGGATGTCCCGGAGGCGATCAGCTCTGCCTGATGGGCAACACCGATTTCACGCCGATCCCCGCCATCTTCATCGGGCGCACCGACGGGCTGGCATTGAAGCAACTCATCGCCACAAACAGCATGGCGCGCGGGCAATTGTCGCTGACGAAGCTCACCGTGAGGTTTCCGGTGGATGCCGCGGTGGTTTGCGAGCAGGTGGGAGTGCGTCTTAAGACCGACCACCCGTTGAGAGGCGACCTTCGCGTCACACTGGTGTCCCCGGCGGGCACCCGCAGCGTTTTGCAGCAGTTCAATTCAGACACGGCCCCCGGGCCGATCGACTGGACCTACTGGTCCACTCACCATTTCTTCGAGTCGAGCGTGGGCGAATGGCGTCTCGAGGTGAGCGACGAAGGGACGGGCGCTTCCGGCAATCTTTTGTCAGGCGGCCTCATCCTCCTCGGAGTTCCCATCGAGGACGCCGACGGCGACGGATTGGATGACGGCTGGGAGATGGTGAACATCGGGAGCATGGATTTCGACGCGCGCGACGACCTGGATGAGGACGGCTACAACAATGCGATGGAACAGGCGATGGGAACGGATCCGCTGACGCCGAATGAGGCGCTGCGGCAGGATTTGGTGTTGTGGGACGCCAAACTGGCGCGCTTGAGCTGGCCCGCCGTGGATCGGCGGACCTATGAAATTCTGGCGGGCCCAAACCCGTCGCAGCTCACACTGCTGACGAATGTGCCGGGGTTGTTCCCGGAATCGGAATGGTTCACGCCGATCACGAACGCGACGTCGAAATTTTTCCGCGTTCGCGAGAAGCGCCCCTGATTCGGCGCCCGAATCTCCTCCTCGACGGCCGGCGCGGCATCCGTTAATTTCCATGTCAGTGATGAGTGTGAGCGCCCAGGCAGACCTGCCCGATGCAAAAGGCCGTTTTGGACCCTACGGAGGGCGATTCGTGCCCGAGACCCTCATGCACCCGTTGCAGCAGTTGGAGGAGGAATATTTTCGCGCGCAAAAAGATCCCGAGTTCCAGCGGGAACTGGACTATTACCTGCGCGAGTTTTGCGGCCGTCCGACCCCGCTCTATTTCGCGGAGCGATTATCGAAAGAGCTGGGCGGCCCCAAGATTTATCTCAAGCGGGAAGACCTGCTTCACACGGGCGCCCATAAAATCAACAATGCGCTCGGGCAGATCCTGCTGGCCCGGCGGATGGGCAAGACGCGTGTGATCGCGGAGACCGGTGCGGGACAGCACGGTGTTGCCACGGCGACCGTGGCGGCGATGTTCGGATTTCAGTGCGTGATTTACATGGGGGAGGTCGATTGCGAACGGCAGCGCCTGAATGTTTTTCGCATGAAAATGCTGGGCGCCGAGGTGGTGCCGGTGAGCGCCGGCCAAAAGACACTCAAGGAGGCCGTCAATGAAGCGATGCGCGACTGGGTCACCAATGTCCGGACGACGCATTACATCCTGGGCACTGCCTATGGAGCGCATCCGTATCCGGTGATGGTGAGAAATTTCCAGCGTGTGATTGGCGATGAAGCGCGGCACCAGATTCTCGAACAGGAAAAGCGCCTGCCCGATTTGCTGATCGCGTGTGTGGGCGGCGGGTCGAATGCCATCGGATTGTTTTATCCGTTTATGGGTGACAGCGGCGTGAAGATGCTGGGAGTGGAGGCCGGGGGCCGGGGCATTTTGCCGGGACAACACGCGGCGCGTTTTCAGGGTGGATCACTCGGAGTCCTGCAGGGAACCCAGTCCTTCATCCTGCAGGATGCCTTCGGCCAGATCCAGTCGACCCACAGTGTCAGCGCCGGGCTCGATTACGCCGCCGTCGGCCCGGAGCACGCCTGGCTGCGCGACCAGCAACGGGTCGAATATTCCTGTGCGACGGATGATCAGGCGTTGAACGCCTTCCAAAAACTGGCGCGCCTGGAAGGCATCATTCCGGCCCTCGAGAGCGCCCACGCCATCGCCGCCTGCATGGAACGCGCCCCCCAGCTGCCCTCGGATCAAATCGTCGTGGTGAATCTCTCAGGCCGCGGCGACAAGGATGTCGCGCAGGTCGCCGAAATGGTTCAGCTCTGATCTCCCGAAAAAAATCCGGCACGACCGGTCGCGCTGGAATTCAACCGAGTCCGAATCTTCAAGCGCCCGTTTTTCAAACAGGCGACATGCGAGGTGCAGGCGGGAAGATCGGCCTGATGATGCGTGACAACCAGCAGGCTGGTGCCTCCCGCGGCGATTCGTTCCAGCAATCCTTTCAAGACCGATCGCGAGCCCGCGTCCAATCCATCGAACGGCTCGTCCAGGACCAGGATCCGTGGCCGGTGGACGAGGGCGCGCGCGAGCAATAATTTGCGGAATTCGCCATACGACAGCTGGCGTGCGTTCCTGTTGGCCAACGCCTCCAAACCCAGCTGCCTGACAAGCGCGTCCACTCGCGCACGTTGATTCGGGACCAGCCGGCGCGTCTTTCCCACACTCGAAAAAAAACCGGATCCGACCACCTCGGCTCCGGTGATATCCTCGCGATAATTCGCCTGCAGCTCAGGCGAAACAAAACCGAAGCGGCGTTTGATTTCCCAGATGGTGTTTCGGGAGGTGAATTCGAATCGCTTCACTTCGCCGCCCCAGGCCGGCTGGAGATCGCCGACCACGAGCCTGAGAAAGGTGGATTTGCCGGCGCCATTGGGCCCCACGACCGCCCAGTTTTCGCCCTCGCGCATCTCCCAGTTCAAATCGCGCAACACCGGCCTTTCGCCGAGGAAAACAGCGGCGTTACGAATGTGGATGAATCGGCGGCCCTTCATTTTCCGGGCGCGCCCGTTCGGTGTCCCGGCTGCAGCCGGTCTCCTCCCGCCTAAGTCTGACGCATCGCTGCGGGGACCGCCTAAAGGCGGGACATCGAACGGGGGGAGTGGCGGCGAATCGCTCTGCCCGATGACCCTTCCCTTTTCGAGCCGCAGCCAATGAGTGATCGATGCAATCACCTCGTCGGGCCGGTGAGTAGTGATTAGCAACTGCGTGCCGCAGCGCGCCAGGCGGTCAAGCATGGCCAGCAAGGCGGCGCGCGCGGGCGCGTCGAGCCCGTCGCAGATTTCGTCACAAACCAGCACGCGCGGCTTGCCGGCCAGCGCCCGGGCGATGAGCACCCGTCTCAATTCGCCCGTCGACAATTCCTGGGCGTCTCGGTGGAGCAACCCGGCAACGCCCACGCGGCGGGCGAGGTGAGCGGCGCTTTTTCTCCGGGCGGCTGTGATGGTTTGATAAACAAAATCGCCGCCTTCGAAACCGGACTCGATGACCTGACGGACGGAGAGATTCCGTTCCTCGCGCAGGTAGCGCTGCTGGAGTTCGGGGGAGACACAGGGCATTGCCTGCTGGATGCCGACGGCGCTGGATTGGGCAATGCCATCGATGGCATAGAAGCGCCGGCCACCGGGTGGATCGGGCCATAGTTCGCCGCGCACCAGGCGCAGCAGTGTGCTTTTGCCCGAGCCGTTGCCGCCGAGAATGGCCCAGTGTTCACCGGGCAGAAGCCGCCATGAAATCGAATGGAGGATGTGCCTCCCGTTCAACGTCACGTCTGCATTGTCGAGCTGGACGAGCGGCTGTGTCACGGAAGACAACAAAGGAACAGGAAGAGACGCGAAACCTCAATCCCGTTCTCGAGGCCGGGCAATTCTCCGCTGGCTTTCCACGGCACGTGTGGAACGATTCGCGCCCGTGACCGCGCCAGCCGCAAAGGACTCGCTTCCGCCCGGATTGAACAACGCGTTTTTTTTCGCGACGTTCAACGCGCTCTCTTTTCAAATCATCATCGGCAGCCCCATGGTGCTCTATGCCAGGACGCTCGGCGCGAGCGCGACGGTGCTGGGGCTTATCACCGGAATGATGCCGCTGCTGGTGCTGTTTCAAATTCCCGCGGCC
>JBEEGQ010000250.1:0-8671 GCA_041166945.1 Verrucomicrobiota bacterium
ATGGAGGAGAGGGTGCCCGAAGGGCGGGAGAGGAGGCGCATCCCTCCAAAACAGGCGTTTCGGACGCAATGCGCGCAAAAAAGTCCGGGGGATCTCTCCCTGCCAAATCGGGCGCCGGCGCGCTTGATGCTAATTTCCGAGGGTTCGTGTCAACAGTGCCTGCGCTTCAACAACAATCGCGTCGAGGTGCGGAGCGCTGCGGAAACTTTCGGCGTAAACTTTGCAGATATTTTCCGTCCCGCTCGGCCGCGCGGCGAACCACCCGTTTGCGGTTGTCACCTTCAGCCCGCCAATGGGGGCGTTGTTGCCGGGCGCTTTTGTCAGCTTCGCGATAATCGGATCGCCAGCGAGAGTGGTGGCGCTCACGTCATCGGGGCTGAGCTTCTTGAATGCGCTTTTTTGTTCCGGCGTGGCCGGAGCATCGATGCGGGTGTAGAAGGATTCCCCGTGTTGCGCCGCGATTCCCGCGTAGAGCTCGCCCGGGTCCTTGCCGGTGCGCGCGGTCATCTCCGCCGCGAGCAGGCAAAGCAGAATTCCGTCCTTGTCGGTGGTCCAGACCGATCCGTCCCGGCGCAGGAAACTTGCCCCAGCGCTCTCCTCGCCGCCGAAGCAGCAGGTGCCATCGTAAAGGCCGGGAGCGAAAAATTTGAAACCGACGGGCACTTCGAGCAGGCGGCGGCCGGCAGCGGCCACCACACGATCAATGATTCCGGATGTGACAACGGTTTTTCCGATCGCCGCGGTCGGGGACCAGCCCGGGCGATGAGCCAGGAGATAATGAATTGCTGCGGCGAGATAATGATTGGGATTCAGCAGCCCGCGGCTCGGGGTGACAATCCCGTGCCGATCGGCATCCGGGTCGCTGCCGAAGGCGATGTCGAATTTGTCCTTCAATTCCACGAGCCCCGCCATGGCCCACGGGCTCGAACAATCCATCCGAATTTTCCCGTCATGATCCACGCGCATGAAGGAGAACGCGGGATCGAGCGTTTCATTGACGACGTTAAATTTGCAGCCGGTCCATTGGGAAATGGGCAGCCAGTAATGGATGGAAGCGCCGCCGAGGGGATCGACGCCGATGCTGAGGTCAGCGGATTTGATGGCCTCGAAGTCGATCACGGTCCCGAGATGCCGGATATATTCCTGTCGAAAATCGAAAGGCCGGGTTGTCGCGGCGGCCCTGGCCCGTTCGTAGGGGATGCGTTTTACATCGCGGTTTGCGCCTCGCAACAATTCATTGGCTCGTTTCTCGATCCAGCCCGTCGCGTCGGTGTCTGCGGGCCCGCCATGAGGCGGGTTGTATTTCATTCCGCCGTCCTGTGGCGGATTGTGCGACGGGGTGAGGATCAGGCCATCGGCCAGTCCGGTTTTTCGGGTGCGATTGTGATTGAGGATGGCGAGCGATACCGCGGGGGTGGGAGTGGGTTCATTGTCGGCTGAAATCAGGGTGTCGACGCCGTGCGCGGCGAAAACCTCCAGCGCCGTTCGTTCGGCGGGCGTCGAGATGGCATGCGTGTCCTTCCCGAGATACAACGGGCCCGTGTAACCGCGTGCGCTCCGATATTCAATCACCGCCTGGGTGATCGCTGCGATGTGCGAGTCGGTAAAACTTCCATCCAGCGGCGTGCCGCGGTGGCCGCTGGTCCCGAAGACGACGGCTTGATGGGGGTTGGCAGGATCCGGTTGCTGTTCGTAATAGGCGCGCTCGAGGGCGGCGGCATCCAGAAGCATCGAGCGCGGAGCAGGCTGGCCGGCGAGGGGATGAGGCATGCGACAGTGGTTGCTGGAAACTCGGGCGCCGGCCGCCACGAAAATTTCCTATTTCTTTGCCGCCGCGTTCTCGACCATTTTCCTGAAGGCGGCCTGCGATTTCTGCGCGAGAGCCGCGGGGCCGCTCAGCTTGATGAAAACGCTCCCATCGTCGCTCTCCACGATGGCGCCCCGCAAGGCATAGCCAGGTCGCGGCGTTTTTTGGCCGCCCGGCGGACCTTCCATATAGGTGCCCTCGGCCGAGACGTAATTGATTTTGCGTCCGGCGACGGTGGTTTCCTCGGTTTTAGGATTTAATTTTGGGCGGGGCTCCTCGAACTGGCCAAGCCAGCGGTCGATGTTGGCCTTGGTATCGCCTCCTTGTCCAGCGCCGAAGTGGAAGAAGACAATTTCGGCGGCGCTTTTCTTGTCGTCGCCGAGAATCTTGAGTTGGGCCTTGCGCATGGGCGAACTGCTTTCGACCCATTCCCATTCCGCAGGCCGGGTGAATGTGAACTCACCCACTTTGAACGTGGCGGGCGCGTCGGCGGCGACCGCGGCGAAGAGCGGAAGACAGCAAAGCAGCGCGAAGATATTGGAACGCATGGCCCGTTCGTAACGAAAGGACGGCGCGGTGTCAACGCAGGCAACTCCGATCCAATCTTTGACCCACCGCGTTGGACGGGAAATAATCGCTACGCGCACAGCCTCGTCGGGCGAGGAGGGACGGTGCCTGAAATGGCACACAACGAATGGAGCGAAGCCCTGTCGAATAGCTGTAATCTTGTCATGAGCCGATGAGCCGTTTTGCCAATCTCGAATTTGGACCCGGGAGCGAGGGGTTGCCGTGCCGGCAGACGACGGGCCACGATGAACCCCGGTGTTTGGCGGAAGGCCAGGCAGCGTTCGAGCATGCGGATTTTGAGGCGGCGTTGAGGGCGTTTGCGAAAGCCCTCGAATTCAATCCATACAACACCACAGCCTGGTCCGGGCAGGTACGCGCGCTCATCGAGATGGGCGAGTTCAGCGAGGCCAAGCTATGGGCCGACAAGGCGCTCGAACGTTTCCCGGATGAACCTGTTTTATTGGCTGCGAAAGCCGTGGCGCTCGCGCGCCTGGGCGACACCGATGCCGCAATGACTTTTTCGGATGCCGCAGTCGAGGCGCGGGGTGACACGTCGTATGTCTGGCTCGCGCGGGGAGATGTGCTCCTGGCGAGGCAGGAAAAGCGCGCGGATTTTTGCTTCGAGAAAGCCCTCGCGCTGACACCGGGCGATTGGTTTGTGGCATGGCTGGCCGCGCGGATTCGGGCGTTTTACCGCCAATTCACACTGGCGTTGAAGCTCGTCCAGCAAGCGCTGGGTGTCCGTCCGGATCACACGGTCCTTTGGGTGATGGCCGGACAATGTCAAGCGACGCTGGGACTGATGGCCGCGGCACGCCTGTCGTATGAGCAGGCGCTGCAACTTGACCCGCGTTGCCATGAAGCGCGTCACGCCCTTACAGCGCTGTCGGGCCAGGGCTGGGGCGCGCGACTGGCAGGCTGGTGGCGGCGAGCCCGTCAAAAATAACGCCTTACCAAATCTCGACGGGGCCTTTTGGCACCGGGATCGACTCGCGGCGGGCCACGGCCGGCTCCTGCATGAAGCTGGCGACCATGGGCGGGGGCTGAAAACGCGGGAGCAATTCGCCATCCGGCCCGAGGAATTGTTCGCGCCAGCGCAGGTAGTTTTCCAGGATGTCATGGAAATGCGCCCGGTCCTTGAGGAGCACCACTTTTTTGTTGAACTCGGCTGAAGGGCCAAACCGCCTGGCGTACCACGGAGCCACCTTGCGAAACATCCGGCATCCATGCTCCTCGCCGAACACCTCGCACATCAAATCGAAATGCCGGCACAAAACACGGACACGTTCCGCAAATTTTGGGTCCGGCAAAAGCTCCCCGGAGTCCAGGTGATGCCGGGTATGAAGAAAAATCCAGGGGTTGTAGAAAGCCCCGCGGCCGATGCTGACGCCCGCGCAGCCGGTGGCCTCGATCATCGCTTTTGCCGCTTCCGGCGTCGTCACGTCGCCGTTGCCGATAACGGGGATGCGACGGACGGCTTGGGCGACCGCGCGAATTCCAGCGAGGTTGATCGTCCCGGAAAATCCCTGTTCCCGGGTGCGCCCATGAACGAAGACGGCCGCGGCGCCGGCATCCTCGAGCGCCCGCGCGAGGTCCGGAGCGGTGAGATTGGCATCGTCCCATCCGAGCCGCATCTTTGCGGTGACGGGAATGCGGAGGGCATCCACCATGCCGCGGACAAGTTGCGAGGTTTTATCCAGTTCGGTCATCATCGCTGATCCGCCGCCCACGCGGCAGACCTTCCGGACCGGGCAACCCATGTTGATGTCGATCGAAGCGATGCCACGTTCCTGAAGGAACAGGGCGGCGTCGCGCATCTCCCCGGGAACCGATCCGAACAACTGGACCGCGAGAGGTTGATCGCGTTCGTTCGTTTCGATGAGCTTGAGGGCCTTGGGATTTTTCTCGAGAAGCGATCGGGCGTTGACCAGATCGGTTGTGGCGAAATCCAGGCCGCCCAGTTCGCGCAACGTGAGGCGGAACGGCAGGTTCGTGTAGCCGGCGAGCGGCGACAGGAAGAGATTGCTCTTCAATTGGAGCGGACCGAATCGGATCATGCAGGCTGAAGGCCGCGCTCCATCGTTTGGAGGCGCGGGCTAACGTCTTTTTCGTCGCGCGGGCCCGCAATAATAACCGCCGTGGACCCGGACCCCCTTCACTTTGTTGGCGTGCGCATCCGGGCTTCCGGGCTTGTCGTCGAGCACGGTCGAGAAGGTGTATTGAAAACCCTCCAGCTTGGTGCGCGGGATTTGTTGTCCGATGAAACGTTCGATGGACGACATATGAGGTCTGTCCTCGGCCACCATGATGGTGAAGGCATCCCCGCTGGCCTGGGCGCGGCCCGTCCTGCCGATGCGATGGACATAATCCTCGGGATGCTGGGGGACATCGTAGTTGATGACATGGCTCACGTCGGCAATATCGAGGCCGCGAGCGGCGATGTCGGTGGCGACGAGCACCTCGAAACGGCCGTTGCGAAACCCGCTCAACGCCTGCTCGCGTTCGCTTTGGGTCCGGTTGGAATGAAGGATCGCGACCGAGTGATTGCCCCGTTTGAGCTGGCTGCCCACGCTGTCGGCGCCGTGCTTGGTTCGGCAGAAAACGATCACCGACTCATAATGAACCTGGTCCAGCAGCGCGAGCAGCAACTGCGCCTTCTGCGACTCGGCCACCGGATAGACCACATGCTTGACGGTTTCGGCGGGAGCCCGGCGCGCGCCGATTTCGATCGTCTCCGGACTTCGCATCGCCCACTGGATAAGGGTCTCGATCTGCGGCGGGATGGTTGCTGAAAAAAGCGAGGTCTGACGATCCCGCGGGCATCGATCGAGGATGCGGCGGACATCCGGCAAGAAGCCCATGTCCAGCATGCGATCGGCTTCATCCAGGACCAGATGTGACACCCGATCGAAACGGCAATTGCCGCGGCCCATGTGATCGAGGAGGCGGCCCGGCGTGGCCACGATGATATCCGAGCCGGCGCGGAGCGCATCGGTCTGCTTGCCATATCCGACGCCTCCATAGACAACCGCGATCTGGAGTTTCATGAATCGCGCCAGGTCCCGAAACGCGGTCTCGACCTGCGCGGCCAATTCGCGTGTCGGCTCGAGGATGAGCGCGCGCGTGCCGCCACCCGGTTCGCCAAGGCGGGTCAATATGGGCAGGGCAAAAGCGGCGGTCTTGCCGGTGCCCGTCTGGGCGCTGCCGATGACGTCGCGCCCCTCCATCATGATCGGAATCGCGCGGAGTTGGATGGGCGTGGGTTGAGTGTAACCCATGGCGCGAACGCCCTCGAGTGCGGCCTTGGAGAGGCCAAGTTTCGTAAACGGCATGAACAACGGTAGCGGGGCGCCGCATGAACCTCAAACCTCAAAGTTGAAGGTATCCATGGCGTCCATCCCTGTGCCGCAACCGGGTTTCGCCGGGCGCTGGGCATGGCAGGTTGCGGGTGTTTGATCTTTGAACTTCGGCCAACAGTCCCTACGTTGGTGGAACATGTCGGCATTGGGCTTATCATCGAAAGAACGCGTGGTGGTGGGAATGAGCGGAGGAGTGGATTCCTCGGCAGCGGCGGCCTTGTTGGTGGAGCAAGGATGGGACGTCATTGGAATCACGCTCAAACTTTGGCCGCAGGATTGCGTGAATCGCGCGGAAGACAAATGTTGCGGACCGCAGGCCGTGACGGATGCGCGGGCGGTTTCGCACAAGCTGAACATCCCCTACTACCTGGTGGATGAAGCCGAGGAATTTCAGAAGCAGGTCATCAGCTACTTTGCAGAGGAATACAAGGCGGGGCGCACGCCCAACCCGTGTGTGGTTTGCAATGAACGACTCAAGTTCGGAACTCTAATCCAGCGCGCGCGCCACCTGGGCGCCGAAAAAATTGCCACGGGCCATTTTGCGCGCGTCGAGAAGGACGCGGCGGGTGTTCGCTGGCTGCTCAAGCGCGGCCGGGACTCGCGCAAGGATCAAAGTTATTTTCTGTTTTCCCTCAAACAGGAGCAGCTGGCCCGGACGCTGTTTCCACTGGGCGAGTTGACCAAGAGTGACACGCGCGACATCGCGCGCGATTGCCAGCTCAAGACGGCCGACAAGGAGGAGAGCATGGAGATCTGCTTTGTGCCGGATCGGGATTACGGCCAGTTCCTGGAATCGTCGAAGCTCGTCGAACGGCATCGCGGAGAAATCATCGACGAGCAGGGCCGCGTGCTGGGACACCACGACGGCATCGAGTTTTTTACGATTGGCCAGCGAAAGGGACTCGGAATTTCGTCGGCGAAACCGTTATATGTCCTCGAGCTGGATGCGGTGAACAATCGTGTGATCGTCGGCGACGAAACCCGTCTCGATCGCCAGGAATTCACAATCGAACGCTGCAATTGGATTCCGTTCGAGGCCCCCCCATCGTCGCTGGAGGCGACGGCGAAAATCCGGTACAATCATCCGGGAGCGGCGGCGACGATCACGCCCACGGAGAACGGCGGCGCCCGGGTGAAGATGCATGCGCCTCAGCGGGCGATCACGCCGGGACAGGCCTGTGTATTTTATCAGGATGACCTTGTGTTAGGCGGCGGCTGGATTTGCCGTTGAACGGGCGTGAAGGGTTTTCGAACGCTGCCTGGCATCAATTGCCGGCCAAAACAATTCTTCCAGTCGGACGCGGCGCACCGCCCTTCGGCTCGATGCTCACGGCGAAGCGGTCGATGGTTTTTACGGTCGGGGCCGCGAATGCGAACCGCACGCTGCCTGAGGCATCGGGCTGGAACACGCCGCCGCTGATGGGCGCTGGGGAGTTGGGATCGATGAGCCAGAGTTGGTAATCCTGGGCGGCGGGGTTTGTGAAGCCCGGCAATTTATCGAGAGCGACGAGCCCGCGCTGATCCTGGGCGATCCAGACCGAGGCGCCGACGGTGCCCGGGGAGCCGTCCGGCGTGGGATGAAGGATGGAGACCTTCGCGTTATTGAAACGGTCGACGCCGGAAATCTGGAGAATCGCAATAGCTTCCTCGAGGGTTTTCTTTTCACGGGCGAGTTGCGTGGCGCCGGCTTCCGACGTGGCGAGGCGCCTTTTCAAATCGGCTTGGTCACGGAACAGCTGGTTGGTGAGTGCGGCGGACTGGCGACCCAGGTCGTCGATCCTCGCTATCGCCTGCTTTTCGACGTTCAGAAGCCGTTGCTCGTAGTTGGTGGCGGTGGCGACGGTTTGCGTCTGAAGTTGATCGAGACGGCCTTTGAGCTCCGCGGCTTCGGAATTGCGTTCCTCGAGACGGTCGCTGAGCGAGAGCGCCTGATCGCGCAGATTTTTCCCAACGGAAATCAGCACCACACAGAGCACCGCAAAACAGGCGGCCAGCGCCCACGGCACCCATTCCATCCAGCCGGGCGAGACGATGGCGCCGACGGGCTTTATGGAAGCCGCGGGAGAATCGATGGCCGCGAAAACTTTTGCTTTCAGTTCGGATGACGGGGACGCCGGAGGAAACGCCGCGGGGAGGAGGTCAGTGGCGTTTCGAAATTCCTGAACCAGGGCGCGCAGTTGCGGCTGGGAACGAAGCGCCGCCTCGAAGGCTTGCGAATCGGATTCCGACAATGCGCCGAGCACATAGAGGCTTGCCTGAGATTCGGAATGCTCGTCGATCATAGCAGATGGCGCAGGCTGTCGCGCAGTTTGAGCATTCCACGGCGGATGCGCGCCTTGACGGTTCCCAACGGCTGGCGAAGCGCATCGGCGATTTCGTTCTGGGTCATCCCGCCCAGAAAAGCCATCTCGATGGCCTGCCGTTGTTCGAGCGGCAGTGTCGCCACCGCGGAACGGACCGTCGCCACCTGGTCCGAATCGAAAACGTCATCGGGACGAAGGGCGGCCTCGCGGGAGTCCTCGCCCTCGACGGTAATTTCGCCGATGAACAAATAATGCCTTCGCAACGAGCGCAACCGATCGATGGCCTTGTTTCGGGTCATCGTCATGGCCCAATTGAAGGGCTTGCCGAGGGCCGAATCGTAGGAGGGTGCCTTGTTCCAGATTTGGACGAAGACATCCTGAAGGACATCCTCGGCTTCGGCGGGGTTGTTCAAGATGCGGAGAACCGTGGAGTAAAGAACGCCCGAATAACGATCATAAAGCTGGCTGACTGCGGCGCGATCGCGGCGGGCGATACGGCGGAGCAATTGAGCGTCATCGGAAGTGGTGGCCGGGCTGCCGGGGTTGTTCACAATCGGGTCAGTCGGGACAGGCCACAGGCGCCGCACCGGGATGGCAGGTGCGGGGGCCGCGATCCACGTCGGCTGGCTTATAAC
>JBEEGQ010000251.1:0-4855 GCA_041166945.1 Verrucomicrobiota bacterium
AGCACTTTCAATCGTTGCGCGACCGCTTCTCTTGAGGGCGCGGTTGAAAGCCAAAATCCTTTCCTGCCGCTCGTTGCTTCTTGCCCAGACCCAACCCCATTACATGGATCGGATTGAGATGCCAGCAAGTCCAGGAAATGCTTCCGGTCGCGCTCATCGCGGAAGATCGTCCGTCGTTCGTTGCCCCGGGGACTGGTTTTGAGTGCCCGGTGACACCCAGCCAAATTCATTTGTCACTTGTCAAATGTCGAGATGTGACCCCTTGCCCCCCGCGATTACCGCGTCCCCCTCGGAAGAACGATCCGCAAGGAGCGGATGCGGGCTGGCTTCACCATCGAACGACTGGCCGAGAAAGCGGAGCTTCATCCCAACTACCTCGGGCGGGTGGAACGAGGGGAAGAACACGCTTCGGTCTCCGCGCTGCTCCGGATTGCAAAAGCGATTAGCATTCCTGTGCGCGAGCTGTTTCTGGAGGTCTGAGCACGGGTTTCGCAATCGGCACGCGAAGAGGATTTCTATTCACTCGCAAAAAGGGTTTGAGTAGGCTGCGCGGCCTTGACGATGTTCGACAATTTTCAGATTACCGATCTCGCCTGGGTCATCCTCCTGCTGCCGCTGCTCTCGGCGGTGGTCATCACGCTGTTCACGCGGCGGGACGGCCGCCAGAGCGCCACCATTTCGATCACCGCCGTCGTCCTCTCGTTCGTGCTGAGCCTCGGACTTTTTCTGCTGCTGCAGGAATCGCTCCGGCTCACCAATCATGCGGATGCCGCGTCCATACCCTGGCTGCATATCGGCGAGTTTCAGGTGGACCTCGGGCTGCGACTGGATCCCCTCAGCCTTATCATGCTGCTCATCGTGACCGGCGTGGGCGGCCTGATTCACATCTATTCCCAAGGCTACATGCGCGAGGATCGGGCGATGGGCCGTTACTTCGCCAGCTTGAGCCTCTTCATGTTCTCGATGCTCGGCATTGTCCTGGCCAACAACCTCGTCATGATGTTCATCTTCTGGGAGCTGGTGGGCGTCTCCAGCTATCTGCTCATCGGATTCTGGTACGAACGGCCTTCCGCGGCCGATGCCGCAAAAAAGGCGTTTCTGACAAATCGCCTCGGCGATTTCGGTTTCATCCTCGGCATCCTCCTCGTTTGGGCAATGCTCGGATCAGTCGACTTCCAGAAACTGCAAACCGTCCTGCAGGCCAAACCCGAAGCGCTCGGCGGCGTCGCGGCTCTCGCCGGCATCCTTATTTTTTGCGGTGCGATGGGCAAAAGCGCCCAGTTTCCGCTGCACGTCTGGCTGCCGGATGCGATGGAAGGGCCGACCCCCGTCTCCGCGCTGATCCACGCCGCCACGATGGTCGCCGCGGGCGTTTACATGCTCTGTCGCGTCTCGTTTTTGATCGGGTCCCAAAATGTATGGCCCGGACCGCTCGCCATTCTGAACGGGGTGTCTGCCCCCGATATCATCGCCTGGATCGGCGGCTTCACCGCGCTGCTGGCGGCACTGGTCGCGGTGCAACAGGATGACATCAAGCGCATCCTCGCCTACTCCACCCTCTCCCAACTGGGTTACATGATCATGGCCGTGGGACTCGGCGGGCCAACGCCAGCGATGTATCACCTCGCCACTCACGCGTTTTTCAAGGCACTCCTTTTCCTGGGGGCCGGCTCGGTCATCCATGCCTGTCACCACGAACAGAACATCTGGAAAATGGGCGGGCTCAAGCAGAGGATGCCGTGGACCTACCGCACGTTTCTCATCGGCACCCTGGCGCTCTGCGGTGTCCCCGGTTTCAGCGGGTTTTACAGCAAGGACGCGATCCTGGCGCAGGCGGCCGGCCACAGCCCATTCCTTTTCATCGTCGGCGTAGTCGTCGCGTTTCTCACCACGTTCTACATGTCGCGTCTGTTCCTCGTGGCGTTCCTCGGGGATTCCCGCTCCGATAATTCAAGTCACTCGCACGAATCTCCCGGGGTGATGACCTGGCCGCTTCGCGTGCTGGCCGTGCCATCACTGCTGGCGGGGTTCTGGGGCATCGACGCTTTCATCGATCGCCAGTTTCATCCCGGTGCGCCGGCGGCTCACGGCAATTTTCTCGATACGTTGTTCGCGCCATTCGGCCACTCGCCGCTGGCGGCCCTGGCCAGTCTCGGCGCGGTGGCTTTTGGTTTTTCCTTTGCCTGGGCGTTGTATGCCCGGGCGGCTCACGATCCGTTGCCAGCGAAGCTCGGGCTCCTGGCCCGCGCGATGCGCAACCGGTTTTATTTCGATGAAATTTACTCCGGCATCATCCGCGTCACGCACGAGGCGCTCGCGAAATTCGCCGATGCCTGGGACCGCTGGATCATCGCCGGCCTTGCCGTGCGCGGAATTTCCGGCACCACCGAAATTATCGGGCGCGCCCTGCGCCTGGTTCAAAGCGGCAACGTGCAAACGTATGCCTTTCTGGTGGTGGCGGGCCTTGTGGTCGTTCTGTTCCTGGCCCTGCGATAATTATGTCCGCACTGGCTTTTAAATATTTGAAATTCGATTTTTGAGTTTCGCGCCCTGCACCCATGCTGACCGCCATCATTTTCATCCCGCTGTTCGCGGCCCTTGCGATCCTCTGCGTCCCGCGCGAATACCGCCCGGTAATTCGCGCGGTGGCCCTGCTCGCCACGCTGGCCACCGCCGTGCTGGCGTTGTTCGTTTTCTTCAGGTTCGATGCCGGCTTCAAACCCACCGCGGCCCAGCTCCAGATCCATGGCCATTACCAGTTCGCCCAGATGTTCGAATGGCTTCCGGGGCTCGGGATTAATTATCACGTCGGGGTCGACGGCCTCAACGTGGGCCTGATCCTGATGGGAGCGATCGTGGCATTTGCCGCGGCGTGCGCTTCGTGGGAAATCAAAACTCACGAGAAGGAGTTTTATCTGCTGTTGATGGTGATGACGGGCGGGATCCTCGGCGCCTTCGCCTCGCTGAACCTCTTTTTCTTTTACGCATTCCATGAATTCGCGCTGGTGCCCACTTTCATCATGATTGGTGTGTGGGGGCGCGGGGAGAACAAGAATTACGCGACGTTCAACATCACCATGTACCTGACCCTGGGCGCGCTCGTCGCATTGTTCGGACTCATCGCGCTTTATCTTCAGCTGCCCGCCCAAATGCCCGACGGATCGCCGCGCTCGTTCGATATCGTGAAGGTGACGGAATACTTCAAGGCCACGCCCATGTCGGCTGCGTCGCAGCATTTCATCTTTCCCCTGTTGCTCTTCGGATTCGGAATCCTGGTTTCGCTATGGCCTTTCCACACCTGGGCGCCGCTGGGATATGGAGCGGCGCCGACGGCCACGGCGATGCTGCACGCGGGGGTATTGAAGAAATTCGGGCTTTACGGAATCCTCCGCATCGCGTTGCCGCTGATGCCGGCCGGCGCGCAGGCATGGATGCAAGTTCTGGCGTTTCTGTGCCTCGGCAACATCGTCTATTGCGGCTGGGTGGCCATGCGACAGCGCGACCTGAACCAGCTCATCGGCAATTCGTCGGTGGCGCACATGGGCTTCGCATTCCTCGGGCTCGCCAGTCTCTCCCTGATCGGCGTGACGGGAGCCGTCATCGTCATGATCGCGCATGGATTTCTCGCCGCGCTCACGTTCGGCTTGAGCGGCTACCTGCGCGCGCACACGGGCACGCTGAACATGGACGAAATGGGAGGATTGCTCCGACGGATTCCATTCATCGGCGCCGCGCTGATCATGGCGATGCTGGCGGGCTGCGGGCTGCCCGGGTTCGCCAATTTCGCCGGGGAGATCACGGTGCTTTTTGGGACCTGGAAGAGCGGGCTGCATTCCGGCTGGCAATTCGCCGCGGCAGCCGCGTGGGGGGCGCTGATCATCGGCGCGGTTTACATGTTGCGCGCGGTCCGCAGCGTGTTGCACGGCGAGGCCACGGGCCCGGACGTTCCCGATGCGAACGCGTGGCGAAAAGTGCCGTTCGTGCTGCTGCTCGCCGCGCTCCTCGTGTTCGGATTTTTTCCTGGGTTGCTGGCCGACAAAATCAAGCCGGACGCCGATCAGATCGTGAAACAGGCGACGGCGACGGCGGTTCCTGAGAAAATGCACACTCGCGCCGAATGAACGATCTTTACCTTATCAAATACGAACTGAGCGTCCTCGTTCTTGGTTTGGGAGTGCTGCTGCTCGACCTCTGGATGCCTCCTGAAAACCGGCGGAAGCTGGGCTACATCATCGCCGCCGCCCTGGTCTTGATGCTGGTTGCGACCTTCATCTGGCCGCCGTACACCGTGAAGCTTCTGACCACTGGCGAATGGAAGCACTTCAACGAGCTCGCGTTCAATGGGAGTTTCATCAGCGACGACTTTGGTCTCTTTTTCAAGCGACTGTTCCTGGTGGCGGGGGCGGTCGTCGCCGTGATGTCGGTCGATTATTCGTCGCGATTCACCTCGGGAGTCTCGGAGTATTTCAGCCTGCAACTGTTTGCGCTGGCGGGAATGCTTTTCGCCGCGAGTGCAAACGATTTCGCGATGCTGTTTGTCTCGATCGAACTCATCACGGTCTCGTTTTATGTGCTCACCAGCTTTCAACGCAACCGCCAGTCGTCGTTGGAAGCGGGTGTGAAGTATCTCATACTTGGCGCGATGGCGTCGGCGTTCATGGTGTATGGCATCGCCCTGGTTTATGGCACGGCGAACACGATGAATTTCATCGAGCTGTCCCAACGCACGGCAGCCCTGGCCGACAAGCCGCTGTTTTTGCTGGGGCTGCTCCTGGTCGTTGCGGGACTGGCATTCAAGATTGCGGCATTCCCGCTCCAGGTCTGGGCGCCGGATGTCTACCAGGGATCGCCCACT
>JBEEGQ010000252.1:0-8922 GCA_041166945.1 Verrucomicrobiota bacterium
GAGCGCCCATCGCCAACGCCACGAATTCCGTTCTCACACTTTCCGGAGTGACCGCTTCCCAGGCGGGCGGTTACAAGGTCGATGTCAACAACGCCGCAGCCGCTGTCACCAGCAGCGAGGTCAACTTGACCGTCTACCAGGCGCCCATCATCACGACACAACCCGCGGATTGCGTCCTGAACCAGGGGCAAACCACCAACTTAACGATCACGGCCACCGGCTTACCCAATCCCTCCTATCAATGGTGGTTTAACAACCAGCCACTTACCGGCGCCATCAGCGCGACTCTCACGTTGGCTTCAGCTCAAGGCAATCAGTCGGGCGCCTACTCGGTGGTCCTCAGCAATATTGCCGGCTCGGTCACCAGCCGCGTGGCCACTGTCCTGGTCATCGTTCCCCCGGCGATGGTCACGCAGCCCGTGTCACAAAGCGTTTTTCCGGGGACGACCGTGACGTTTACGGTCGTTGCCAGCGGAACTGCTCCCACCTTTCAATGGACATTTAACGGTTCGCCCATCGCCGGCGCGACGAATTCCGCTTTAACACTCAGCGCAGTGACCGCCGCACAAGCGGGTGCCTATAAGGTCGATGTGATGAACGCCGCTGGGAACGTGACCAGCAAAACGGCCGACCTCACGGTCTATCAAGCCCCTCTCATCACCGTCCAACCGCCTGACCGTGTACTGAACCAGGGTCAAACCACCAACCTGAGCGTCACGGCCAACGGCATTCCTTCGCCCTCTTATCAGTGGCGGTTTAATGGCCAACCGCTCGCCGGCGCGACCAGCGCGACCTTGACGCTCACTTCGGCGCAAGGCAGCCAGTCCGGTTCCTACTCGGTTATTGTGAGCAATCTTGCCGGCAGTGTTACGAGCCGCGTCGCTACAGTCCTGGTCATCGTCCCGCCGGTCATCGTGCAGCAGCCAGTCGGGCAGAGCGTTCTTCCTGGAACCCAGGTGACTTTCGCGGTGGTCGCGACCGGCACGGCTCCCACCTATCAATGGAAATTCAATGGCACCGCCATGAGCGGCGCGACGAACGCGACGCTGGTCCTGGCGAATGTGCAGGCCGCTCAATCCGGTTCCTACAAGGTGGATGTCGCCAACGCCGCGGCCTCGGTCACCAGCAGCCAGGTGACTCTCACCGTCTATCAACCGCCCGTCATCACATCGCAACCCGCGGATCGCGTACTGAATCTCGGTCAAAACGGCAGTTTGAATGTGACGGCGAGCGGCATTCCCGCGCCCTCCTATCGGTGGTGGTTCACCAATGCACCGCTTCCCGGCGCCACCAATGCCACCCTTTCATTTGTAGCCGTCCAAACAAACCAGGAGGGATCTTATTGGTTGGTCGCGTCCAACATCGCGGGCGTGGCGACCAGTCGCGTAGCGAGCGTTAAAGTCATCGTCCCTCCCGCCATTACCCAACAGCCCGTCGATCAGGCCGTCGATCGTGGTGAAGATGTCACCTTCCGGGTCGTCGCTTCTGGAACAGCGCCTCGCTATCAATGGACCTGGAATGGCGTTGGGATGGCCAATGAAACGAATGCGACGCTGCAACTGTCGAAGGTCATCCCGTCTCAAGCCGGCACCTACAGCGTCATTGTCAGCAATGCGGCGGGCAGGGTCACCAGCGTCGCGGCATCGCTGATCGTGCGGCGCCTCGATGTTTATTGGACTCAATCGGGAAGCGGGTTTTGGGACAAGCCGGGCAACTGGAGTCATGGCCTCGTTCCGGATGGTTGGGATAATGTCTATATCGTCTCGAACGGAACCTATACGGTGACCGTGAATGGCAATGCCAGCGCCGGCAGCTTGCACCTCGGCACAGCCATCGGAGTCCAAACGCTCTCGCTCACCGCCGGCGTATTCGACATCTCGACCAATGGGGTCGGGTCGAGCCTGGTTTCGGACAATGGCCTGGTGGATTTGAATGGCGGCATTCTGGCTGGACGTCCCCTCACTTTGGGGCGCATGGCGTGGATCAAGGGTGAAGTCCGTTCGCTCGTGCGCATCCAAGCGGACGGATGGCTCGACCTTTCCGGCACCAGCCCGAAAATTCTCAGCACCGGCATTATCGACAACTCCGGCACGACGGTCTGGGCCGGAACGGGCGACATTCAGTTTGGAAAAGGATCCGCGGTGACCAACTCCGGGCTCTTCGAGATCCAAAGTAACGGGGCGCTCACCTCCACGAATGTACCCGCACCTTGGTTTGTGAATGTCGGCACGTTGCGAAAGACGACGGCCATCGAGCTGACCGTTTTTGGCGGGGTCGAACTTCGCAATCGCGGCACGATGGATCTGCAATCCGGCGGTGTGAGCCTGACTTCCGGCCAGCATTCATTGACCACCGGCTCCCGCATCACCGGCCCCGGCTCGCTCTCCGTCAATGGCGGCCAGGTATCGCTCGCCGGCGCCATCTCGACGGAATCGCCGCTCGACCTGAACTCCGGTTCCCTCAATGGCTCGTGGACCCTGGCGGGTCTCCTCAATTGGCGCGGCGGCACCATGGCCGACGGTGGCGTCATCAACGGCACTCTGAACCTCATGGGCGGCATCGTTGCGAATGATTTGACTGTAAACGGCCCGGTGAACCTGAGTGCCGGTGATATCAGCAGCGGAAAATTTGCGGTGAATGGCGACCTGAATTGGACCGGCGGTCGCATCTCGACGACGCGACTGGCCCTGGACGGCAACGTGACCTGGGCGAACGGCGTGCTGAGCGGACGCCTGATCATTCCCAACAACCGATCACTGACGCTGACCGGCGCCGGCACGCGGCAGATCGACGGCGGCACATTGACCAACCGTAGTTCGCTGGTCATTCCGTCCCCAGTGACCATCAGCTGCGACAATGGCGCGGTCATTTACAATTTTGGCAGCATCCAGTTGGGCCACGATGCGCCTTTCACGGGCGGAGCGGGCAGCGCGTCGCGATTCTTCAATTACGGGACCGTGACGAAGGCCGGCACCGGACAGCTGAACTGGAACACGCTGGAATTGCACAACCTGGGCAGCTTCGATCTCACCGCGGGCATCCTGGCGCTGGGCACCAAATTGCACAGTTTCGATAACAACAGCACCATAACCGGCCCCGGCCGGCTGTGGATGACCAACGGTTCGCTGGCGATTGGAACCAATGTCACCTGCGAGCCGGTGTTGGAGATGCAGGGCGGAACGGCGACCGGCTCGGGAACATTCCTCGGAAACGTCGATTGGTCCGGCGGCACACTCGCCGGTGTTCTGACCCTCGGTCCGACCCGGCAACTGCATCTCATGGGGACAGGAACCAAGACTTTCGCGAAGGATTTTATTCTGAATATCGGTGGCGCCACCACGGTGGACGGAGCGGGCGCGGTGCTTTTCTACGCGAATGCCACGATCAACAACACAGGCGATCTTGAAATTCGATCGAGCGGCAACTTTACTTTCAACGCGAGCGATCGCGCGGTGTTGAATAACTTCGGCACACTGCACAAAACCGTTTCCACCGCGGTGCTCCCCTTTGGAGCGCTTCAACTGGTCAACCGCGGCATCGTGGATATCCAAACCGGTTCCATCAATTTCACGGCCTTCACGCACAGCCTCGAAAACGGCTCCAGTCTATCCGGACCCGGCGGAGCGGTCATCAACGGAGGCACTCTCAATCTCAATGGCACGGTGACGTCGGCGACCGCCTTGACGATGACATCGGGAACTCTCGCTGGGACAGGCACGTTGCAGGGTGATTTCATATGGTCGGGTGGCACGTTGAGCGGCACCCAGACGATGAAAGGCTCGACCACCTGGTCGGCCGGCACATTGAGTGGCCAATTGAACGTCGCGGCGTCCGGCGACATGACTGTGTCATCCACGACGGTGAAAACCATCTCGGGACTTTTAAACAACGACGGGCGCGTCGTGGTGCTCGACAGGGCGCCGCTGACGTTGTCGGGCCTCACCCCGATCGTCAACGGAGGCAATTTTGAAATCCAGACCGACAAACCCTTTATTGCCACGGCCGTTAAACCGGTGTTCCAAAACAACGGCACGCTTCTCAAGACGACCTCCAAGTTTGTGACGGATTTCGGCGCGGTGATTTTGCGGAACAGCGGCACGCTCGATCTGCAATCCGGTGACGTCACGTTCAGCGTCAACAGCCATTCGTTCACCGACGGTGCGCACACGACCGGCCCGGGCACTGTGAGGGTCGCTGGCGGAACGCTAACTGTCACCGGAACCGCGAGGCTCGATGCGCCGTTCGTGCTCGCCAGCGGCACGCTGGCCGGGAATGGAACGCTGGTCGGAAATATCACCGTGATGGGCGGTTTCGTCACGGGCACGTTCGTGTTGAATGGTGACGCCTCGTGGAGTGGCGGCGAAATCAGCGGCTCATTGACAGCGGCCGGCGGGACCGATTGGTCGTCCGGGCTTCTGTCGGGAACCCTGAGCATTCCGGCGAGCGGACGCCTGAATGTTCTGACCCCGGGGACCAATTCGATTTCCGGCACGTTGCAGAACGCGGGCACCGTGGTGGTCTCGAACACGGCGACGCTTCGGCTCATGGGCGGCACACCGATCATCAACACCGGCGTGTTCGAGGTGCAGAACGAAACGCCGTTCAAGCCGAATGGCAGTGTCAAAGTGACATTCATCAACGACGGGACCTTCCGCAAGACGACCTCCGTCAAGCCGATGGATTTCACGTTTGTCCTTTTGCAGAACAGCGGCACGATCGACATGCGGGCGGGTGAAATTTATTTCCGGACAAACACCCACTCGTTGAAGGACGGCAGCCGCACCACCGGCAGCGGAACCCTTCATGTCTCAGGCGCGACGCTGAATGTGGCAGGTGCTGTGGCGCTAGGCGTGCCGTTGTCCCTTGAGCTGGGATACCTCGGAGGAACGGCCACCCTGAATGGCTCATTTGCTTTTGCCGGCGGCCAGGTCACTGGCGATGTGGACGTGAACGGTTCCTCGACCTGGGCGGGCGGCATTCTCAAAGGCTCGCTGACTGTCATTGGCGCGGGATCATGGACAGCGGGACAGTTGGAGGGATCACTCCACGTTGCCACCAATGGCGCGTTGGCTATCAGCAGCACATCGCTGAAGTTCATCAAAGGCGGCGCCTTCACCAATCTCGGCATGGTGACGCTGATGCCGTTGTCAACGATGGTGGGCGATGGGCTGGCGTTCATTCAAAACGCCGGTGCGTTCGTGGTTCCGGGAACGGCTTCGCTACTGATGACCAACGGCCGGCCTGTGTTTAATAACTACGGCGCGCTCAGCCTGACCAATGGGTTTGGCTCGTTCACCCTGCAGGCTGATTACCGGCAATATGCGTCTGGCTACCTGGATCTCGAGCTCGGTGGACGCGACGCGGGAACGAACTTTAACCGTTTGATCGGTGTCAACAGCGCCACGCTGGCAGGCGGACTCAAGGTGCGCGTCGTCAATGGGTTTCTCCCACAAAAAGGCGACCGGCTCGCCGTCATGAAATTCGCGAGCCGGACAGGCACGTTCGGATCCTACACGGCCAACACCCCTGCTCTCTCTCCCGATTACAGCACCACCAACGTCACACTCTTCGCGGACGCGCCGAGCATCACAAGCCAGCCGCAGGGAATGACAGTGAGCGACGGCGCGACGGTTAATTTCAGCGTTGGAACCTATGGCAGTGTCCCGATGACCTATCGCTGGTTCCTGAACGGAACAGCCCTGGACGGCACCAATGCCGCTCTCACCGTCACCAACGTGCAGCCGGTGCATGAGGGATTCTACACCGTCCTGGTGAGTAATATGTGGGGTTCGATCACGAGTGTGCCGGCGTCGCTGATTGTCATCGTTCAGCCCGGAATCATCCGGCAACCCGATTCCCTCACCGTGGTGGAGGGAGACGAGGCGGCCCTGACGGTTGTGGCGAGCGGCACTCATCTGACTTATCAATGGATTTCCGACAGAGATCCCCTCATCGGAGCCACCAATGCCACGCTTTTATTCACGAACGTGATGGCCGCAAACGCGGGGACCTACCATGTCGAAATGCGCAACCGGGACGGCTTCGTGGCCAGCCGTGAGGTGGTGCTGACGGTGTTGGTGCCTCCCACCATCACGCAACAACCAGCCAGCGTGGACGTGGCTTCGGGCGAATGGGTCTCATTGAGCGTGAGAGTGAGCGGGACGTCGCCCTTCAGTTATCAATGGTTGAAAGATGGCGTGGCGCTCACCGGCGGCAACCAGTCGAGCTATTCGATCAGCAGAATGGCGCTGGCCCAGGAGGGTTCCTACGTCGTCATCGTGGCCAATGCGGCGGGCTATACCTACAGTCTGCCCGCCGTGTTGCGCGTCCGGCGCGCTCCTCAATTCACCACGCAGCCGCTAAGCCAAAGCGCCGTGCGCGGCTCGAATGTGATTTTCAGCGTGGCGGTGACCGGTGTTCCCAATCCGACAGTTCAATGGCAGCTGAACGGAATCAATCTGCCCGGCGCCACCAAAACCACCCTGCTTTTAACCAACGTGCAACCCAAGGACAGCGGCCGCTATGGCGTAGTCGCTGTCAACGCGCTCGGAACCGTTCGAAGCCTGGATGCGAATTTGCAGGTCATAGTTCCGGGCCTCCCCTTCGCCGACATGTTCGCCAATCGCGGAATTATCTACAGCGTCTCAGGCTCGGGCCGCGGAACGAATTGCGGCGCCACGATCGAGGCGGTTGAACCGAGGCTCGCCAGAAATTCATCTGCGAAAACGCAGGTGGGCAGCACGGTCTGGCTGAGCTGGTGGTCCCCGGCAAACGGCATCGCGACGTTCAGCACGCTCGGGAGCGAATTTGACACGGTCATGGGGGTCTTCAAGGGAACGAGCCTCAATGCGCTGACTCAGATCGCCGTGGACGATGATTCGGCCGGGTTCCATTGCTCCAAGGTCAGCTTCAACGCGCAGGCCGGGGTGTATTACGAAATTGCCATAGGCGGATTGGGGGATGCCTGCGGCGGCATTATGCTGAATTGGAATTTGATTCAAACCACGGAGTTGCTCCCTGAAATCGTGGAAGCGCCGCTGGATAGAACCGGCAACACCAATGATAGCATCGTGCTCAAGGCGGTCTTCAACGTATTCGAGCCAACGGCTATCCAATGGTTTTATCAGGGCCAGATCATCACCAATGCCACCCTGGCCACACTGACCATACCGAGCTTGCAGGAAAAACACGTCGGGGGCTATTCAGTCCGTCTCCTGGGAAATTCCGGGCGCGCGGTGGTCTCCGCACCGGGCGACCTGCAAATCAATACCGAGGGTGTCACAGGAGCATCCGCTCGGAATAAATTCTTCGACGGCTTTGAAAGGGCCCTGACGCCATGATGAACATGTCGTTTGATCTCTCCGTTGACCACGGCCGCAAAATGAGCCTCCACCTCTCCCGCTGGATCGCCGGAGGCATCGCGTGTGTGCTGGGCCTGTCGCTGTTCCCCGCCAGCGGAGCGACCCGCGGTTACAGCGGCACGCAAATCTTCAGCACAGTCGGCGGTGACAAGGACGAAGGGGAACCCAATCACTGCGGCGAACCCGGAGGCGCGTCCAGCTGGTTTTTCTATCAAGCTCCGCGAAGCGGCGTGCTCATCGTGGATACCAAGGGCAGCTCGTTCGATACAGTCCTCGCCGTCTACATTGGACCCGGAACCGACTACGTCACCTTGACCAATGTGGCGTGCAACAATGACAGCGGTCCCGGTGTGACCTGGAGCCGCGTCGTGTTCAATGTCACCTCCAACACCATGTATTACATGGCGGTCGACGGCGTCGGCGGGGTCAGCGGCACGGTGAAGCTGAACTACCAGCTGAACGACCCCATTCTCATCACCAATCAACCGCAGAGCCTCGTGCGTGCCACCGGCTCCAGCGCCAGTTTCTCGGTCGGCGTCACCGGCTCAGCTCCGCTCGGTTATCAATGGCTTTTTTACGGTGCGCCCATCAATGGCGCCACCCAGTCCGTCTTCACCGTCCAGTCCGTCCAACCCGCCTACGAAGGCGCCTACTCGGTGATGGTCCAGAACCAGGCGACCTCGGTCCAGAGCGCCGCCGCGGCATTGACCGTCTGCGCCCAACTGCCCGTCACCAACTCGGTGGGCGTGAGCTCACTGGTGATGAATGGCACCCGTTATTTGCGGGTGGTCGGTCATGCTGCCGCCGGGTCGGTCCTGGAAAGCTCCGAGGATCTCCATGTCTGGACTCCCCTTTCCACCAACGGATCGAGCCAGGGCCTCTTCACCCTGGACGAAACCATGGACCGGCCTCAGCGCTATTTCCGTCTGCGCCTGTCGCCGTGATCACACAACCCCAGCGGTCCAGTCCCTGCATCAACCCGGGGCGCGTCGCGCCGATGGAGAATGCGTCTATGCGATTCAGCAGCCGTGGCATCAAAGTTCTTCTCTCAACACTGGCCGGTGTCGTAATGGCGATCGCAACCGGTTCGCTCGTGGCGGCGCCGATCGACACCTCGAGCGCGCTGATGAGCATCGAGGGGACCGTCGAAGTTTCTCCGGTCGGCACCGTCGCGTGGCAGCCCGCCGAAACGGGCCGCGTGCTGACTCCCGGAGACCGGCTCCGCACAGGCCGACGCAGCCGCGCCACCGTGCGCCTGGCCGATCTCAGCGTTTTTCGCGTCAACGAACTCTCCACGCTCCAGATCCTTAACCAGGAAACAAAGGAGAGGAAGCCCATGCTCGATCTCAAGAGCGGCTCCAGCTACTTCTTCAGTCGCGAAAAACCCGCTGATGTCCAGATCCGCACCCCGGTCATGGCCGGGGCCATTCGCGGAACGGAATTCAATCTCACGGTGGACACCAATGGCGAAAGCCGCCTCACGTTGATCGACGGAGAAGTTGTGCTGACAAATGACCAGGGCCAGCTCGTCCTCAAAAGCGGCGAGGAGGGCCAGGCCGTC
>JBEEGQ010000253.1:0-12702 GCA_041166945.1 Verrucomicrobiota bacterium
TTAGCTCCAATTTGGACTGCGGGGACATGTCCCCGCTTTTCCTACGTCGTGATTGGGTGAGCATGGTCGAACCGTGGAGCCAAAGCGGTGTCATGCCACCGCAGTCCAAGGTCCATGTTTGCTCCAATTTGGACTGCGGGGACATGTCCCCGCTTTTCCTACGTCGTGATTGGGGTGAGCATGGTCTAAGCGTGGAGTTAAAGCGGTATCATGCCACCGCAGTCCAAAGGTCCAAATTGTCGAAAAGGGGGGCGCTGCGACAAGTGAGGACTTCTCAAGAAAATCCAATTCCTGACGATTCCTTATTGGTCCGGATCCGTGCCGCGCCTTGTGGCGACCACCGTGTGAAATTCCGTCGGGAAGGCGGGGCGGGGAGGGTTGCTCCAAATTTTGCAGCAGCACAGCCGGGCCGGACTTCGCATGATGAAGCGGAACATATTTTCCTGGACGTTGACAGGGCTGATGGCTGGGATCTTTTTCCCGTCGCCGCCCGCATTCGCGACGACTCAGCCCGGCCTTCGCGAAACCAAAGGGAAGGAGACGCCTGCCGCCGTTCGTGGAGTGGCCACCCGCGAAAAAATTTCCCAGCAGCTCGAGAATAGTTTTGATGCCGGGGATTCCTACATGACCCCTGCCGGCAAACGCCGGTTGTTGCGGCTCTCAGGCGCGATGGTGGTCCAGGCGAAACCCGAGGAACGCACCCGTGAAAATTTCAATCAACTCTCCGCCGTCAACGGTCCGCTCCACGGATACACCGCGCATTGGGAATCCCGCGGCGACCTGACGCTCCTGCAGGCTCCGCGCGCGGACCGGGAACGGCAGGCACGTGACCCGAAATTGTTCCGGGATGCCCTGTCGAAGGTGCGGCGTTCCACAGGCGTCCTTTCCGCACACCCAGTTTTTGTCGAGGCCGACACGGGCATGGCGCGGCTGTTAACGGGTGAGATCCTGGTGGCCCTCAAGCCCGGCACGAATCCAAAATCCTATTTCGGATCGGAATGGTCCAAAGTGCGTGCGTTGCGGGGCGCGCCTGAGAATTTCATCCTGAGCCGTCCCAACGCGACGGCCGAGGCGCTGTTCACCGAGGCCAATCGTCGCGCGGCCGATCGTCGCGTTGCGTGGGCGCAGCCCAACTTCCTGTCCCAAGTCATCAAACAGAGCGTCGATCCCCTCTTTCCCGCTCAATGGGCCCTTCACAGTGCCGGGCTGAACGGGGCCACTGCGGCCGCGGACGTGCGCGCGCCGGAGGCGTGGGCCACAACGAGCGGTTCCCCGAACGTCGTGATCGCCGTGATCGATGATGGCATTGAAGTGAACCATCCCGACCTCGCGGCCAATATTTTCGTGAATCCGTTCGAAGTTTCCAACAGCCAGGACGACGATGCCAACGGATACGTCGACGATGTGCGGGGCTGGGATTTTTTTAGCAACGACAACGATGCCACACCGGAGCTGCCCGAGGACAAACATGGCACGGCGGTCGCCGGAATCCTTTCGGCGGTCGCGAACAATTCGCTCGGGATTGCCGGAATCGCCCATGGCTGCCGGTTGATGTCCATCAAAGTGATTTGCGGGCCGAACTGGGTTTCCGACAGCACGCTGGCGGAATCGATTTATTACGCCGCCGGGCGGAGCCGGGACGGTCTCAGCACGTGGCGCGGCGCGGATGTGATCAGCATCAGCCTGGGATTTCCACAGTCAGCGGTGGTGGACAATGCGCTGACATGGGCCGCCACCCAGGGCCGCGGGGGGAAAGGGTGTCCAATTTTTGTTGCGGCAGGAGATGAAGCCAGCCGGTGGCGCCCGACGCGCGCGCGGCTTCCGGTGGGAGCCATCGCCGGGCCCGGAACTTTTCGGTTCGGATTCGAATATTCGAAGGATGTCAGCATGTCGATCGGCGAGGACCTGGTGCGCATCGATAACGTGGCGCTGGTCGGGGCCGATGGTGTGACGCATCTGGATTCAGCCCTCGGTCCCGCAGGACGTCAGGATTTCGAAGGAGCGTTTCCTCCCGCCGGATGGCAGCTCTCCTCCAGTCTTTCCTCACCGTTTTGGTTCGCGACATCGAGCGGCGCCCTCACCGGCGCGGGCGGTTCGACGTCCGCCCAATCCGGCGCGCTGGGCAATGGCAATTGGACGGAGATGCGCACTCCCGCGGTCACGTTGACGGGCAACGAATTCCTGACCTTCTCGTGCTATGTCGCTTCGGAATCCGACTACGACGGGCTGAAGGTCTGGGTTTATGACGGAGCCGGAAATTATGTGAGCGTTTTTTCCGGGGAACAGGATGCCCCGATGTTCAGCGGGAATGCTGGCATTTCGAGCGGTCTCCATTATCCGGCCAGCCATCCGGCGGTGTTCGCCGTGGGCGCGTCCACCGACGCCGATCGTCGTGCCGATTACAGCGCTTACGGGACGGGCCTGGAGTTCCTCGCCCCCTCCAGCGGCGGTTGGAACGACGTCGTGACCACCGATCTCAGCGGCGCGGATGGTTATAGCGCGGGGGATTACGTCCAGGACTTTGGAGGCACGTCGGCGGCCTGCCCGATGGCAGCCGGGATCGCGGCGCTCATGCTTTCGACGGATCCCACGTTGAGGGTCATGGATGTCCGCGCGCTGCTGCGCGACAGCTGCGACCGGATTGGTGGGGTGACTTACGATTCCGGCGGATGGAATCCGTTTTACGGACATGGCCGCGTCAATGCGCAGCGGGCTGTTGCGGCAGCGCGCACATTTGCCACCGGCTATCTCAAGATTGTTTCCAGCGTGCCTTCCACTCCCATTGTGCCGGGCGTGCCGTTTGCCTATGGGTTGAGCGTCTCCAATCGCGGCTCCACAACGGCCACCGGCGTCGTCGTCACGAACCTCCTTCCCGCAGGCGTCGCATTCGTATCCTCGACACCCGCGCCGTCATTCGGTTCGGCGGGCTCGAGACTCGTTTACCAGCTTGGCGATTTACCCGCCGCGACCGGCTTGAGCATCTCGATCGTGGTCATGCCGCAGGCCGTCGGTGTCCTGACCAATGTCACGACCGTGGCGAGCGCCGCGACGGATCCCGACACCATCGTGTTGCTGACGCCGGTGCTGCCGTCGGTGTCGATCAGCGATGGGACGGTGACGGAAGGCAACGCGGGGACGACCAATGCGATTTTCGCGCTGCGCCTGTCGGCGCGCTCTTCGCAGCCGGTGTCTGTAAATTTTACGGTGGCCGGCGGCAGCGCCCTCGCAGGATACGATTATGTGCCCGTGTCAGGCACCATCCTGTTTCCGCCCGGCACCACCAATCAGCTCGTGCGGGTGCCGGTAATCGGCGACCGGCTGAGTGAAAGCAATCTCACTTTCTTTGTGACATTGGAGGGAGCTGTGAACGCCGGCATTGCACGGGGGCGCGCCCAAGGCACCATTCTCGATAACAGCGACCCGATTCCCGCGGTGCGAATCGACGATGTGACGGTGACCGAGGGTGACAGCGGGATGACCAGCGCCGTGTTTGATGTGCGCCTCTCGACGCGCAGCGGCCGGCCGGTCACGGTGCAGTACATCACGGCGAATGGATCGGCCCTCGCGAATGCGGATTATGTTCCAGCGTCGGGCGTCCTCACCTTCCCGCCCGGGGTCATCAATCAGACCATTTCCATTCCCGTGATCGGCGACACACTGAGCGAGAGCAATGAAACCTTCTTCGTTGTGCTGACCAATGCGGGCAATGCCACCATCGCGCGGCGCCAGGCGGTCGGCACCATCCTTGATGATGATGCGCTCCCGTTGATGAGCATCCGGGACGTGGCCGTTCTCGAAGGCAACAGCGGCACGACAAACGCCGTGTTCCAAGTCAGCCTGTCAGCGCCCAGCGCCATGGTCATCACCGCCGGTTACGCGACGACAGCGGGTTCCGCGATGGCGGGCCGGGATTTCCGGCCGGGGGCGGGTCTTTTGAAGTTCCCTCCCGGCACCACCAATCAAACCATCAATGTGCCGGTGATGGGAGATACCTTGAGCGAAAGCAACGAAACGTTCCTGGTCACTCTCAGCCTGCCGGTCAATGCCAACATCGTTACCTTCCAAGCCACAGGAACGATCCTCGATGACGACGCGCTTCCCGCGCTTGTCATCAGTGATGCCCGTGGCGTCGAACTCAACGCTGGCGCGCGCAACTTGACTTTCAACCTGCGCCTCTCCGTTCCGAGCGGGCGGGCGGTCCTGGTGGATTACGCCACTGCCGATGACACCGCGGTGGCTGGAAGCGATTACGTCCGCACCAACGGCACCGTGATATTCCCGCCGGGTTCGATCCTCCAGAGCGTCCGGGTCCCGGTTTTGGGAAACCTCACCAGCGAGAGCAATGAAACGTTTTTTGTGAACCTCAGCGCGCCCGTGAACGCCACCATCTCCGACGGTCATGCCGTGGGAAGCATCGTCGACAACGACCGCGTCCCTGCCTTGTTCATCAACGACGTGACGGTGACCGAAGGCAATACCGGCGTCACCAACGCGGTGTTTACCGTGCGGCTGTCGGTCGCCAGCGAACGGTTTGTGTCCGTGGGTTACACCACGTCCAACCACACTGCCCATGCGGGTGTGGATTATGCGGCCGCCAGCGGCACGATCGTGTTCGCTCCGGGCACGACGAATCAGCTCATTTCCATCGGCATCCTCGGCGACACCCTCCTGGAGACGAACCGGGATTTCTTTGTGAACCTGGCGAATCCCACCAACGCGACCGTGGCCCACGGACGGGGTGTGGGCACCATCCTCGACAACGATTTTGTGATCACGACAACTTTCCATCCCGCGAGCACCTCGGTGGGCACAAATTATTTGAGTGATTTCAAAATCAGCTCCGCGCGGATTGTCGGCACCAATGTGGTCATCACATTCCCCACCTTTGCGGGCCGCGTTATCCGGCTGGAATATTGCGATGGCGCGCTGGGCTCGACGAATGCCTGGCAGGATGTGCCGGGGGCAACGAACATCACGGGCCTCGGCGAAACCATCACAGCCATCCATCATGGCGGGGCGTCGCACACGATGCGGTTTTATCGTGGGCGCCTGTCGCCCTGAGTTGCGTCTCGCTTGTTCGCTGTTTGAATTGAACCACAGAGGCACAGAGCCACAGGGGGAGGGATAGACCAAGTCCGAGTTCGCGATGGATGGCGGGGCAAGCCCCAACGAACTTGCCTGTCCGTGCAGTCAATTTCTTTCTCTGTGCCTCCGTGCCTTTGTAGTTCATTTCGGGTGTTAATTTCCGTTTGAATTGAACCACACGGCACGGAGGCACAGAGGTGGGGAAAGGCAAGGCCACCATCAATCTCATCCACAGGTGGGAACGCGTCATTGCACAGGTTTCGAGTCGCGAGTTATAACGGCGCGGCAGCCGGCGTTCGCGAAGGGCGGACGAGGGCGCTTGCAACGCATGAAATTCATCCTGGCACTCGACCAAGGAACCACCAGTTCGCGCGCCATCATCTTTGATCCCGCTGGCGCCATCGTCGCCTCCGCGCAAAAGGAATTCCGCCAGATTTTTCCCCAAACCGGCTGGGTCGAACATGACCCGGAGGAAATCTGGAAAAGCCAGCTGTCGACCGCGATGGAAGCGTTACAGCACGCGGGACTGTCGCCAGCGGATCTGACGGGCCTCGGCATCACCAACCAGCGCGAGACTACCGTCGTGTGGGATCGCCGCACCGGCCGGGCCATCGGCAACGCGATCGTCTGGCAGGACCGCCGCACTGCGCCCTTTTGCGATCAACTCAAACGCGATGGTCACGAGGCGCTCATACAAAGGAAAACCGGCCTCGTGGTGGATGCCTATTTTTCCGGCAGCAAACTTCGATGGATCCTCGACAATGTTCCCGGAGCGCGTGCGGGCGCGGAATCGGGCCAGCTGGCATTCGGCACGGTCGATTCGTGGCTCGTTTGGAAGCTCACCGGCGGCAAACAACATGTCACCGATCCGAGCAACGCCTCCCGCACAATGCTCTTCAACATTCACACCGGCGGGTGGGATGCCGAATTGCTGGACCTCTTCAAAGTTCCCCGCGCCATACTGCCCGAGGTGCGGGAATCAAGCGAAGTGGTGGGAGAAGCCGTCGGGGACCTCGCCGGTGTACCCGTCGCGGGTGTTGCCGGCGATCAGCAGGCGGCCCTTTTTGGACAAGTCTGCACCCGGCCGGGCATGGTCAAAAATACCTACGGCACCGGCTGCTTCATGCTCATGCACACCGGGGCCAAGGCGGTTGCATCCCGAAACAAACTGCTGACCACCGTCGCATGGCGAATCGGCGGGCGGACCGAATATGCGGTGGAAGGAAGTGTGTTTATCGCGGGCGCGGCGGTGCAGTGGCTCCGCGACGGCCTCGGGCTGATTAAATCTTCGAGTGACATTGAAGCGCTCGCCGCGTCGGTCCCGGACAATGGCGGCGTTTTTCTTGTGCCGGCGTTTGCAGGATTGGGAGCGCCGCATTGGGATCCGTACGCCCGCGGCGCCATCGTCGGGCTGACCCGAGGCACGACGGCGGGCCATCTCGCCCGCGCCACGCTCGAGAGCATGGCGTTTCAAAGCGCTGACCTGGTCGCGGCCATGGAGAGCGATTCCATCACCGCGCTACAGGAACTGCGCGTGGATGGGGGCGCCTGCGTGAACAACGCGCTGATGCAATTCCAGGCGGACCTTCTTGGGGTGCCGGTGGTGCGGCCGCGCATTTCAGAAACGACCGCGCTGGGCGCCGCCTATCTCGCCGGGTTGGCCGTCGGCTTCTGGAAAAGCCAGGAGGAAATTGCGGCTCAATGGAGCGTAGACCGCCGCTTCGAGCCGAACATGGAGACAGCGACACGCCAGCGGTTGCGCCAGCGTTGGAGCCAGGCCGTGGAGCGCACCAAGGGATGGGAAGCAGAGTGAAGACCCGGCGTGGCGCCGCATCCCGACGCCGGTTTGTTCGCGGGGCGCGCCGTTCAACCGATCCCATTCGGCGCCAGTGAACCGTCCTCACATGCTCGCCGCGGCGACGGCTTCCCGGGAGCCGTGGGACATCGTCGTCATCGGCGGTGGCGCGACGGGGTTGGGCATTGCCGTGGACGCTTCGGCCCGCGGCTATCGCACGCTGTTGCTCGAGCAGCATGATTTCGCCAAGGGCACTTCGAGCCGGAGCACGAAGCTTATCCATGGCGGGGTGCGCTATCTCCAGCAGGGCAACGTGGGCCTGGTGTTGGAAGCGCTTCGCGAACGGGGATTATTGACGCGGAACGCCCCGCATCTGGTCAGCCACCTCTCGTTCATCGTTCCCAACTACACCTGGTGGGAGGCGCCCTTCTACGGCGTGGGTCTCAAGATATACGATCTCCTTGCAGGAAAACTCGGCCTCGGACCGTCGGAATTATTGTCGCGCGAAGAGACATTGCGCCGTTTGCCAACGCTCGAACCGGACGGCCTGCGCGGCGGGACTGTTTATTATGATGGCCAGTTCGACGATGCGCGCCTCGCCATCACACTGGCCCAAACCGCCGCCGATCATCGGGGGATATTGCTAAATTACGCGCCGGTGATCGCGCTCGTCAAAAGGCAAGGCCTCGTGCGCGGCGTCGTCGCCCGCGACGCGGAATCGGGTCGCGAGTTCGAAGCGAATGCCCGCGTCGTCATCAATGCCACCGGCGTCTTCACCGATTCGATCCGGCGATTCGATGAGCCCGGGGCCGCCTCGATCATCTCGCCCAGCCAGGGCGTTCACCTGGTCCTGCCGAAATCATTCCTTCCCGGCGACAGCGCCATCATGGTGCCCCGCACCGATGATGGCCGCGTGTTGTTTGCGATCCCCTGGCACGACCGGGCGCTCATCGGCACAACAGACACGCCCGTGACCGCCACCGAACTCGAGCCACGCCCGTTGCCGGAAGAGATTGATTTCCTGCTGACCCATGCCGCCCGTTACCTGAGCAAGGACCCACGGCGCGAGGATGTATTGAGCGTCTTTGCCGGCTTGCGGCCGTTGCGCAGGATCGGCGGCGTCAAAGACACCGCCTCCGTCCCGAGAGACCATAGCGTGCTGGTTTCGACCTCTGGACTGGTCACCATCGTCGGCGGCAAATGGACGACGTATCGAAAGATGGGCGAGGACGCCGTGAACCAGGCGGCCATCGTCGGCAGCCTCGACGAGCGCCCCTGCGTGACGGCGGATTTTCCGTTGCACGGCTGGGAAAAATCCCCGGGAAGCCAGGGGGCGTTCCGGGTTTTTGGCAGCGACGCGGCCCCGTTGCATGAACTGGCGAAAACGCATCCGGGGTCCCGCGACCCATTGCATCCGGCGCTGCCCTGTATCTGCGCGGAAGTCATCTGGGCAGCCCGCCACGAGATGGCGCGGACGGTTGAGGATGTGCTGTCACGGCGAACGCGCGCGTTGTTGCTCGATGCCCGCGCCAGCAGCGAGGCCGCGCCGCTCGTTGCCCAACTCATGGCCCGCGAACTCGGCCACAGCGCCGAATGGCAACAGACGCAGGTGAACGCTTTTCGCCGGCTCGCCCAGGATTATTTGCTCTCGTAACCGCGCGTCGATTCACGCGAAATCACCAACAGAACGGCGCGGGTTATTTGTGAAAAATCCCGAAGCTGGTTATGATGTCCGGAGATTCACATTCGCCAGCCTTTCGTGATTGAACATCATGGTTCCATCCTGTTCCGCCGCGCTCCTCGGATTGTTGATCCTCGCAATGCCGGGTTTCGCGGAGCCTGCCGACGCGCCGCGCGCGGTGGAAGCCGCGCAGGACCGCGTGCCCGCGAAAGCGGCGCCCTTCATCGCGGCTTATCGGGATCGCACCAATGTTGAGTCGCGACTCGATGCGCTCCGGGGCCTTGAAAAATTTCAGGGGCCGGCCATCGATCAATTTCTCCTGGCCGAATACGGAAAGCTCGATGGAACCAAGCCCGCTGAGGCGCGCCTCATCGGCGGCATTTTGCGCGTGTGGGCCCGGCATCCCGACAAGCCCGTCCTTCCGTTCCTCATCTACGAAGGATTATTTCACGAGGATGCGGATGTTGTGCGCGCGTGTGCAGCGGGCATTGCGCTTGGAGCGGAGGATGCCAAGGCGGTGATGTCGACAGGATCGGCTGTGCGGGGCGGCGATCCCGCTGAGGACCTGGCGGCGGATTTAATCCATCGAATGTCGGAGCGCGCCGAACTGCTTCCGCCAATCGAAAAAGTGCTCGCGCTCTGGAGCGGCAGGACGCGTCCCGGTTACAAGACTGACGCGGATTTGAAGCGAAAGCCCGCCGACAAGGAGCGGGCCGTCGCGCGGGAATTTTGGCAGAAATGGTTTGAGGAACGCTTCAAGCACCCGCTCAAGCCCGCTGACGGCCAGCCGAAATAGCCGCTCAAGGCACGCTGGTGCGATAGAATCGTTTCGACAGGCTGGAGGAGGCGGAATCGCTGAAGTCCAATGAGCCCGTCCCGTTCGTCAAGGTGAACGCCGGCGTCCAGTTGGTCAAATTCGACGAGGTGTAAACCGTGAATACCTGTCCAGTCCGGCCTTGTGCAGTTGCCAGAAAAAGCCGGTTCGTTCCCCAGCGCGGCGCGATCAACAAGGGAGGACCGTCGTCGTCGTGAATGACGATATCCGCTTCCGCGTTCGGGCCGGGATCCGCATGCGTGATGTTGCTGAGGCTCATGTGGACGGTTTCGTCATTCTCAGCAACGCCGTTGTCCACGAGGTTCACAAAGAAGACGATGTTTGTGACGCCCGCGGCAAAAATGCGGTGCTGGCTCTGGGGCTCGTAGTCACCCGAGGAACCGGGTGTGGCTGTGCCTCCGAATACAAGATAGTCAAATTCGACCTGCTGCGTGACGGGCTTGCTCAACCTCACTTCGATCGCAACGAAGCCGGCATTCTCGAAGGCCGAATACAATTTCTGGCTGAACCCCACGTGTGGCGCGTCGTCATCCAGGATGGTCAGGATGGCGTTGGTGGGCGACACCGGCATGGCGTTGGTGACCGCGGTCACGCGCAACAGGATTGTTTCGCTCAGTTCATCGACGGAATCGTTGAGAATGGTGACCATGAAAACCCCATTGGTCTGGCCGGCAGGGATCGTGACAAAACCGTTGGTGGCGATGAAATCGGAACCGGCGGTCGCCGTTCCGTTGGTGGCCAGCACGCCGATCGTCACCGGTTGTCCGGACGCCGCGCTCAGCTGAAGGCCGACCGCGGCATTGGACACGCCTTCGAGGACGGCAAAATTCGTGGCAGAGAATGAAACGGACGGCGCGTCGTCGCTCAGGATCGTCACGGTGCCTGGCAGGCCCGGGATGCAGTTGGTGGGATCGGAAAGGACGATGGAAATGGTTTCATTCACTTCCACCAATGGATCCTGCACGATCGGAATGGCGAAGGACTGCACGACGGTCCCCGGAAAAAAATCGAGCCGGCCGGAGACATTTGTAAAATCAAGGCCGGCGGTGGCGGTGGCGTTGGTGGTTGCGTAATGAATGGAAATGAGCCTGCTGAAGTTCGTGCTTAATAACACTCGCACTATCGCGCTGCCCGCGCCCTCGGCGACATTCGTGTTGAGGACCGTGACCACCGGCAGAGGGGATGTGTCGAGTTGAATCGTGTCGGTCGCGTTGACCGAAATGTTCGTCGCTGCATCCGCGAATTGCACGTAAACCGTTTTGGTTCCATCGCCTGCGGAAAGGGTCCATGTCCGGCTGACCGAATAGGATTCCCAGTCGCTCCAGGCGGCGCCGGTGTTGCTGAAACGCATCGTCGCGATCGCGCCGCTGTTGTCGGTGGCGGAAAGCGCCAGCGTCACCGCCGGGTTGGTCGTAAAGGAGGCGCCTGCATTGATGTTTACGGTGCCCGTCGGACCGGTGACGTCGGTGACGATCAATTTGTTGGTGGAAGAGGATCCGAACGAGCCCGTCACTGTTTCGGTGGCGACCAGCGCGGCGAGGTTTGTGTAGCGATGCGTCGGACTTCGGGCTGCGCTGTTGAATCCATCCCCGAAATTCCAAGCCCACCCCAGGCCGCCAATGGACATGTCGATGAAATGCACCAGCAATGGCGCGTTGGCGCCATTGGTGGACACGGCAAAATAGGCCAGCCGAACGGCGGGCCCCGCGCTCCAGGTCGCAGAAAGAGGATTATAGGCGCGCGCGTAACTCGCGTTCGCCGTGTTCCAGAGCACGACGGAATTCGAGATCACCAGATCGGCTGCGTAACCGGACGCCGGTTCACTGCCCGCCGCCCACAGGCCGCGCGCCGGATCGTAAACGGCGAAGAACACCCCCGGATTAACGCTCCATGCGATGACGCCGTTGTTGGAATGAAGATCGGACGGAACGCCGGTCGCCTGGCTCCCGCTCTGCCATCCGCCGCGCGTGGGATCGTAGGAAAAATAATAGACGCGCCCGGGAATGGTTGCCGTGCTGCTGAAGGCGACGACGCCATTGGTATTGACGAACGCGTTCACCGAAATGCCGGACACGTCGGCGGATTCCCACGCTCCTTTTATCGGATCATAGACGCGGGCATGGGCGCTTCCAGTCGGGCCGCTCACGCTCCACGCCAGGGTGCCGTCGACAATCCGCAGATTGGATGCGGGCCCCGTGATCGCGCTGCCCGACTTCCACGCGCCGCGTTGCCGATCGTATACCCTGTAATAAATTGTGCCGGCCGTGGTGCTCCAGGCGACCAGGCCGTTCGCCGTTTGGAGATCGCTCGCCGTAGGGCCCCACGCTCCCGTTTCGCCAATCCAAAGCCCCACTGTCGGATTATAGACGTAATAGGACACCTGGCTGCCGCTTCCCCACGCCACCACGCCATTGGCCGTCGTGAGATCGAATGTCGTCCCCGATGGCACATTGAGCGTTTTCGTCATCAACCGGTCCTCGTCAAATACCGACATCGAGACGACGCCTCCGCCGAAGGAGGCCGTGACCGCCGGGTATTGCGCCGAAAAATCAAAGATGGCCCCCCTTGCGCCGGCGAGCATCGCGAGGGCTGCAACAACCGATGCCATGTGCCGTGCGGCCTTCATGAGTCGTCGCGGCGATTCCATTAAATGGCAGCTGTTCACGGGGGATGGCATCAGCGGATGATTCGTTGAGGAATAACCGATTGAAGTGTTCGATGCAAGCCGTGCCGCCACTACGCCACGGTGAGCGGGCCATCGAACTGGGTCAGGCTGACGACTTCGGTCCGGGCAATGTGTGGTCCATGGCGCTGGCCTCGGGGCGCGAAGAAAAAGGTGCCGGGACCGTGCGCCTGGCCCTCCTCCTCCCACTCGCCGCTCAGGATATAAACATATTCGTTGGCGAGCGGATGCACATGGGCGGGCACGGTGATTCCCGCGTGAAATTTTCGCAGCACCGTCACGCCCCCGGTGGTTTCATTTTTGTGAAGTATGAGCAGTTCAACGCCGGGGTAGGGGCCCGGTTGCCACGCTTTATCCTTCGCTTGGGCGAGATATTGGAACATTCGCCCATGATGGTGGACCGCCGAATCGTGCGCAAGCCCTCGGCGCAGCGGGGAAAACTTTTCGCTGCGCTCGCCCGGTTGTCGAGTGTTTGCATTGCGGAGTGCGGCCGTCTTCGGCCAATGCCACTAGGATTTCGAGGCATATTTTTTGAGGTTGCGACGTGCCTGAGCGCGGGTTCCGACTAATGGTGGGTAGGGTAAACGTAAATGGCGTTGGGCGCGCGGTTCGTTGGGGCGCGG
>JBEEGQ010000254.1:0-3687 GCA_041166945.1 Verrucomicrobiota bacterium
ATCAAATCAAGCGTCTGTGTCGGCAACCGCATCCGAGCGGGCGAAAGCCGTGCACCGATCAAACTATCCAAAAACTCATCTCTTAATATTCGATCCACCTGGGCGTCCGACTAAAAACTCAAACGGTACGAAGTGGCCTAACAGAGAAGTGAGCCGCAAAAAGTCGGTACTATTGAATATTGACTTCCGAGGCCCAAACATGGCTTTTGTTCCTCAATCACAAGGCGTAACAGACCAAATCAGCATGGTTCCAGCAAGGAAAAACACCGCACAGCAAAATCCCTCGTATTTGTTCCTCCCCAATCCCAAATTGCGTCTCCGGGAACAGTTTCATGAGGTCATGCGATACAAACATTACTCGGTTCGCACCGAGGAAACCTATTGGGGCTGGATTCGCCTTTTTAAGCATGTCCTTTTGTCGTCGAGCAGGATCCAGTTCGGTGCGTTTGCGGAGTGCCACTCCGCGAAACAGCCGATTGCCAATCGGCGCTACGCCGCGGCGTGGAGCGCCGGCTTCCAAGTCGGCGGGGGCTCGGAGTCCCGGCTTCAGCCGGTTCGGGGCCGATGCGATTCAGGCTGCCGGGGACCGCCTAAAGGCGGAACACCGAACTCAACACGCAATTGCCAATCGGCGCTACCCCGCAGCCATTCGTCATTCGTCTTTCGCCGCTTGAGTCTCCTCACGTCGTCTGATACTTGGTTTCACGCCATTCGTCATTCGTCATTCGTCTTGTCACTCGTCACTCGCCACTTGTCAATTCGCTTGAGTCTCCTGACTGGGACTTGAACTCCTGCCAGGGAGCGTGGTTCACTGTCACATCCCTCCCGGCCACCTGCTGCGGTGTGCCCCGATGGATCCAACGCTCATGACCGATCAACCCTTCCTCAAATGCCCGTGTCAAAACTGCGGCGGCGCGATAGAATTTCCCGCACAGGGCGTCGGGCTGAAAATCGAGTGTCCACACTGCGCGCAACGGACCGTTCTCACAGATCCCCAAACCGCCGTGCCGGTCGATTCATCCCTTGTGACGGAGCATGTCGAGGCACAGCGCCCGGCGGAAAACTCGCCGCAGGTTCCGAGGACACTTGACATCGAACTCCGGCCGACACGCAGCAGGGCGGTTCTATTCATTGTCCTGGCGGCAGGGATCGCGGCGCTGGCGGGAGGCGGTCTTTGGTATTCCAAAAGCGGCCCCGGCCGGAGCCAGGGTCAAACCGCCTCGGGCGGTCGGCCGCCGTCAACAACCCCCGCGAAACCCGGGACGCCGTCGATGACCAGCAATACCGGGAATCCGGCGGAAGACGGAAAGTCTCCCGAAGCCGGGGACAAGTCGCTCGATGATTTGAAGCCGGGAAATGTCACGCTGGAGAAGGCCAAGTCCGGCAGCCTGATGTATGCGGTGGGGACGGTGAAGAACGATTCACCGCACCAGCGGTTTGGGGTGAAGGTGGAAATTGAATTCACCGATGCCAAAGGCAGGGCCGCGGGTAAAGCCAGTGATTACACACAGCTGATCGAGCCGCGCCAGGAATGGCGGTTTCGGGCGCTCGTGCTGGATGCCAAAGCGGTCCGGGGGAAAGTGGTCGCGCTGCACGAGGACAAATAGGGGCGCGGCGGGCGTTGAATTCCGTTAAACTCGGGAGTTGTCAGTCGCCCGAAATTTGTTAGTGTCGGCAACAGCACAGAACCAACCAATGCCTTGGACCGGCTCACTGTGCCAGCCGGAGCTGCCGTTACTCCTGTTGTTATGATCGAGAAAACCTGCAGAGACTGTGAGAATCATCCTGAGGACTTGATTTTCACGCGGCGCCAGTTCCTCAACCGGATGGGCATGGGGTTCGGCGCGCTGAGCCTCACGAGTCTCGTGGGCATGGGATTGATGCCGGCGCCCGAGGGGCTGGCAGGTTCCGCGCCCGACGCCTATTCGCCACTCGCGCCGCGGCAGCCGCACTTCCCGCCGAAGGCAAAACGGGTCATCCACATTTTCGCCAGCGGTGCGCCATCCCACATCGACACATGGGATCCGAAACCCGGCCTCGACAAATTCGACAACAAATCGCTCCCGGGCGACATGGGCGGAACCGGGTTCGCCTCGCCGTTTGCATTTAAAAAATCGGGCAAGTCGGGTGTCGAAGTGAGCGAGGTGTTCCCGATGCTCGGCCAGCACATCGATGACATCGCGGTGATCCGTTCGATGTGGACCGACATTCCGGATCATAACGCAGCGACGATCATGATGAACACCGGTTCGCTGCGCCTGGTGAAACCGAGCGTGGGCGCGTGGGTGACGTATGGGTTGGGCACGGAAAACCAGAATCTTCCCGGATTCATCTCGCTGTCGCCGGGCGGCACCAGCGCGGATAATCTTCGCAGCGCATTTCTTCCCGGCGCCTACCAGGGCACCTCGGTCAACACAGCGACCACCCAACTCGACAAGCTGATCGAGAACATCAAGAATCAATACGTCTCCCTGCCCGAACAGCGCAAACAATTGGACCTGCTACATCAGCTCAATGAAGTTCACGCCCAAAACCTGAAAAAGGACGGACAGCTCGAGGCCCGTCTCCAGGCTTACGAACTCGCCTACCAGATGCAGATGGAGGCGACCGACGCATTCGACATCAGCAAGGAATCGAAGGAGACGCAGGATTTATACGGCACCAACACGCAGCAAGGCCGTCAGATGTTGATCGCCCGCCGGCTTCTGGAAAAAGGGGTCCGCTTCGTGCAGGTCTGGCACGGCGGCTGGGATCATCACAACAACCTGGCCGCCGGCATCAGGGCCAAAGCGGGAGAAATCGACAAGCCCCTGGCGGCGCTCCTGACCGACCTCAAACAAAAGGGTCTTCTGAAGGATACTCTCGTGATTTGGGGCGGTGAATTTGGACGTTCTCCATCCGCCGACGGCAACACGGCGGGCAACACGCCGGGCCGGAATCACAATGGACGCGCCTTTGCCACCTGGATGGCCGGGGGCGGCGTGCGAGGCGGGCAGGCGTATGGATCCACGGACGACATCGGTTATCGCGCGGTTGAAAACAAGGTGCACATTCATGATTTGCACGGGACGATCCTTCACCTGCTGGGCTTCGATCACGAGAAGCTGACCTACCGTTACAATGGCCGGGATTTTCGGCTCACGGACGTTTACGGCAGTGTGATAAAACAGCTCATCGCGTAAAATTTTCCAGTTCGGCGGGCGCGGCGCCTCGCATTTTCCGCTTGTGAATAATCGCGGAAGCAGGCAAGTCAGAACCGCATGCCCAAGCCATACACTCCCTCCGGGACGGCTCTGAGCCGTCGTCACTTCATTCGATACTCGACCGTGACCGCCACGGTGCTCGGTTTGGCCCCCGCTTTTTTGCGGGGCCAGAACCTGAACGAACGCATCAATGTCGCCTGTATCGGTGTGGGCGGCAAAGGCAGCAGCGACACCGACAGCGCCTTTGGCCTCGGCGGCAATATCGTTGCCCTTTGTGACATCGACGCCAATACGCTCAACGGAAAACACAAGACACTCCAGGGCCGCGCGACCAAGGAGAACCGCACCTACGATGCGAAGCTCTTCAAGGATTTCCGGAAAATGTTCGACGAGTTGGGCAAATCGATCGATGCCGTGACGGTTTCAACCCCGGACCATGTGCATGGATTGGCCGCGCTCACCGCGATGCAGCTGGGCAAACATG
>JBEEGQ010000255.1:0-12081 GCA_041166945.1 Verrucomicrobiota bacterium
AGTACGAGAGGACCGGGTTAGACGCACTTCTGGTGTGGCAGTTGTTCCGTCAGGGGCATCGCTGCGTAGCCATGTGCGGAAGAGATAAGCGCTGAAAGCATCTAAGTGCCAAGCTCATCCCAAGATATGGTATCCCGGACGCAAGTCCCTAAAGACCACGGGCAGACTACCCGTTTGATAGGTCAGGCATGTAAGCGCCGCGAGGCGTTCAGTGGACTGATACTAATCGGTCGTGAGGCTTGATCGCTTTTCTTCTTCATCGAAGAAGGCGATTTCAACTCGCGAATTGTGTTCCTGGTGTCCTATGTGTAGTTTTCAGAGAACAATGGCAGTGACGAGTCCTCGTGACCCGTTGCTCCCGCAGTCGCTCTTTAACATTTCGGTGATCGAGGTCTCAATGGGATCGATCCGGTTCCGTGCCGCTCCGCGGCACGCCCGCTCGTCACTTGTCACTCGTCACTTTCATTTTTGGTGGCCATGAAGCTGTGGTCCGACCCGTTCCCATTCCGAACACGGCCGTCAAACGCAGCGTTGCCGATGGTAGTGCCTGTATAGCTTGCGCGAGAGTAGGTAGCCGCCAGTTTTTCCTTCAAAGAGCCGAACCCCTGTTCGGCTCTTTGCTCGTACACCGCTACCTCTTCCTGCATTTTTCCAATTCCTGTTTTCTTGAATTACTGTTTCCCTGATCTCAGCGAGCCGTTCTCAGGTCTCCTTCCCTCCGCGTTATTCCCTCCCGATCCAGTTTTTCCAGTAGCGGAATAATCACACGCCGGTTGGTCTTTAAATGCTGGCGCACGTCTCCCGCCGTCGCTGGTCCGTGTGCGCGCAGAAATTTTATAATTTCTGCCCGCGCGTGCTCGTAGCTGATGGATTGCATCACGAGTTCTCCGCTGATCTCCATGGCCTCGCCTGTTTCAATCAGGAAACGTAACGCCTGCTGTGAAAGAAGATCCGGCGCAAGCTCGATTCTGGCCGGTGGCTCCAGTGGCTTCGCGGCGAGTTTCGCCCGAACCGTCGCACCGGCGGCCTGTAATTTCATCGGCAACGCGGGCCGGTGAGAACGATGACTCACCGCCGTGCCCAACTGCACGAACTCACCCGCGCACAACGACGCCAGCAACATATCAAAAATCGCCGGCATCGGCGAAATCGAGCCGAGCTGGACCCGAAGCTCGGCCAGTTCCAGGCCTCCTTTCTCCGGGTTTTCGCGATTTGCAGCGTGGATGGCGCCCGCCGCTTTTTCCCGGGCTTCCCTCCACCATTCAGCGTCCACCAGCCACTCACCGGCAGCGACTGCTTTTTCCCTCGCAACAAGGAGATCAACCATTCTCGAAATCTCCACGGCTGCGTAATTTGTTTTCATCAACAACCGCGACCGGTCCACCGCATGATCGTGCTGGAGTTGTGTTGTGATCCAGACGCCCAGATTCAAAGGCGCCACCGATCGTTGCTCGAGGAAGGCTCGTTCTTCGGGGCTTCGAAAGCGTTCGCGGCGTGCGTCAGCATCGAGCACCGTGCCACCCGCAATCGTGAATTGCTGCCCGCCATCGCGGAGTATGAATCGGTCCCCGCCCAGCACGAACACCGGTTGTTTAAACCGAAGTTGCGCCACCACGCTCCCGCCGGGCACGAGAGGGTGCGGGTCCAACAGCAACACCCTTGCCGGCACATTCCTGCTTCCGTGATGCATCCGCACCAGCAGGCCATCTTTCAACGGATGCGCGGCCGTCCCGGTCTGTTTAAGCCCGCGCAATCGCGCGGATTTCACAAGCAAAACACTGATGGTATCGCAAGGGTTCCCGAGGTCCTCCACCGTGACGACCTCTCCTCGCCTGGCCGCAGTGTCGTCATCCGTTGACGAGCCGAGATCCGGAAGATTGAGGGCGGCGCGGGTGCCGGGACCGATGTGATCGGCATCACTGTTATGGGATTGAAGATTCCGGACGCGCGCCAACCGGCCCGACGGCTGAAGAACTACGCCCTGGTTGCGTCGCAGAGTGCCGCCATTCAGTGTGCCGGTGACGACCGTTCCGATGCCGCGAAGCGTGAACACCCGATCGATAGGGAGACGCGGCTTGCCGATGTCGGGCGATGGTTTGACTCTCGCCAAAACGCGGGCAAGTGCGGATTTCAATGGTTCCAATCCCTCCCCCGTGATGACGGAAGTCCCGACAATGGGCGCCGTCTCGAATGCGGATCCGCAAAGCTGCTCGCGCACTTTCGCAATGACTTCCGCTTTTTGATCTCCAATCAAGTCCACTTTTGTCAGGGCGATGACAGCCTGGGAAACTCCGAGATATTCGAGGATCTGAAAATGTTCCTCCGTCTGCGGCATCCAGCCGTCGTCGGCCGCGATGACCAGCAGGGCCAAATCAATTGAGCCGACGCCGGCGACCATGTTTTTCACGAAATCCTCATGGCCCGGCACGTCGACGAGGCCGATGGATGCCATCGTCATGTCGTCATCCGCCGGGCTGGAGAGGGGCAACTCGAGGTGCGCGAAGCCCAGGTCGATGGTGATGCCGCGGCTTTTTTCTTCTGGAAGCCGGTCGGGGTCCGTTCCTGTCAGCGCCTTGACGAGCGCGCTTTTGCCGTGATCAACGTGGCCTGCCGTTGCGACGATGAAATGCTGCGCGACCATGGACTGAGCGTAGGCAGCCAAATGAAAATCGTAAATACGCGGGATCTCTGTGATGGCGAAAAATAGTTTTTCCAGATCCAGCTTCCCGACGGAGGTTGGATCCGGTGTGAATAACTTTTCTTTGACCATGGCCGCGCCAGCGTCAACCTCCGCGCATGAGCCGCGCTGCCAATTCCCATTTCCATGAAGTCCTCATTTTTTTTCACAGCTTCGGCCGCGGCAGTCGTTTTCTTGCTGGTCTCCTGTTCGGGCAACCAGGAGCGCTCCGAGCGCGTGCAACTCATGCTGAGCGACGGGGCTCTGGCGCCCTCCACGACCTTTGAAGTCCGGTTCGATCGTCCGATGGTCGACCCCGGGGCTGTTGGACAGCTTGCGGATCCTTCTCCGCTAATCATCAAGCCGCCCTTGGGAGGCCGATTCATCTGGCTCAGTCGGCGCAGCGGAATATACACGCCGGATGAAGCGACCCGCCTCGGCACCGCCTATCGTTTCACCCTGCGCGGCGGCCTGAAGGATGCCACGGGCCAACGTCTCGACGCGCGTCTCGATCGCACGTTGCGCACGCCGCCCTTTGCCGTCGAACATGGCTGGCTGGGATTCAACTCCTCGAACACTCCGGCCTCCCCGGAGATCAAACTTAACTTCAACGCGGATATTCTTCCGGAAGCCGCGAGGGGCTATTTGGAATTTCGCAGCCAAACAGGGCAGCGCCTTCCTGTTTTGGCCGTTCATCCCACGGTTGAAGAAAGTTTTCATCTCAACCAATGGTATTCCGGGGATGTCATGAGGACGTGGCATTCGCGATTCACTCCGAATTTTCCAAATGCTGTGCAACCCCGCTCTGTCGTCGTTCCGATCGATGAAGGTCAGCAGCGGACAAATCTCGTCCTCAACCGCCTCATCATCACCTCTGAAAAACCTCTCCCCGTCGGCATCGGCTGGAAACTGATCATCGCGCAGGGACTGCCCTCCGCTGACCGCTCATTGCATCTTTCCTCCACAATGGAGATACCGCTCGGTAATGTCATCGATTTTGCGGTGGCCGGCTTCGCAGCGCACAATGCCCGCGAGAATGGCAAGGCAATCGGGATCCGGTTTTCGAAGGAGCTATCATCGGAATTGAACTCCTCGAACCTGATGGAATGGATATCCATCCGGCCATCCCCCACGAATCTCACGGCGCGCCGGTACCAGCAAATGATCGAACTCGCAGGGTCCTTCGAGCCGCACCAGGATTATCGCGTTAGCATCAGGGCGGGTCTTCCAGCGGAGGACGGCTTCAAGCTCGGGCGCGCGTGGAAGCAGACTGTGGAATTTTCTCCATTGCCGCCACGGCTTTATTTGCCCGCTTTCAGCGCGGAACAAATCGCCTCTGGACGGCGCGTTTTTGATCTCGTTGCGGTCAACGTGCCGGAGGCCCGAATCCGGGCGAAGCGTCTCGATCGGCACACTCTCATCCATGCGCTGCGCGGATATGAAAGCTACTTTACGCGCGGCGAAAATCGGGATTGGAACGAGCCCTATCGCGAAGTCGATTTCAACGTCATTGCCGGGCAGACCATCTATTCCAGCCTGCTCAACACATCGAGCACGAACCTGGATGAATCGGTGCGCATGCCGATTCATTGGGATGAGGTGATGGGGCGCGACCGGCACGGCGCGGTTTTTCTCACTGCTGAGCAGCCTCCGCTCAGAACCGACCTAGGATCGAAACAGGGGACTCAATCCATCATCCAGCTGACCGACCTGGGACTGGCATGGAAGACCGCTGCGCATTCGGCGACCATCCACGTATTCTCCCACGCGACCGGCAAGCCGGTTCCCAAGGTGACGGTTCGTTTGGTGACAGACGAAAACGAGACGCTCGCCGAGTTGCCGACCGATTCGCAGGGTCTCGTCACGCTGCCGCTCAGCACCAATGCTGTCTGGATCCTGGCTGAATTCGGCGACGATTTGCACGCCGCGCGCCTTCGCGAACACGAGGTTTACCTCTACAATTTTGGACTGCGATACGACTGGAACCGCGAGGAAAGGGACCGGCACGAGGTCTTTCTATTCACGGACAGGCCGCTTTATCGCGCCGGCGAGACAGTCCATTTCAAGGGGCTCATTCGCGAGCGCGACGGTGAGTCGTTGGGCATTCCCAACGGCACCAGGCTCACTCTTCAGCTCACGGATCCGAAAGAGGAAAAGGTGCTCGAAACAAATCTCGTGATCAGTGCCGCTGGATCTGTTGCCGCGTCGATTGCATTGCCCGACGGCTTGCGTGGCCATTATTCCCTCGCTCTCCATTGGGGCGAACGGACTTATACCCACTCGGTTCAGGTCGCTGATTTTCAGCCGAACGCCTTCGCTGTCCTGCTCGATACAAAAGCTGCCTATTCAGCCGGCGAAACGCCTCGAGTGGCAGTCGATGCGACATATTTGATGGGAGCTCCGCTGACCCGCGCCAAGGTGGCATGGTCGATGGAGGCCCGTGACGAGGGATTCTATCCGAAAGGGTTCGATGATTTCCTGTGCACGACGGAATGGCTCGACGATCAACCCAGCCGCAGCCGCAGTTCCTTTGTCTCTCATGGAGAGGGCGTTTATTCCTCGAAAAGTAATTTCGTCATTTCTCCTCCGATGAGCTTCAACCCTGCGGCGCCTCAGCCACGCTCCGTGCATTTGCGGACCGAGGTGACCGATCTGAATCAACAGACCATCACGCGCAGCGCCGATTTTGTCGCGCACAGCTCGGAGTTTTATCTGGGACTCGGCCGCTTCAAGAACATCCTGCGCGCCGGGGAGCCATTGGATGTCCACGTGGTCGCCATAGATGCGGATGGCCAGCCGCATGGCGCGCCTGTGGAAGTCGCGTTAAAACTCTCGCGCGTGGACCGCATCGCTGTCCCCATGGAAGGCGCGGGACGGGCGAGGCGCTACCGAACAGAAACTTTCATCACCAACGTCGTTTCCGCCACGATGCAGACTCAGCCGGTTCACAGGAACGGCGGAAAATGGGAGGTTTTGCCGGGCCCCGCTTCGCCTCCCGTGCTGGTGCCCGATCAGCCAGGCCAATGGCTTTTGGAAGCGCGCGCGCTGGATGCCGCCGGTCGCGAGGTTCTTTCCATCGCGCAATTTTACGTGGCCGGCCGTTCTGAAAACGCCTGGTCCTATCGCAACGAGATGCAGATGGATATCGCTCCTGATAAACCGGCATACATCGCCGGAGATACAGCGACCCTCCTGTTAAAAGCCCCCTTTTCCGGGCATGCCCTGGTGACCATCGAACGCGAAAAAGTGCTGCGCTCGTTCGTTGCCGAATTACACGGAAATGCACCCACAATCCGGGTGGTCATCGAAGAGGGCGACGCGCCGAATGTGTTTGTTTCCGTGCTGCTGCTGCGGGGTTCCGATGACAGTCCGCATCGGTTTAAAATGCCCGAGCATCGCCTGGGTTATTGCGAGTTGAAGGTGATAAATCCCCGCTCTCAGTTGCAGGTGGCCATTCTTCCTGACGCCGCCGCCTATCGCCCGAATCAAACGGTAAACGTCATCGCCGAGATCCTGGACGGGACAGGACAACCCGCCGCCAACACCGAGGTCACTCTCTACGCTGTGGACGAAGGGATCCTCAGCATCATGGGCTACGCTACGCCCGATCCGCAGGCTTACTTTTTTCGTGCGCGACCCATTGAAGTCCGCTGTGCCATTACGCTGCCGGGACTTTTCGCCGAGGATCCCGGGCAACAGTTTTTCGGCAACAAGGGTTATTTGATCGGTGGTGGCGGACGGGAGCGGGTGCGAAAGGATTTTTTACCCTGCGCTTATTGGAATGCGGCTCTCGTGACGGACGCCACCGGGCAGGTCACAGCGAGTTTCATCGCGCCGGACAGCCTGACGCGCTATCGCATCGTTGCCGTCGCCCATAACGGGCGCCACCAGTTCGGGAGTGGCTCCGCGCACTTCGAAGTGAACAAGCCGTTGATGATCGAGCCCGCGCTGCCACGCTTCGCGCACGTGACTGACAAGCTGATCGCCCGTGGCGTGGTTCATAACCAGACCGCCGAGGCGGGGCGGGTCGAAGTTTCCATCCAACTGGATGACCAGGTGCGCCTGACAGGCGCAGGCGTTGCCGGCCGTGCCATGGCACAGTTGATTGTCGTGCCTGCAAAAACGAGCGCGGCTGTTGAATTTCCAGTGGAATTTATGGAAGCAGGTTTATCCAAATGGATCTGGCGCGCCCGTTTTTTGGAAGCGGCCGATGCCGTGAGACCCATTTCAAATTCGTCCGCCGCGCGGCAGTATGTGGACGCGGCCGAATCGACGATACTCGTCGAGTATCTTTCTCCGATGCTCAGGGAGATTCATCTCGCGCGCTCCGAGGCGGCCGAGACCAACCTGCTCGCCGGTGCCAATCCCCAGTTGCTCGAAGGCCGCGGCACCGTGGCGGTTCGTGTGTCGAACTCCCGCTTGGGGGAACTCGGAGAGGCCCTGCGTTATCTGCTCCACTATCCGTATGGATGCGTGGAACAAACCGGATCGAGCCTTCTTCCCTGGATCGTCCTCCGCAACGCGCCGGTTTTGGCGCCCGACCTGGGTAAAACACCGGGCGATTTTGACCGGGCGATTCGCGCCGGGGTGCAGCGATTGTTGGCGATGCAGACCGACTCGGGTGGACTTTCATATTGGCCTGGCGGGCGGCAGCCGATGTTTTGGGGCAGCGGCTATGGAGGGTTCGTTCTCGCGCTGGCTCGCCGTGATGGACATCCGGTGACAGCGGGTAAATTCGACAAGTTGCTGAAATATCTGAGCGCTGAACTGCGCGGCACAACGGAAGCCAGCGGTGACGGGATGGATTTTTCCGCATCCTGCCTGGCCCTTTACACGCTGGCCCTCGCCGGCAAGGCCGAGCCTGCCTACCATGAATTGCTTTTCCGCAAACGCGAACAGCTCTCGAGCGACAATCGCGCGCTGCTCGCCATGGCCATCCTGGAAACCAGCACCGGCGGCGCGATGGCTGCGGAACTTCTCTCGTCGCGGACCAATTTGCCGCGCAGCGACTCGGACTGGTTTGCGTGCGACTCGCGCGATCTGGCGCTCCAGCTTCTGGCGTGGACCCGACATCAACCGGGGGACCAAAAGGTGGATACCCTGGTGACGGAATTGGTGCAGAGCCGCTTGCATGGTCATTGGTCCACAACGCAGGGGAACGCATGGGCGTTGTTTGCACTCAAGGAATATTCCGACAGGGTCGAACGCAGCGCCATGGCGGCGGACGGGCGGCTGGCATGGGCGGATCGCTCACGCGAGTTCGCGCTCCCGAAAACTTCGGAGAGCATTTCGGCAATTTTTCCCATTGTCTGCGAAACGGCGAATCTGCCGCTCCTTCTCTCGAACCCCGGCCATCGCCGGCTTTACACGCAGGTCACCCTCGAAGCGCGGCCAACGCTCGCGCGCCAGCCGCGCCAAGATCGCGGGTTCGGCATTTCGCGAAGCTATTTGCGCATCGATGACGACAACCGATTGCACGCTCCCGACACGCTGCACGTCGGGGACCGGGTGCTGGTCTCCCTGACGCTGGAGATTCATCAGCCTGCGCATTTTCTCGCGATCGACGACGCCCTGCCTGCGGTGTTGGAACCGTTGAACCCGGAGTTTGCGTCACAAGAGACTTCGCGTGCGAGCGTGCCTGGAAACGCGGCGGAACTTCATTGGTATCATGATCATTTCGAGTTCCGCGCCGATCGGGCCCTGTTTTTTCGCGATCACGTCGAGACGACAGGCCGTTACACGATTCGCTATCTCACACGCGTTCGCGCGGCGGGAACAGCGACGGCACCGGCCGCCAAGGTGGAGGAAATGTATCATCCTGAGCGCTTCGGGCTCACTGAAGCCGCGACTCTGACCGCGCTCCCCCTCGAATGAACACTCCGTCGCAGCTCCCGGGGACACAGGCAGCGCGCGCGAACGGCCCGTCGCTTCGGAAAACATTTTTCCGGCGAAGGTGTCGGTTGTTCTTTCGCGCCGGTGCCGTGCTGTTCGCCCTCTGGATTGTTTTCGAAGTGGCATTGAGATTCGTGCCATTGCCGGCGGGGCTTTTCGCAACGGCGCCTGGGGCATTGGAAGTGGTCGATCGCCACGGGCGCTCATTGAGAACGTTGCGTCCTGCCGGCGGCGCCTTCAACCGCCTCGTCGTTTACGAGCAACTTCCGCAATCTTTGATCGCCGCCACGCTGGCCGCGGAGGACAAACGCTTCTGGAAACATGCGGGTGTCGACTGGCGGGCGTCGCTTCGCGCGCTGGCGGGGCTGGTGAAAAATCGGCGTGTCGTTTCCGGTGGCTCCACGATTACCCAGCAACTCATCAAGTTGACCGAACCGCGGCCGCGGACGATTCGAACCAAATTTATCGAGGCCCTTCAGGCAATGCGCCTGGAACAGATCTGGGACAAGCAGCGGATCCTCGCGGAATATTTCAATCGTCTCGATTACGGCAATCTCACCACTGGACCCGCGGAGGCTGCATGGCAGTATTTTGGAAAACCGTTGAGTGACCTCAGCCTTGCGGAGGCCGCGCTCCTGGCGGGACTGCCGCAGTCGCCGGGCCGCCTCAATCCGCACACGCGATTGGACCGGGCGTGTAAGCGACAGGCATGGATACTCTCGCGGCTGGAACGGAACGGTCAAATCAGCGCCGCCGACCGCAGGCGAGCCGGGGCGGAGCCGTTGCGGCTTGTTGATGGACGGCGCGTTTTTGAGGCGCCTCATTTCGTCGATCTCTTATTGCAGTCCGTGGATCCGGCGGATGCAACGCGAGCGCAATCCTCCATAGCCGCGCCTGGCGACGGCAGGAGCCTTGTCCAACAGCGATCGAGCCACCGCAGCCTCCGAACGGTCTGCACCACACTCGACCTCGAACTCAACCGATTCCTGGAGCGATCGATCCGGCATCAGCTGGATGAACTGCAGGGCCGGAACGTCCATGACGGCGCCGCGGTCGTCATTGATAACAAGAACAGTGCCGTGCTGGCGCTGGTCGGATCGGGCGATTACTTCGCAGGCCGCGCCGGCCAGGTGAACGGCGCATGGGCGCCGCGTTCGGCAGGTTCCACGTTAAAACCATTTACCTATCTTCTCGCCTTCGAGCAGGGCGCCAATCCGGCGACCATTGTTGATGATTTGCTGGCGGAGTTTGCAACCGCCACCGGGGTTTTTGCGCCGGAAAATTACAACCGCCGCTGTTATGGGCCGATGAGTTACCGGCGCGCGCTGGCCAACTCGCTGAATATTTCGGCTGTAAAAGTTCTTCAGTCGGTGGGCGGCGCGGCGGCCCTTCAGCGGCGATTGCAGGGCTTCGGTCTCACGACGCTGACGCAGACGCCTGAGCACTACGGGCTGGGCCTCACGATCGGCAACGCGGAGGTTCGCCTTCTGGAACTGGCCAATGCCTACGCTACGCTGGCCAGGCTCGGCGAGTATCGGCCGTGGCAGCTGGTGAGTGGCGAAAATCCGCCGGCGACTGCCGCGGTTTCAACCGGAAGCGCGTGGCTGATTGCGGATATCCTCAGCGACAACAACGCCCGGGCGTTGGCGTTCGGTTTGGAGTCGCCACTGCGTTTCGATTTTCCCGTCGCCTGCAAGACCGGGACAAGCTCCGGTTTTCGCGACAATTGGGCGCTCGGTTTCACTCCGGAATTTACGGTGGGCGTCTGGATGGGCAATTTTGACGGGACACCGATGCGCGAAGTTTCCGGCGTGAGCGGCGCCGCTCCCGTGCTGCATGAAATGTTCGAGCGGTTGCACGAGCAATTCGGCACCACCGCGTTCCCGACACCCGCGAATATTGTCGAACGAACCGTGCATCCGCTCACCGGCAAAATCCTTACCGGATACGAAGCGTCCGGCGTGCAGGAAAAGTTCCTCAAAAATTTTCTGCCGCCAGTCGAAACCGCCGCCGATTACGATGACACAGGGCGTGTGCGCCTTCCGGCATGCTACCGGGAATGGCTTGCCGGCGCTGAGAATTGGTTGGGAACAGCAGCGGTCGCCGAAAATGCAGGCGGGTTACAGCAGCTCCGATTGGTTTCGCCACAACCAGGAACGACGTTTTTCATCGATGCGGATCTGCCGCCGTCCAGCCGCGCCATTCCGCTCCGGGCCGAAGGCGGATCCAGCTTGCGCTGGGAGAGCGAGTCGCTCGAGTGCCGCGCCGCCGCCGGGGGGCCGGTTGCCGTCATGCGCGAGGGCCGGCACCGGTTGACGGTGATGTGCAGTGACACTGGTGAGCGAATGGAAACATGGGTGACAGTGAAGCTTCGTTGAAGCGAAATGCGGGATGGGCGGGTACTTGTCGGCGTGCGGCATCGATTACATTTCGAAACCGCGCACCCTTCGCAGCCCGAGTTGCAATGGGACCCAGCCGACTGAAATCGAGAGCGCGACGAATGACCCGAGGCACAGCGCCGTTTTGCCAAAATAACCCGTGACCGGATGAGTCCAGGATGTCGCCAGCGCGAGCAACACGACCGAGCCCAGAATATAGAGGAAACTCAGCACGAGGCAAAATGTCCCGCCAAAACCGCTGACGATCTTGCTCGGATTTTCCTCCTTGAAATTGGGATAGAGGGCGCCGAGTCCGACGGCGAGGCCCGTGAGGGTCAGGGTCATCACGCTCGTCGCCGCGGCAAAATAGAGGGTACGCGCGAGCGACATATCGAGCATGTGACAGGACAGGGTAATGAGGCCGAGTGTCACGGCAAGCGATGTGATATTGGCGAGCCAATATTTGGTTTTTACCACGTTCACCAACCCGAGCGGCGCCATGCCCACGATCCAGAGCCGTTTCCCTTCGAGTGAAAATTGCGGATAGACGAAACGGGTTGTGAACGTGGCGAGGTTCAGCGAACAGGCCCCGAGGTTGAGGAATGACACCAGGTGCGTCCAGTAATCGTTCTGCAATTGCTGTGCAAAATGGCGCAGGTTGAAAATATAGACCGCCAGGAGGCCGAACAACATGAGGGACTGCGCCCATTGGGTGGTGTCACGCCAGAACATGCGCATGTCCTTCACCATGAGTGCGCGCACATCCGACCCGAGCCAGGTGTAATTTTCCAGAAAACGCTCCAATAATCCTGGTGAATAATCGAGGGCCGGCTGCCGTTTTTTTCGAGCACGAAACCAGCCCCACCTGCCGAAAACACTCCCCCGGCTTTGCAGTGCCGACGCTGCGTCGTAGAAGAGATTGCCCATCCGCGTGAATGCCAGCATGCCAAAAAACGCCACATGACTGAGGAGCACCAGCAAAAAGAAGCCGGCTGACAGCACGGCGCCCTCAGCCCATTGCAGCACGCTCGCGCTGAGCCAATAACTGGGCAGCAACGGAAACTGCGCGAAACGCGTTCGATAAAGGGTCTTGTCCAGCACCGCCAAAACACGCGTCTCGGTTTCTCCATCCGG
>JBEEGQ010000256.1:0-3834 GCA_041166945.1 Verrucomicrobiota bacterium
GCCACTCCCTTTCGCCTTGCGTTGCCGGGTTATTTTCCAAAGCCCGCCCTGCCGCTCGACAATCCGCTGACCGACGAGGGCGTTGAACTCGGTCGCCGGCTTTTCAACGATCCCCAACTTTCCGTCAACAACCGGCAATCGTGCGCCCACTGCCACCAGCCCGACATCGCGTTTTCTGACGGCCAACAATTCAGTTCCGGCGCCGAAGGCCGGGTCGGAACACGCAATGCAATGGGCCTGTTCAACCTGGCGTGGAAAACTTCCTTCTTCTGGGACGGTCGCGCGGCCTCCCTTCGGGAACAGGTGCTGATGCCGATTCAAAATCCGATCGAGATGAACCAGCCATTGTCTCTCCTTCCGGCGAAGCTCGCCGCGCTCCCCGACCGAGCCGCGCCGAAAACAGGCGTGATGCGGGCGGGCTTCCGCGATCCGGATTCCATTCGTGTTCCATGCGCCGCCGCAAGGATGGCCCTCGAGCCGGACGCATCACGCGGCTATCCGCGGTTGTTCGCGCGCGCTTTCGGCACCAGCGAGATCAACGCCGATCGGATCGCCCGGGCGCTGGAGCAATTTTTGTTGGTCCAGACATCGGACGATTCCCGGTTCGATCGCGTCTTGCGAAATGAGGCGGAGTTCAGCGACGAGGAAAAGCGCGGGTTCGAACTGTTTCACGCGGAATTCGATCCGCGACGGGGCCAGCGTGGCGCGGATTGTTTTCATTGCCATGGCGGACCGCTGTTTCAAAGCCAGGCCTTCGCCAACAACGGTCTCGCCGCCTCCGTCACCGATTCCGGCCGAGCCGCGGTCACCGGAAAAACGGGTGATGCCGGGAAGTTCGCCGTGCCGTCTCTTCGCAATGTCGCCATCACGGCGCCCTACATGCACGATGGGCGTTTCACCAGGCTGGAACAGGTGATCGAACATTACTCGACCGGCATCCACCGGAGCGACACGCTCGACCCAAACCTCGCGAAACATCCCGACGGCGGCATTCCGCTTTCGACTGCGGACAAGCGTGCCTTGGTGAGCTTTCTCAGGACATTGACGGACGAGCGCCTGGCCCCCAATCGTGTTAATGTCGCCCTGTTACCACAAAAATGAACCCTCCCAGGATCCTCTACACTTTGGATCGCCTTGTGGCGTCGCTCGTGTTTCTGCTCCTGGTCCATGCCGTCAGCGAATTCAATGCGGGCGCCGCGTCGCCGAATATTCTGCTGATTATCGCGGACGATTATGGCGCTGACAGCAGTTCGCTGTATAACTCGACGAACACCGGCGCTTCCCTGCCGCCGACACCCAACATCGCGGCGCTGGCGCAGAGCGGAGTGCTGTTTCGCAACGCGTACGCCAACCCTGTCTGTTCCCCGACCCGCGCCTGCCTGCTGACGGGCCGTCACTCGTTTCGAACGGGCATCGGCGACGTGATAATGGGGCCGGCAAGCCCCGCTCTGACGGCCGCCGAGTTTACATTACCCGAAGCGTTCGCCGCGAATCCAGGCTCCGGCTATCAACTCGCTCACTTTGGCAAATGGCATCTCGGTAATGGCGCAGCCTCCCCGAATAACCTCGGCGGATGGCCCTATTATTCCGGGTCATTGATTGGAGCGGTCGCCAGCTATACGAACTGGACGAAAACCGTTAATGGCGTTTCGACCGCGAACTACACGAACTACGCCACCACCGATCTCGTGAATGACGCCATCACCTGGATCCAGGCTCGTGGAAGCCAGCCGTGGTTTGCGTGGATCGCCTTCAATGCGCCCCATACGCCCTTTCACAAGCCGCCAGCCAGTCTCGCTCCACATTATGCTGCGCTTTCCGGCACCGCGCAGAACATCAACGCGAACCCCCGTCCGTATTACGAAGCCGCCACCGAGGCGATGGATACGGAGCTCGGACGGCTCCTGGCAGCCGTCAATCGCCACACCACGCATATTGTTTTCCTCGGTGACAACGGCACGCCAGCGCAGGTTTTGCAGCCGCCTTATCCCTCAACCCGCGGCAAGGACACGCTCTACGAAGGGGGCATTCATGTGCCGTTTATTGTGGCGGGCCCGGCGGTGGCCAGCCCGGGCAGGACCAATGATACCCTGGTTCATGCCGTGGATATTTTTTCCACCATCCTCGAACTCGCGGGCTTCTCGGTCACTTCCCCCGTTCCGGCCGGGGTGAAAATTGATTCTCAAAGCCTGCTTCCGATGCTCTCGGGCGTCTCGAACGTCACCCGTTTTGCGTATGCCGAAAAATTTGGCACCAACACGGGCAGTCCGGACGGCCGCGCATTGAGGGATGATCGTTACAAAATCATTCGGTTCGATTCGGGCGGCGACGAATTCTACGATCTGCAATCGGATCCGATCGAACGCACCAACCTCCTGCTCTCAACTCTCACGGTGACGCAACAGCAGGAATATGATCACCTCGTTTTTCATCTGGGCGCATTCAGCACCAATGCAGGCCCGCGGATTCTGGAGGAACATCGGAGCGGCGGCCGGTTTGCGGTCAGCGTTTTACAAGTCCCGGGCGCCACGTACGCCCTCTGGCGCTGCGCCGATCCGTCGAGCGGTTTCTGGTCGCCCGTAGCGGGCGCCAATTCCGGGGTCACCAACGGGATTGTCGTTCTAACCGATCCCGCCCCGCTTGTGGACCGCGCGTTTTACAGCGTCGTTCAATCCCCTTGAAAAGTCGCTTGGCGCGTCCCGTTCTTCACGGTTCAATCCGGGCACCGCATGCGCACTCATTACCTCGCCATTGACCTCGGCGCTGAGAGCGGGCGCGTCATGCTCGGCACCCTCGATGGCTCGCGCCTTTCGCTCGAGGAACTTCATCGCTTTCCAAACCAACCCATCAACGCCAACGGATCCTTTACCTGGGACATCGATCGTCTTTTCATCGAGGTCAAAACGGGATTGCGCAAGGCCGCCGATCGAAAGCTCGCCATCCATGGCATCAGCACTGATTCGTGGGGGGTCGATTATCTGCTCTTCGATGCCGGCGGCGCCGTGATGCCTCCCGCGTTCCATTATCGCGATGCACGGACGGCTCTGGGCGTAAAACTCACCACCGCGCGAATCAGCCGGGAGCAGATCTTCGACGAGACCGGCATTCAGTTCATGCCGCTGAACACGCTCTTCCAACTCGCCACGGAATCCTCGCAGCGCCTCGCGAATGCGTCGGTCCTTCTCACCATCGCCGATGGCTTCAATTTCATGCTGTGCAACGTGGCGCGGATCGATGAGTCCAACGCCAGCACGACACAAATCCATAATCCGCGGACCCGGCGTTGGTCGGAAATAATTCTCGACGCCATGGAATTTCCCAAGCGCCTCTTCCCGCCGGTCGTTCCGTGCGGCGCGAAACTCGGCCCTCTGCGTCCTGAACTGGTCCGCGAGATCGGCTTGCCGCCGATCGACGTCATCGCGTCCTGCTCCCATGATACCGCCGCCGCCGTCGCCGCCGTGCCCGTCTCCATCGAACCCGCGACCGCCTCGCCCGGCCGTGCGCCGGATTGGGCTTATTTGAGCAGCGGCACGTGGTCGCTGATGGGAGTGGAAATCCTCGAGCCGCTTATCACGCCGGCCTGCCGCAGGATGAATTTCACCAACGAAATTGGCCATGGCGGAACGGTGCGCCTCCTCAAGAATATCGTCGGCCTTTGGCTCGTGCAGGAATGTCGCCGCGAATGGGCTCTTGCGGGCCGCCAATACGATTACGCCGATCTTGCCCGCCTCGCGGAGGAGGCCGCTCCATTCGTTTCGTTCATCAACCCCGCCGATCCCCGCTTCATCGCCCCGGGCGACATGCCTCAAAAGATCGCACTCGGCTGCCGTGAAA
>JBEEGQ010000257.1:0-17559 GCA_041166945.1 Verrucomicrobiota bacterium
AACGGTCCGGAAGGCTTGAGATCATCACGCGCGACGACAAGACGACGATCGTTCCCTTCCGGTCGGTTGTCACAAAAACCGCGACCAACTGGAGCATCGCCTACACCGCCCGTCCGGGCGGCGACGCCTGTGAAAGCCTGGTGATCGAACATATAACAGGCCGCCCGAATCGTTATGCGCGTAGCAACTGTGCCACGGGGAATGGCGCGGACAGCAACGCAGTAAAATCCGTGGAACTGCTCGGGGCCGATCTCGTCCGGCCTTTCGGCCGCTCGGATTTTTGGATATGCGACCTGGGGCTGGAGTTTCTGGATTGGCCACGGCAACGCGTGTTGAGCCATGAGATTCGCAACAGCCGCTCGTGCTGGGTGCTCGAGAGTTCAACCTCAGCGCCGGTGCCGGGCGGTTATGCCCGGGTCATTTCGTGGGTGGATGTCGAGCAAGTGGGCATCATCCGTGCCGAGGCCTACGAAACCGGCAACACGAACAAGCCGATCAAGGAGTTCCTCGTCAGCAGCCTTCGCAAGGTGTCGGGACAGCGCGAGGTGGAAAGCATGAAGATGCGGAACCTGCGGTCGGGGCAGGAGACAGAATTGAAATTTGATCCGCCCAAAAACTAGCTTCGACCTGGCTCGAACGCCGCACGGACCATCATAGGGGCGGAAACAAAAACTCGAGCGCCCGCCATGCGCGCACCCGCCAATAAAATTCATTGTGCTGGCTCCGGCGCGCTTCGTCCCATTTATCGCGGCGCAACCCCGTGCGCTCCAGTTCCTCGTCGTTCAGCGGATGCTCGTCCGTGAAATGAAGCAGGTTCCTGCCGTCCTTCCATCCGATGCGCCGCAGTTCGGCAACGACCGCATCCGTATGACGCCGGCCGTCATCGTCGCCAGTGTAGTCCACCACCCCGCTGTCGAGATAGAGCCGCAGCGGTTTGGGCCTGGACGTCCATGGCTTGAGGACGCGCACCAGGAAATTGCGCCTCTCGATCTGGAACGAGCCGGACAAACTTGCCGCCATTCCAAATGTCCTGGGACGTTCCCAAGCCAGCGAAAGGCTGCAAATGCCGCCCAGAGATGAACCCATCACCGCGGTGCTGGCGGGGGTCTTCAGGGTGCGGAATTCGCGATCGATGTGGGGCTTCAATTCCAAGGCCAGGAATTTTGAGTATGCCGCGAATCGCGCGTTGTCCGCATCGTTGGTGCCGATCGATTTTTTGGTTGTCGCCCCCTCGCCGCCATAAATCAGCCCGCGATATTCCTTGTAACGGGATCGGCTGTTGTCGACGGCCACCATGATGATCTCGCGCATCCGGCCCTGGGAAATGAGGCGGTCGACAGTGGAATCCAGATCCCAATTCCCCCAGCCGAAACAGCAGTTGGTGCCGGCAGCGCTGAAAACGTTCTGCCCGTCGTGAAGGTAAAGAACCGGGTACCGTTTTCGGGGCGCGCTGTCATACGAGGGTGGCAGGTAAATCCGGACAACGCGTCCGCCGTCCAGATGACGGGATTCCACCTTTTGTTCCGGCAACAATTTTCCCTCGCTCATGCAATTTGAGAGGATCCACAGCAGCAACCCGACGCGCCACGCCTGCATGCGGCGAGTGTGACGGGGAGGCGGACAATTGTCGAACGGCATTGGGGTCGGCGAACCGGCACGATGACAACCGCTCAACCTGTGACGAGCGTTCCCACCTTTTCGCCCAGCACCACGCGGCGCAGATTGTGCGGCTTGAAAAAATCGAACACGATGATCGGCATCTTGTTATCCTGGCACATCGAGAACGCCGTCGAATCCATCACGGTCAGCCTCTTGAGCAGCGCCTCCTGAAAGGCAATCTGCGTATAGCGCTTCGCCTTCGGATTTTTTTTGGGGTCGCTGTCATAGATCCCGTCGACCTTGGTGGCCTTGAGGATCACCTCCGCGCCGATTTCGTTCGCTCGCAATGCCGCGGCAGTATCGGTTGAGAAAAAGGGGTTGCCGGTTCCCGCGCCAAAGATAACCACGCGGCCTTTTTCAAGATGGCGGACGGCCCGGCGCCGAATGAAGGGCTCGGCGACCTGGTGCATGGTGATGGCTGTTTGAACGCGCGTGGCGACCCCCAGTTTTTCAAGCGCATCCTGGAGGGCGAGCGAATTGACGACCGTGGCGAGCATCCCCATGTAATCGCCGGTGGCGCGTTCGATGCCGCCCCCCGCGCTGCCCGAGAGGCCGCGATAAATATTGCCGCCGCCAATCACCACCACCACTTCCACGCCGAGCTCCTTCACCTCCTGGATTTGAAGCGCCATGCCGCGAACGGCATCTGGATCGATGCCGATTCCCTTGTCCCCCCCGAGTGCTTCGCCGCTGAGTTTGAGGAGGATTCGCCGATATCGGGCGCGCTGCGTCATGTGCGGCGCGGTTTTACACGCGGCCCGCGCAGGCGTCAAATGCCTTGTCGGCCGAAAACCGCCTGCATCGGCCATCCGCATGCTGCCCTGGTTGCGGGGAATTGCTCGACTTTCGCGCGCATTCTGGCATGTTCATTCCACTTACCCAATCCGGCTCCACGAATCAGCTGAAACTCGTGATGCTTCCAAACCTTCATCCCTGTAGGCCCATGAAATTCCCGAATGGTCGCTTCCGTTCCGCCCGCCGTTTCGCGGCCGGATTTTTCGGTTTGATCCTGGCCGCCGCACCCGCCGCCTTGATCGCGCAGTCGGATGATTTCAACGATGGCAACGACACGGGCTGGACGCGGTATGCCCCGCTCGGATCCTTCGGTGTGCCGGGCTTTTTTTCTTTTCCCAACGGCGGTTACCGCCTCGAGACGCGCACTGCGACCGGAAATGCCAGCAACCCCGGACGCATCGGCTCGATCCGGATGGATGCTGTTTACACCAATTTTTATCTCTCCGTGGATGTGGTCGACTGGAAGGACAACACACGCCAGGCGTTTGGACTTCTGGCGCGGCTGCAAAACGTCGGCCTCGGAACCACCAAAGGTTACGCGTTCACTTACGAAAGGGGGTCCGGGGTCACGATGACCAGCGGCGCCACCGACATCTCCCGGATCACCAACGAGGCGCCCACCTCGCTGCCCACCGGTCCGGATGCGTATCACATGAATCCCGCGAAGGATTACCGCTTCACATTCAGCGGACGCGGCTCGGCTCTCGAAGGGAGCATCTATGAGCTGCCGAATGTGACGACGCCGGTGCTCACCATCTCCACCACGGACTCGACATATACGAACGGCGTTTGCGGCCTGGTGGCTTACGACAACTCGGGCGGGTTGGGAGTGACGGACGTGACCTTCGATAATTATTTCGCGGCCGACATCAAGCCGCCCCGGCTGACATACGAATTCAATGAGTCGTTCAAGGAATTCATTCTGCGGTGGCCGCCCGAATATGCCGGCTGGGTTCTCCAAAGCACCGAGAGCCTCACCAAGCCCATCACATGGACAGACCTCCCGTCCGATCTTGTCGATAACCAGTATTATTATATCGAACTGGCGGAGCCGATGCGAAAGTTCTTCAGGCTAACGCGGCCGTGAACGGGGATCGTTCACAGCGGGAGCACGCTAAAGCGTGGACACCCAACAGGGCCAGGCTGCGTGTTACCGTTTGGTGTCCACCCTTCAGGGTGTTAGGATCCCGCTCCGGCTCGTTGCCTGTTCACCAGCGCGAATCCCTTCCCAGCATCCGTCCGGGCCGCGCGCCCGTGTGTTGATCGGCTTTCACAACAGGCACCCCGTTCACCAGCACCCACGCGAACCCGGTCGCGTACTGGTGCGGCTTCTCGAACGTCGCCTGATCCTGAACGGCAGCGGGGTCGAACACGGTCACGTCGGCCCACGCCCCTTCGCGCAAAACGCCGCGATCCCGGAAATGAAAAGTCGCCGCGGGCAGGCCGGTCATGCGATGCACGGCCTCTTCGATCCGGAGCAGGTGCAGCTCGCGAACGTAACGCGCCAGCACGCGCGCGTTGTTGCCGTAACCGCGGGGATGAGGCACGCCCTCCTGGAATTTTCGCACGCCGCTGTCGCTGGCGAACATCGTGTTGGGATGCTGAAGGAACGCCTGCAAATCCGTCTCGCTGATGCCATGAAAAATTCCGGACGCGCCCCCGTGGCTTTGGATATCCAGGATGAGTTCGATCTGGTCCTCCAACCGATCCGAGCCCAGCTGCTTCTTCGCAGCTTGACGCACATTCAATCCGTTGAGCGATGGATTATGTTTATAACTCGCGATGACGGCGTAGGAATAATCGGTCCGCCCCCCTTGCTTCAGGCGATCCTTCATCTCAGCGACGAGTTCCCTTCTCTGCGCGGTGTCCGCCAGGTTTTCCTTGAAGTGCCCTCCTTCGCGCCAACGGTCCGGAACAAGTTGTGACAGGCCGGTGCTCGAGGCGGTGTAGGTGTATTCATCCTGCGTGATGTCCAAGCCCTCCGCGCGCGCCTGTTCGATCGCGGCCAGCACTTTGTCAGGATGGCCCCAGTTGGATTTTCCCGACAACTTGATGTGCGAAATCTCGGCGCGAATCCCCGCTCCCCGGGCGATCTGGAACACCTCATCCAACGCGGTGAAAATCCCGCGGCCTTCGTCGCGAATATGACTGGCGTAGATGCCGCCGTGTCGCGCGGCCACCTTCGCCAGCGCCACCAGCTCATCGGTTTTCGCGAATGTGCCCGGCAGATAAATCAGGCCCGTGCTCAGCCCCGCCGCCCCTTCCTCCATCGCCCGCTCGACAATCGACTGCATCTCCTTCAGCTCCGATTCCGTCGGCGGGCGCATAAATGATCCACCCATGACCTTGGATCTCACCGAGCCATGCCCGATCAGCGTCGCGACATTCGGAGAGACGTTGGTCGCTTCGAGGCGGCGGAAAAATGCGCCCACCTCCAGCGTCGAGCTCCCGCAATTCCCGAGCACCAACGTGGTCACTCCCATGCGCAAAAAATTCTCGGCCAGAGGCAGTTCATCGATCTCCTCGGCGTGCGTGTGGACGTCAATAAATCCGGGCGCCACCACAAGCCCGCGCGCGTCGATTTCGAGTCGCGCCTCGTTCGTGATGACTCCCATGGCCGTGATCCGTCCGTCGCGGATCGCGATGTCCGCGAAGAAAGCCGGGTTGCCGGTGCCATCGCAGATGCGCCCGTGACGGACGACCGTGTCCCACATCGGCGCCGCCGACACAGAAATGGACGCGAAGCAAAAGATCATCAGCGCCAGCGCGCTGGCAACCTTCATCCTGGTTTCGGCGGTTGGATGCACGGGTGAATGGGGAAATGAATGCCGCCGTCAGGGCGGCGGGGTGGGAATTCAGCGTCGGGGCATCATGCCGGCCGCGCCGCCCATGCGCGCCATCATCTTCTGGAACTTGCCCATTTTTTTCATCATCTGCTGCATCTGAGTGAACCGGTTCAGAAGCGTGTTTAACTCGGCGACACTGACGCCGCTGCCCTTGGCGATGCGCTTTCGGCGGCTGGCATTGAGGATCACGGGCGTCTTTCGTTCCTTCGGCGTCATGGCGCAAATCATTCCTTCCATGCGCCGAAATTCCTTTTCCGATTTGCCGATGTCGGCTCCCTGAAGGGCTTGCGAGCCGCCCGGCAGCATGCCGACGAGTTGTTCAAGCGGACCGAGCTTTTTCATCTGCCGCAGTTGATCGAGAAAATCCTCGAGCGTGAATTCGCCCTTGCGCATTTTCTCCTCCATCTTGCGCGCGTCGGCCTCGTCCACCGCCTCGGCGGCCCGCTCGACCAGGCTGACGACGTCGCCCATTCCCAGGATCCGCGAGGCCATGCGGCCGGGATGAAATGCCTCGAAGTCCTCCAATTTCTCGCCGACGCCCGCGAATTTAATGGGCTTGTTCGTGACAGCCCGCAAGCTGAGGGCGGCGCCGCCGCGCGCATCGCCATCCAGCTTGGTCAGGATGCTGCCAGTGATCGAGAGGGCCTGATCAAAATGCGTGGCGACATTCACGGCCTCCTGTCCGGTGGCGGCATCCAGCACCAGTAAAATTTCATCGGGCTTGACGAGTTCGCGCAGCCGGACGAGTTCCTGAACCAGGGGCTCGTCGATCTGAAGCCGGCCCGCTGTGTCGAAGATCAGGGTGTTGCGCTGATGTTCGGCCGCGTAAACGAGGGCCTCGCGCGCAATTTTCAAAACGTCGGTCTCCCCTTTCTTGAGGAAGACAGGCACGCCGATTTTTTCACCGAGCGTGGCGAGTTGATCCATGGCGGCGGGGCGATAGACGTCGGCCGCGACGAGCAGCACCTGCCGGCCCTGTTTTTGGAGGAGCCGTGCCAGTTTTCCCGAGCTGGTGGTTTTGCCGGAGCCATGAAGCCCCACCATCATCAAAGACGCCGGTGCGCTGGCCAGCATCAACCCGGTATTTTCCGCACCGAGCAAGGAGACCAGTTCGTCGTGAATGATTTTGATGATCTGCTGGCCGGGCTGGACACTTTGGATCACCTCCGCGCCGAGCGATTTTTCGCGGACCTTGTCGATGAAATCCTTGACGACCTTGAAATTGACGTCGGCATCGAGCAACGCCAGGCGCACATCGCGAAGGGTTTCAGCGACGTTCGTTTCGGAGATTTTGCCCAGGCCTCGAAGATTGCGGAAGACGTTCTGGAGCTTGCCGCTCAGGTTGTCGAACATGGCGCAAGGCTACGGCGACAGGCTGCGGCTGGCAAGTTTGCCGGCGCCGTCAAAGTTCATGCGCTCCCCCGCCGCCGGGCGCATGCATCCAGACTCGTCTCCCCGGCGTTAAGGAGGGCATGCGGCAGAAACCCGCATTCCAAACCATCAACAAAAAGGCAGAAAAATGAACAAGACCCTGACCCCACTGCAGCGAGGACTGGCCCTCGCGCTCGCGGGTTTTATGGCAGCACCGGCAATGACTCCGGTCCTGGCCTCCAGTCATATGGACGCCCCTCTCATCGTGCGCGATCCCTCCGCCAACACCACGGATGTCTATGCATTTGTCCAGGTGGAAAACGGAGTCAAAACGCTCGTGACCGCTTTGGGCGTTTATCCGCACCAGGAACCAGGCATCGGCCCCAACAAATATAATTTCGACGAAAACGTCCTGTACGAAATCCATGTCGCCACCGGCAAAGACCTTGCGAAGGGAAGAGCAACCTATTCGTATCAATTCCAGTTTCGAACCGAATACCGGACCACGGCCACGATTTTGCAATCCTACCTCGGGGTCGTTCAAAACATCGGCGACGCCGCGCAGAACCTGGTTCAGACCTATACCGTCACGCGCGTGGACCATAAACGGGACAAGAAGAAGGTGCTCGGCACTGGCATTGTCCCTCCGAACAACCAGGGCATCGCCACTCCGTTCTACAACCAGGGTGACAACGGCGAAAATCCGGCCAAGGAAGGGGTGTCAACGGATTCCGCCCTCGACCGTTATACGAGCCAGGCTGTGACCAATTTTTCCAACGGCTACATCGCCTTCGCCGGGCAGCGCGACGACGGGTTCTATGCGGACATCCAGTCGGTTTTCGATCTGTTGAAGCTTCGAAGTCCCAGCAAGGATTCCCAGGGCGGCTTCAACATCCATCTCGTTTCACTTGCCATTCCCGTCAGCGAACTGGGCGGCGATCAACAAATGGTCGGCGTTTATGCGACGACCAGCCGGAAACAAATCAGCGTCCTGCGCGAGGATGACGACAAGGACCGGAGCGACCAGTGGGTCCAGGTGGCACGCCAGGGCAATCCGCTGTTCAACGAAGCGCTTGTCGCCATCGCCGACAAGGACCGTTACAGCCGGTCCACTCCCGAAAACGATTCCAAGATCTTCCGGAAATACGCCGAGAAACCGGAGCTCGCCCGCCTCATCAATCTCATTATTTTCGGCGGCGCCGGGCCGGCCATCGAAACCAATCGCACCGACCTTGTCGGAATTTTTATTCCCGATCTCATCAAGGTCGATCTCTCCACCACCGCTTGCCGCCTCGCCGGCGGCGGCCCGGCCAACCCCACCAATCCCGACGATGCCGGCTATTCGCGCCTCGGCATCTTTGGCGGCGATGTACTCCAAAGCGCCATCCAGGATCCGTTCGGCAATGGAGGCATGATCCCCGGCGGCTGGCCAAACGGACGCCGCTTCGGCGACGACGTCGTTGACATCGCGGTCTCGGCAATCATCAGCGATCTTCGCGGCCCCCTTGTGATCCGCGTGGCGGACGGCATCGATGGAGTCAGTGCAAATGACATCGGTTATAACAAAGCGTTTCCATACGAAGCCACGCCGCAAAACGGCCGGAACCATCATCACCCGTAAGTCACTCTTCCGTGGCAGGTCAGTAGTGGGCGGGTCGGACGTTACAGCGCGTCCGGCCCGCTTCCGCGTCCGGTGGTCGCCTGTCCGCCTTCTGCGCGCGTTTGACGTTTCACCTTTTTCAATTCCGCTCCACACTGCGGCCCATGAGCGCCGACCTTCTCTCTGCGGCGGGCGAAGAGATCTATGAAATTCAGACGCGGGCCCCCGGCCCGTCGGGCACCCTGCCGCTGACCGCGGAAATGCTGCGCGACAGTCCAAGCGGCGATCTTTTCGGGCTGACGCAAAATGCGGGGATGGGCTGGGCGCCCGGCGAAGTGGGCCGCAAGCCATTTCTCATCCTGAGCACACAGGGCGGCGTGCGGGCTCCCGATGGCAAACCGATCGCACTCGGTTATCACACGGGCCACTGGGAGATCGGGTTGCTGGTGGAGGCAGCGGCGATCGAATTCAAGGCGCGCGGCGTCGTGCCCTTTGCCGCCTATTGCTCGGATCCCTGCGATGGCCGAACGCAAGGCACGACCGGAATGTTCGATAGCCTGCCTTATCGCAATGACGCCGCGATCGTTTTTCGACGGCTCATCCGGTCCCTGCCCCTGCGCGCCGGCGTCCTCGGAATCGCCACCTGCGACAAGGGTCTTCCGGCGATGATGATGGCGTTGGCCGGCATGAAAGATCTGCCCTCAGTGCTGGTTCCGGGCGGGGTCACGCTCCCTCCCGAGTCGGGCGAGGACGCGGGAAAAATCCAGACGATCGGCGCCCGTTTCGCGCATGGCCTCATTTCGCTCCAGGAGGCAGCGGACCTCGGGTGCCGGGCCTGCGCCTCGCCGGGCGGGGGCTGCCAGTTCCTCGGGACGGCTGCCACTTCGCAGGTGGTGGGTGAAGCGCTCGGATTATCCCTGCCGCACTCGGCGCTGTCGCCATCCGGCCAGCCGGTGTGGCGCGATATCGCGGTGCGTTCCGCGCGGGCGCTGGTCGAACAGGAGAAGCGCGGCCTTAAACTTCGTGACATCCTCACCGCCGCGAGCATTCGAAATGCGATCGCGGTCCACGCCGCGTTCGGCGGCTCCACAAATCTTCTGCTCCATGTGCCGGCCATTGCCCACGCCGCCGGATTGCGCCGGCCGACGGTGGAGGATTGGATTTCCATCAATCGCTCGGTGCCGCGCCTCGTCGATGTCCTTCCGAATGGCCCGGTTCATCATCCCACCGTACGGGTGTTTCTCGCGGGAGGCGTCCCGGAGGTCATGCTGCACCTCCGGCGGCTGGGAGTTCTCGACACCAGCGTCCTCACCGCGGCGGGCCTGACGCTCGACGAAACTCTCGACTGGTGGGCGACGAGCGAACGGCGCCGGCGTTTCCGTGAAATCCTTCGCCAACGGGACGGGATAGACGCAGACGATGTCATCATGTCGCCCGAGCGCGCCCGCGCCCGCGGTCTCACCAACACGATCACGTTTCCCCGCGGGAACATTGCGCCGGAAGGGGCTGTGATCAAAAGCACCGCGATCGATCCGTCCGTCGTCAGCGCCGACGGGATTTATCGCCACGAAGGCCCGGCGCGGGTTTTTGTCCGCGAGAAAGACGCCATTGCCGCCATCAAGGAGGGCCGGGTGGTTGCTGGTGATGTCCTGGTGCTCATCGCGTGCGGCCCGCTGGGGACCGGGATGGAGGAGACATATCAACTGACGAGCGCGCTGAAGCATCTCCCGTTTGGAAAACAGGTCGCGCTGATCACCGACGCGCGTTTCAGCGGGGTGAGCACCGGGGCTTGCATCGGGCACGTTGGCCCTGAGGCTCTCGCTGGCGGGCCGATCGGCAAGCTTGTTGACGGCGACATACTCCGCATCCGGATCGATCGCAACAAACTGGAGGGAACCGTGGATTTCGTCGGCGAAAACTCGCGGCGTTTTGAAGCGGGCGAAGGAGCGGAAATTTTACGATGTCGATCCTCGCGTCCCGACATGGCGCCCGCGGCGGGTTTGCCCGATGACACTCGATTGTGGGCGGCGCTTCAACAAGCGGGGGGCGGCGCCTGGGGCGGCTGCGTGTATGACGTGGAGTCCATCCTGAAACAACTCCGCACGGGCGATGCCCCCATTCACGTCGAGTCGTGAGCCGTGTCAGGCCGGGCATCTGCCCCGTCACTGGTCCCTTCACCAACTGGATCGCGTGGGCCAATCAGGACAACAAACTCACCCTTCAACGAGCGTCTGGCGGCGAGGGCGAGGAGCTCCGCCGGTGTGCCCCGGATAAATTCCTCGAATTTTTTTGTCAATTCGCGCGCCAGGACAATCGTGTTCGCGGGAAAAACTTCGTTTAATTCGCCCAGCAATTTTTCGATTCGATAGGGCGATTCGTAAAGCACGAGGGTGCCGGGGATGGCCTTGAGATTTTCGAGTTGCCGGCGGCGCTGGCCGGATTTGTGGGGCAGAAAACCGACAAAATGAAATTCGTCCGTGGGCAGACCGCTGGCAGTGAGCGCGGCGACAAGCGCGCAGGGGCCGGGGACCGGTTCCACGCGGAAACCAGCCGCCCGGGCGGCTCGCACGACCCGCTCGCCGGGGTCGCTCACGCCCGGGCTGCCGGCGTCGGTGACGAGCGCGACCTTTTCGCCACGACGCAGTCGCTCGATGATTTCCTCGCTGCGCCGGGCTTCATTAAACGCGAAATAGCTGATCATCGGCCGCGCGATTTCAAAGCGCTTCAGCAGCTGGCCGGTGTGGCGGGTGTCCTCGGCGGCGATGATGTCGCATTCCCGGAGGACACGGAGGGCGCGGAGTGTGATGTCCTCGATGTTGCCGATGGGAGTCGCGACCAGATACAGGGTTCCGGGCTGGAGCGGGGGACGATCCCCGGCGGCGGCGCCAGGGCCCGGATCGTGCGTGGGAACCGAAGACATGCCGGTATTCGTCGCAGGGGGACGGGTGCAATGCCAATCCATTTTCAGGCTGTCATCGAATGGTCTGACGCCAAAAAGAGCTGCAAAACAGGACTTGCCAAGGCTTCGATTGGCCGCCTACTCTCACCCCTCATTTTCGGAAGGCGGCGAGTCATTGCCAGCCCCGCAACGTGCGGGAAGGACCGATGGCGCTGTCGAAAGTTCAAATATTTATGTCAGTTAAAATTCGCATGAAACGCATCGGGGCCAAAAACACCCCCGCCTTCCGGATTGTGGTTGCCGATGGGCGCAGCCCGCGCGATGGGAAATGCATCGAGGAACTGGGGACTTATCTGCCGCTGAAGAAAGGGGATAACTACACCCTGAACCTGGAGCGCGCCGCCTACTGGCTCTCGAAGGGTGCCCAACCCTCGGATACCGTCGCCAGTTTCATTCGGAAAGCCAAAAAGGCAGCCGCCGCGGCCACCGTCTGATTCCCCCGCTGATTCATCCCGCACGCCCATGCAAACTTTTCTGGAATACGTCGTCAAGGGACTCGTCCAGAAACCCGCTGAAGTGTCCGTCACCCCGGTGGAACAGTCCGGGGCGACTGTTTATGAGCTGCGCATGAACTCGGAGGATGTCGGGCGCATTATTGGCAAACAGGGCGCGACCATCAACGCGATTCGGTCCTTGCTGACCGCAGGCAGCGCGAAAAAAGGCCTGCGTTGCTCGCTGGAAATCATCGAGGACCATCCCGCCCGCTAGTCCGGGCAACCCACGAGCAGGCCCGCAGGAAAGCGGCCTGCCGGAGAGAACCAAACGTGCAGCATGAAAATCGACGTGCTCACTCTGTTCCCGGAAATGTTCGCCGGCCCGCTCGATGTCAGCATCGTGTCCCGGGCCCGCAAAACCGGATTGCTCGATTTGCGGGTTCACAATCTCAGGGATTGGACCCATGACCGTCACAAGACCGTGGATGACCGGCCGTTTGGGGGCGGCGCGGGAATGGTCATGAAGCCGGAACCGATTTTCGAAGCCGTGGAAGCGCTTCGCACCGGGCAGACGCATGTCGTGTTGCTCGGGCCCGCAGGCCGGACGTTCACGCAGTCCATCGCCGCCGATTTGGCCGGCCGCGAACATGTCCTGTTTTTGTGCGGCAGCTATGAAGGCATCGATGAACGGGTGCGGGAAGGCCTCGTTCACGACGAGTTGAGCATCGGCGATTACGTGCTCACCAACGGCGGCCTGCCCGCGATGGTGATCGTCGATGCGGTGACGCGCCTGTTGCCCGGGGCGCTGGGCGATGACGCCAGCGCGGCGGATGAATCATTCAGCCATGGGCTGCTGGAATATCCGCATTACACGCGGCCGGCGGATTTTCGCGGAATGAAAGTGCCCGAGGTGCTGATGAGCGGGCATCATGCGGAGATAGAAAAATGGCGGTCCGCGCAGGCGCGGCAGCGGACGGCGGAACGGCGGCCGGATTTGTTGAAGACGGGAAACCGCGGCGTGGACAACGCGCCGCATCATTGAACACAGATTTATGAACCAGGCATTGTTGCACAAAATCCAATCCGAACAGTTCCGAAAGGACGTGTCGGCGTTCAACGTGGGCGACACCGTTCGCGTCCATACCAAGGTCGTGGAAGGGGACAAGGAGCGCATCCAGATCTTTACCGGGGTCGTGATCGGCAAACGCGGGCGCGGCCTCAATGAAACCTTCACTGTCCGCCGGATCAGTTACGGCGAAGGCGTCGAACGGGTGTTCCCGCTGCACTCGCCCCGCATCGACAAGGTGGAAGTCGAGCGCCATGGACAGGTGCGCCGCGCCAAGCTCACCTATCTCCGCAAGCGCATTGGCAAGGGCGCCACGCTTGTCCGGGAAAAGGAGACGCACGAGCCCGTTGTCGCCGCGAAGTAACATCCTTCTGGGAAGATTTGATTCGCCTGCCCCGGCGGTTTTTTCCAGACTCCCGCCGGATGAATTCGATGACAGGCTACGGGCGGGGCGAGTGTTCGCAGGACGGCTACAAGCTGACTGTGGAACTGAGTTCGGTGAACCGGAAACAGAGCGAGATCTCGATCAGCCTGCCACGTGACCTCGATGTCCTGGAGGCCCAAATCCGTGACGAAATCAACCGGCGGGTGGCCCGTGGACGCCTGACCTGCCGGGTCGCGCTCCATGCCGCGGGTGGCGGCGCGTTGACCCGGGTGCGCATGAACAAGGCGCTGGCTGCCGCCTACGCCCGCGAGTTGCGACAACTCGCCCGCACCCTCAAAATTCAGGAGGATCTTTCACTCGACCTCCTCACGCGGGCGCCGGGTGTCTTCGAGGACGACAAGGAACCCCAGGATGCCGAGGCGTTCTGGCCCGCCGCGAAAAAAGCGCTCCAGCAGGGATTGACGATGCTGCTGGAGATGCGGGCCCGCGAAGGGACTGCGTTGGGCAAGGATTTGTGCGGACGAATCGAGACGATGCGCAAGGCGGTTTCGCGGGTCCGAAAGGAAGCCCCCGGCGTGCAACGACGGTATCGTGATCAACTCGTCACCCGCCTCAAAACCGCCGGTCTCGATGACCTCCAACTCGATCAGGAACGGTTGCTCAAGGAAGTGGTCCTGTTCGCCGATCGCTCCGACATCTCAGAGGAACTCACCCGGCTGCAAAGCCATTTTGAACAGTTCGATCACGCCCTGAAATCGAAGGAGCCGATCGGACGGACCCTGGATTTCCTGGCGCAGGAGATGAACCGCGAGATCAACACGATCGGTTCCAAGGCCAACGACGGTTCCATCTCCGGTGAGGTGGTGCTGCTGAAAACCGAGTTGGAGAAATTCCGGGAACAGGCCCAGAACGTCGAATGAGCCGTCCTCAAATGCCGATGGTCGAGTCAGCAGGAGGCCCCGCCGCCTCCCTGCTCCTGGTTCTCTCGGCGCCGTCGGGGGCGGGAAAGACAACGCTCGGTGAGCAGGTGATTAAAACCCGTCCGAACCTCACCCGCGCCATCACTTGCACCACACGCCCGGCGCGACCGGGCGAACGCGACGGCGTGGATTATTATTTTCTCGAGGCGGGCGATTTCCTGAAACGGGTGCAGGCGGGCAATTTTCTCGAACACGCCACCGTTTATGGCAACAGTTACGGGTCCTTGAAATCCGAGGTGCTCGCCAAGCTGCGATCCGGTCGCGATGTCCTGTTGAACATCGATGTCCAGGGCGCCGCCGCCATCCGCACTCACGCCGAGGGCGATCCCGAACTCAGCCGGGCCCTCGTGACGGTCTTCCTCGCGGCGCCCACATTGGAGATCCTCGAGAAACGGCTGCGCAAGCGGGGCCAGGATTCTACCGGCGCCATCCAGAAACGGCTGAGCGTCGCCCGCCAGGAGGTCGTGCAGGCGCGTCATTTCGACTATGTGATCATCAGTTCCAGCATCGAGGAGGATTTGCGCCGCATGGAAGCCGTCATCGATGCGGAAAAAATGCGGCAGGCCCGCGTGCAGGCGCCTTCCTATGAATAAGCCGCTCGCAGAATTCACAAAATAAACGCTCCCATACCGCCACATCATGCCCGGTCCCAAAACCATCATCCTGGGCGTCACCGGCTCCATCGCCGCGCATAAGGCGGTCGATATTGCCAGCCAATTGACCAAGGCCGATCACAGCGTTCACGTGATCATGACCTCCGACGCGCTTCGATTTATCACGGCGCTCCCCTTCAAAACGCTCTCCCGCCATCCGGTGATCACGAACCTCTATGACGAGGAGGAAGGGTGGAAACCCGCTCACATCACGCTCGCTGACACGGCGGACCTGTTGTTGATCAGCCCTGCCACCGCGAATGTGATCGCCAAGCTGGCCCATGGCATCGCCGACGATGCGCTGACCTGCGTTGCCCTGGCATTGAATCGAACGGCCAGGCTGCTGATCGCTCCGGCGATGAATGGCAAGATGTGGGAACACGCGGCCACCCAAAACAACGTTGCGCTCCTGAAATCACGCGGCGCGGAGTTCGTCGGTCCCGATGCCGGGATGCTCTCGTGTGGTTACGAGGGATTGGGCAGACTCGAATCCGTGGAGCAAATCGTCAAGCGCGCGCTGGATTTGATCGGGTGAATGGAGCTGGGCGCGGGGCGCGTGGGTGGTAATGCCGCAACCGCAACGAAAAACCCTAAAGGGTGGACACCAAACAGCGGAGTGCGCCTGCCCGCTCGGTGTCCACCCTTCAGGGTGTCGGGCGATCTTCCACACAACGGAAAAAACACCCTAAAGGGTGGACACCGAACAGGGGAAGCTCCCGCCTGCGCTCGGTGTCCACCCTTTAGGGTGTCGGGCCGAGTTGTCGCGCTGCGACAAGGGGAGTCGAAGTCCACACTTGGCACCTGCCGGGGGGTTTGTTTGACTCGGCGCGCCCGATGTTTCAGCTGCGCATTATCCTCGTCGTCATCCTGGGCGTTTGCGCCATGCACATCTCGCGCGCCGCGGAATATTCCGAGCCCTGGACAATTGAATCGAGCGGCAGCGTCCTTCTTCAAAACGCGGCGATCGTCTATACCAACGATGTTCGCATCACGTACGGCATCTCGACGCTCGTCGCGCGGCGGGCCCGCTTGAACCAGGAGACGGGCGAATGCATCGCTGAGGGGGATGTGCGCGTGACCAGCGGGACACGCAGTTGGACCGGGGAGAGACTTCGGTACAATTTCAAGACACGCCAGATCGTCGGGGAGGATTTCAAGGTCGGACAGCCGCCCTATTTCGCGAGCGGGTCCGTGTTTGCCGGCGAACAATCGCCCGAGGTGTATGTGCTTCTGGATGGCATTCTTACCGCCGATGACAATTCGGATCCCAATTATCGGATCCGCGCGAAAACCATCACGCTGGTTCCGGGCGACTACATCGAATGCACCGATGCGGTGGCTTACCTCGGTGATGTGCCCGTTTTTTGGTGGCCGAAACTTCGCCGGTCTCTCAAGCGCCACCCAAACCATTGGCTGGTGACTCCGGGCTATCGGTCCAAATACGGGGCCTACCTGCTGACGACGTATGAATATTACTGGAACGAACGGCTGAGCGGCGGCATTCACCTGGACGAACGCACCGCGCGCGGACCCGGCATCGGTCCCGATTTTCGTTATCATCTGCCCAGGTTCGGCGACGGGGAAATCAAGTATTACTACACCCACGATGAGAAGCCCGGCGAAGATGCGCTGGGCCGCCCCCTGGACAACAACCGTCAGCGCGTCTGGTATGAGCACCAGGGCACTCTGGCGTCCAACCTGACCCTCAAGGCCGCCATCCGGTATCAAAGCGACTCGCGGATCGTCCGGGACTTTTATCTGACCGAATACCACGACAATGTCGAACCCGCTTCATACGTCGAGCTGGCGCGCAGTTGGGACAACTGGACGCTGGATGTCGTGGTCCAGCCCCGCGTCAACGAGTTCCAGGAGACGGTGGAACGGTTGCCGGATCTGAAGCTCACCGGGCTGCGACAGCAGATCGGGTCCACCCCTTTTTTCTATGAGAGCGAAAGTTCGATCGGTTTTTTCGAGCGCGAGTTTGCCTATGACCTCACGAACCGTTTCGCGGCGACGCGCGCCGACACATTTCATCAGGTGCTGCTCCCCTGGACATTTTTCAACTGGCTCAACGTCACCCCGCGGGCGGGCGGGCGCTTCAGTTATTACGGCGAGGCGCACGGCCCCGGCGGGACCACGGCGGAAAACACCCGGTCAGTTTTCAACACCGGCGTGGAGGTCTCCACCAAGCTCTCGCGCACATGGCGCGAAACCAAAAGCAAGTTTTTCGAAATCGACGGGGTGCGTCACATCTTTCAGCCGTCGATAAATTATGCGTATGTGCCGCGGCCCAGCACTCCGCTCGAGCAATTGCCTCAATTCGATTACGAACTGCCGACGACACGGCTCCTGCCGTTCACCTATCCGGATTACAATCGTATCGATTCGATCGACAGCCAGAACGTGATCCGTTTTGGATTGCGCAACAAACTCCAGACCAAACGCCGCGGCGAGATCGAGAATTTCGTGAATTGGGCGGCCTATATGGATTGGCGGCTGCAACCCAACCCCCGACAACGCACATTTTCCGACGCCTATTCGGACCTGGACCTCAAACCGTTTCGCTGGCTTACGTTTAATTCGCAGCTCGCCTTCGACGTCAACGAAACCCGGTGGGATGTCTTCGATCATTCGGTGGTTCTCGCCCCGAACGACTCATGGAGCCTGCGGCTGGGCCAGCGATACCTTCGCGACGGCGCGTTCTTTGGCGCAAACGTTCCGGGCAATGCCATCGTCTACGATTCCCTTTTCCTCCGTTTCAATCCGAACTGGGGCGCGCGGCTTTCGCACTATTACAATGCCGACGCCGGG
>JBEEGQ010000258.1:0-5104 GCA_041166945.1 Verrucomicrobiota bacterium
TAGGCCTTATCTAAGCGCCATTCGGGACTGACCCCTTTTGGATTGCTACGGTATCTCAAAAAGGCGCCCTTCGTTTAGTGCGGATTCCGAAGGCGCGCCTCCGCAAGATCAATGTCCCTCTGTATCCTTCGCAGCACGTCGTCGCCAATGACATCCGCGTTCCGCAACTCGATGATCGTGTGGCGTTCCTGTTGAAGCGCCTGGTCCGCCAGCATTTCATAGTCCGACGAAAAACGGCGCAGTTCCGTTTCCGGGCTCGCGGTCGAGGCGCGTTCAATCTGGCGAATGTGATCTTCGTATTCGGAAAGCAATCGGCGCAAGGCATCCGTCGTTGCCAAGCGCCCCTCGGCTGACTGGTTTAACCGGGCCACCGCTGCTCGATTCGCCTGCAGCCGCGCGGCCCGCTCCTCCTTGTCCATCGAACCGTCGTCCTTGACTCCCAACCATCGGATGAGCGGTGCCAGGCTTAATCCCTGCACCACCAGGGTCGCCAGGATGACGACAAATGTCAGAAATAGGATCAGGTCCCGGCCGGGAAACGGCCTCCCGTCACGAGTCGTAATCGGCAGCGCCATTGCTGCGGCCAGTGACACCACCCCGCGCATGCCGGTCCAGGCCAGGATCGTCACGTGCCGCCAGGACGGGTACGGATCTCTGGCGCGCAATTTTGCGGAAAGCAACCGGGGCAGATAGGCGGCGGGAAACACCCACACGATCCGAATGGCCACCACCGCCACACTTATCAAGAGCGCGTACCAGATGAGCCGCCCCACGGATATGGATTCGCCCGCCAATGCTCCCAAAACTTCCGGCAATTGCAGGCCGATCAGGACGAAGACAAATCCGGTGAGCAGAAATTCCACCATCTCCCAAACCGGCCCGCCCCGCAGCCGCGTCTGAAAGCTCAATATCTCGGGGAGGCGCCGCCCGAGATGCAATCCTGCGGCGACAACGGCAAGCACTCCTGAAACACCGATCCGCTCCGCCGCCAGGTAAGCGGCAAAGGGTGTCAGCAAAGAGACGGTGATTTCGATGGGCGCATCATCCACGCGCCGGTGAAATTGTTCGGCCAGCCATCCGATTCCCGTGCCGATCAAAACGCCGCCGATGCCGACGACAAAAAACTGCCCGCCCGCCTGGGCGAGTGAAAACGAACCCGTCGCGACCGCGATCACCGCAAACCGATATGCCACCAGAGCCGTCGCGTCGTTGATGAGACTTTCCCCTTCGAGAATCGTCACAATCCGCCGCGGGATCCGCAGACCCTCCGCGATGGCCGTGACGGCGATGGCGTCGGGAGGAGAAATAATCGCGCCCAACACAAATCCGGCAGCGAGGGGCAGGCCCATTAAATGGTGCGCGAGAAACGCCACCCCGCAGGTGGTGACGAGGACCAGACCGATCGCGAGCATCGAGATGGGGCGCAGGTTGAATCGGAAATCCCGCCATGAAGTGAACAACGCCGCGGGAAACAGCAGGGGCGGCAGGAAGAACAGAAAAACCAGCTCCGGATTGAGCCGCACTTTCGGCAGCTTTGGAATCATCGCGATCATCAAGCCGCCGAGAACGAAAAGTATGGGATACGCCAGATGCAACTTCCGCGCGAGCAGCGCCAACACCGCCACCGCCAGCATCAATCCCACAAAAATCTCAACCACGTCCGTCATGGGGACGGATGATAGTTGCGAACGCTCTCCGTGAAAAGAGCGAGTGAAACTCTAGAACCGTCCGGAGGGACTCTCAAGAATTCCGCCTGGGAACCCCAAAAGGTTCAAAGTTCAATCGACTCTTTAGTCACCCGCCTCGAATTGGCATGGGGACTGCGCTTAGCAGGCTCGCGCTGGTTCATGGGATTTCAAGGGGTTGATGGAGAAGCAGTGCCCTTTTTGTCGGGCTGCATTATGCGATGCCTCCTTTCGGTCGTGTTGCAACCCGCCTGATTATCAACCGATAGCGCAGTCACTTTTATTATGAAATTTTGCGTTCCTCGCTTCTTTATTCACTGGACAACCTGGTGCGCGTTGGCGGTCGTCGCGCAGTTTGATTCGCGAGCCAGCACGTTGAATCCCGGCGACATCGTATACGCCGATAGTGGCAACGCTGTGGATGGAGGTTTCATTATCAAGATCGATGCGGCGACCGGCGTCCAAACCGTCGTCTCCTCGGGTGGCAACCTCCTGCATCCATTTGATGTGGCCATCGATGCCGCCGGCCAGATTTTCGTCTCGGACTCGGGACGACTGATCGAGATCGAAGCGACAACCGGACGGCAGACCGTCATTACCAATCAACCCGGTGCGTCCCTCGGATCCGCCTATGGCATCGACATCGAACCTTCGGGGGATGTCGTCGCCGCCAACGCCCTGAATGTCGTGCGATGGGACGCGACCTCGCGCGGGGTCGAGATCGTTTCGTCCGGGCGCTACCTGACGTGCCCGATGGCGGTGGCAGTGATTGGCAAGGACGAGTTGATTGTCGCAGATTCCGGCGCGCCCGCGCAGGTCGTTCGAGTCAATGCGCGGAACGGATCGCAGAAAGTGCTCTCGAGGCAGGGTTTTTTGAAACGTCCGCAATCGATCGCCGTTCAGGGAAAGGACATTTACGTGACCGACGTTGCCACATCCGATGGCAATTTCGGCATCGGCCGCATCATTCACATCAATGCTTCCAATGGCCGGCAGAGCGTCGTTGCGGAAGGGGGTTTTTTGGTCGGGCCGGTGGGAATCGCCATCGAGTCCGACGGGAGTCTTGTGGTGGGGGATCCCTACACGATTAATCCCAACAACCATGAATTGTATGACGGCGCCATCATCAGTGTGGACCCGCTGAATGGGCGCCAAACGCTCATCACGCGGGGGCAGGGGACGCGGGTGAATCCGCGCGGCGTCGCGATCGTTCCGAGGTTCGCCCACAAAGAGCGAAGGGGCACCTGAACATCGGTGCGCCGGGCGGGGCCCCGCCCCTTCCGGGTTTGCGGTCGCAGGGATGACTCAGCCGAGGATGCGGTTTCCTGTGCTGAGGATAATTCCCTGGAACATCATCTCCAGCGCCTGCGCATTCGTGGCCTGTTCCAGCGCGATGTCGCGGCTGATCTTCCCGGCATCCACCATGTCGAACAATGCCTGGTTGAAATTCTGCATCCCATCGTCGCGGCCTGTTTCAATCGCAGCGGGCAATTTCTCGAGCCGATTCTCCTCGATGAGCTTCCGGACCATCGGTGTGTTGATCATGATCTCCTGCGCCGGGGACATTTTTCCGTCGAGAGTGGGAATCATGCGCTGGCAGATGACCGCGCGAAGCGTGGTGGAAAGCATGCGCCGCATGGTGTCGCGTTCCTCCTGGGGGAAAAAGTCGAGGATGCGTCCGATGGACGTTGCGGAATTGGTGGTGTGAACGGTGGAGAGAACGAGATGCCCGGTGTCCGCCGCGCTGATGGCCGCAGCGACGCTGATGCCATCGCGCATTTCACCGACCATGATGATGTCGGGGTCCTGACGAAGGGCGCTTTTGAGACCCCGCGCGAACGTCGCGCTATCGAGCCCGACCTCGCGCTGTTCGATGACCGACTGGTTGTCTTCGAACATGTATTCGATCGGATCCTCGAGAGTGACGATGTGCCGTTTGAAGTTCTCGTTCACATGCTCGATCATCGCGGCGAGCGTCGTGGATTTTCCGCTGCCGGTCGTGCCGGCCAGCAGAATAATGCCGCGCTGCGATTCGGCGAGCATCCGGCAGGCGGGATGCAACCCCAGCTGCTGGAAGTTGGGCACCTGGCTTTTAACGTGGCGCATGGCGAGAGCCCATCGGCCGCTCTGCTGGAAGATGTTCGTTCGAAAGCGTCCGATCCCCGGCTCAAAATAGGAAAAATCAGTTTCGCGGTCCTTTTCGAGCGCCGGCTTGAGATGGGGTGGAACGATGTGCGAGAGGACATTCTCGAACCATTCAGGTGTCGGACTGGGCGCATCGATGGCCACAAGTTGACGGCTGATCCGAAACACTGTCGGGTGTCCGACCTTGGCGTGGATGTCGGAAGCGTGGGCATCGACGCACGCTTTCAGAATCTTATGAAAGAGTTCCATGCCGCAGCGTAAGCACGGAACCGCATCGGGGCCAAGTCCGAAGTGACCCCGCCGCCCCGGCGATGCAAGTCCGAATGTTCGGTGTCCACCCTTCAGGGTGTTCCCGGCCCTGGTCCACGCGACGAAACACCCTAAAGGGTGGACACCAAGCGCGGAGACGGCGACATCCGTTCACACCGGCAAAGCAAGCTGGTTGCAATCAATCCGCCTATCTTTTATCACTGGCCCGGCCATGAACGCCCCCATCATCGTCACCATCCGCGAGCTCTCGAAAATTTATCGCCAGGGCGAAATCAACGTCGTCGCGCTGAACAACATTTCCCTGGAAATCGCAACGGGCGAGTACCTGGCGCTCATGGGCCCCAGCGGTTCGGGCAAATCGACTTTGTTGCATATCATCGCGGGGATTGACCGCCCGACTCGCGGGGCCTGCGAGGTGCAGGGGACGGACGTCGCCAAACTCAGCGAATCCCAGCTGGCCGACTGGCGAAACCGGAACGTGGGCTTCGTTTTTCAGACATTCAATTTGATCCCGGTCCTGACGGCTTTCGAGAACGTTGAGTTGCCGCTCCTGTTGACACGGCTCAATTCTAAACAGCGCCGGCAACAGGTGGCCACCGCCCTCGAATTGGTCGGTCTTGCCGATCGTGGCCATCATCTTCCCAAACAACTCTCGGGCGGCCAGGAACAGCGCGTGGCGATTGCGCGCGCGATCGTGACGGATCCCAAGCTGGTCATTGCCGATGAGCCGACCGGCAATCTCGATTCCACCTCCGCGCTGGAAATTCTCAACGTGCTCCAGATGCTCAGCCAAAAGCTCGGCAAGACCGTCATCATGGTGACCCACGATCCTAAGGCGGCGGCGTTCGGATCGCGATCCATTCACCTGGAGAAAGGAGAATTGACGACCTAGCCGTGCGGCGGGCGGTGGCCGCAGTCACGAGCGACGGGCCACAACGGCGGAGGAGCCTCCATGACGACCACTTCGTTCATATTGAAGAACGCGCTGCGGAACAAGCGGCGCG
>JBEEGQ010000259.1:0-21584 GCA_041166945.1 Verrucomicrobiota bacterium
CTTTCTTTATTGTGCCGGCGGTCGGTTTTTTCGCGGCATCCCTCCTGTGGGGCGGGGCGAATCTCGTCGCAGGCCTCCTGGTTTCAGGTCCGCCGGTTTCCCGGCGCGTTTCCCGAGCCACCACGGCACCGCCGATGCCGCTATACCGCTTGCTGGGAACGGCGTTCGGATGCGGATTGCTGGGAATGGGATACGAGTGGATCGGGTTGCGGGTGCTCTCGCAAGCCCTCGAGAACACCTTTTTCACCTTCGCGGCGGCGCTCGCCGTTTACTTGTCAGGAACCGCTCTCGGGGCAGCGATCCATCAACGTCTCCAACGTTCCCCGCAATTTCAAGTGCGGCTGGCGATATTGCTCTGCTCTCTTGCCGTGGTTTGTTTGATCGAGATCCGCGTCATGATCGTAGTGCCGCGATTTTATGACAGCCTCCGGGCGCTGCTCGGCGACAGCGTTGGCGCCGTGCTCGCGAGCGAATGCCTTGCCGCGGCCGCCGTGTTTCTCGTGCCAACACTCTTCATGGGAGCGATCTTCAGCCATTTGGTTGCCGCCACAAAAACCCCCGCTGGCGGCATCGGGCGCGCTTCCGCGCTCAACACACTGGGCGGCGCGTTTGCGGGGATGGTTTTCGGTGTTTTCGTGCTGCCCGCAACAGGTGCGAAATGGTCCATCGTTATCATCGCGGCCGGATATCTTTTGATGCTGCCCACATGTCGCCACCGAATTTGGATGGGCGTCGCGGGCGCCGCGGTCCTCTGTTGCTTCCTGCCTTCCGACCTCCACCTCATGGCTCCCGTCCCCGGCTCAATGGTCCGTGATTACCGCGACGGGTTGATGGCCTCGGTCGCTGTGATTGAGGCGGGGGACGGACATCGGACTTTGCGGATCAACAACCGGTTTCAAATGGGCGGGACGGCAGCAGCGCTTGCCGAGCGTCGCCAGGCGCATCTTCCCTTGCTGCTTCATCCGCATCCCGCGCGCGCACTGTTCCTCGGCCCGGGGACGGGGATCACGCTGGGCGCTGCCTCCGAGCATCCCGGCCTTCGCGTGGATGGTGTCGAGTTGAACCCCGAAGTGATCGAAATGATGCATCACTTCGCTCCTGAAAATCGCGGCGTTGGATCGCGCACGGAATTCCGCAATTCAGGAACGCAGCCCGAGTCGATCCATCTTGTCACGGCGGATGCGCGGCGATATGTGCGCGCGAGTCTTGAAAGTTACGACGTCATCGTGGCGGACCTGTTTCATCCGGCGCAGGACGGGGCGGCCTTCCTTTATACCCGCGAACATTTCGCCGCGGTCCGCGACCGGCTGGCAATGGGCGGACTTTTTTGTCAATGGCTGCCGCTTCATCAACTCGATGAGCCGACGCTCTGCATCATTGTGCGCACCTTTCTGGAGGTGTTTCCCGCCACCGAGGCCTTTCTGCTTCATTTCAACACCGATATACCTGCGCTGGCCCTGGTCGGTACCCACGATCGGCTCTCCTTGTCGCTGGATTGGATGGAACGGCGCGCCAGCGATCCGGCATTTCATCAGGCGATGAAACAATCCGGCTTTGATCGGACACTGGCGCTGCTCGGATGTCATTTGGCGGGTTCGAAGGCGCTCGCGGAGTTCGCTGGAACGGGACCGTTGAACACGGACAATTTTCCGCGTGTCGCCTTCGCGGCGCCGCGGTTCGCAGTTCGGAAGGAGGCACGGCGCGATCAACTTTTGCTGACGTTGCTGGCTCGGTTCGAGTCCGACCCGCGAGCTTTTCTATCTGGGATTTCCGAGACGGAGAGTTTCGCGGCGCGCCTGTCGGATTTTATTGCGGCCCGGGATCTCTACTTGCGCGGGCTTTCGATCGAAGCGGACGGAAAACTTCCTGAAGCCATCGAACTCTACCTGCAAGCCGCCCATCGAAGCGTTTATTTTACGGCGGCTTATGCCCGGGTGGTGAACATCATTCAGGTGATGGCGGGGGCCGATGCCAACTCCGCGCGCGTTTTATTCGAGCGCCTCAAAACGGCGCAGCCCGGCCAGCCATTGGGAGAGCAATTACTCGGGCCGTTGTTTCGAGATCGTTGAGGAGGATACGGCGATACCCAGGATGCCTAATGCGCCGGCCTGGTGCGCCGATTCCAAATGGTGACTGCCTTCAGGGGAACATGCCGGCTGCAAACCCTGGTCCTGCTTGGATTGACCGTGATGACCCTCGCGGTCTTCGCGGGCGTGCGCCGGCATGAATTCGTCCATTACGACGACGCCGCCAACATTTACGACAATCCCCATGTCGCGTCGCTCGACGGCCCGAATCTTCGATGGATGTTCACCGACAGCAATTATGCGCGGCGCTACATGCCGTTGGGCTGGCTCTGTTACGCCGTCAATCGCCAGCTGTTCGGCCTCAATCCCCACGCGTTTCATCTCGTCAATCTCGGGTTGCATCTCATCAACGGACTGCTGCTGTTTTTCCTGGTAAAGGAACTGGTCTGGATTTCGCGCGGGCGTCCGAAGGAGGATCAGGAAGATGCCGTGGCGATTTGGTCTGCCGGAATTGCGGCGCTTTTTTGGGCCATCCACCCGTTGCGGGTGGAAGTTGTGGCGTGGGCGTCGGGCCAGATTTATGGGGTGGTTTTCCTGCTGACGATGATCTGGGTTCTGGCGTGGCTGAAATCGCAACAGCCGGGCCTGAGCTCTCTTCGTCGGCGGCTTTGCTACGGAATATCGATCGCCGCTTATGGGGCGTCGTTGCTCACCTACCCGCTGGCAATGTTCGCGCCAGTGATCTTGTTCGCACTTGAAGTCTATCCGCTCCGGAGCGCGTCGTTCCGCTGGCAGGATTGGTTCTCGCGGCGCGCCATGCCGCTCTGGCGCAACAAGGCGCCCTTTCTCGCCGTCATGATCCTCTTCCTGGTTCTGGCAATCCTGGCGCGAGCGGTGCCGGATCCGCGCTACCGGCCGGTGTCGCTCGCTGACGTCGGATTGTTCTCGCGCGGGATGCAGGCTTTTTATGTTTGGGCCTATTACGTTTGGAAACCATGGGCTCCATACGATCTCGCTCCTGTCTATCCGACTTTGCATGCGTTTAATCCGTTCGACCCCGGGTTTGTTGTGAGCACGCTTCTGGTTGTGGGGTTGTCTGCGGCTGCCCTCAAGCTGCGCCGGGCGTATCCTGGAATTCTCGCGTTGTGGATCTGTCATCTCGTGTTGCTGGTGCCGGTGTTGGGATTATCGGAATACCCCCATTCCGCAGCAGACCGTTACAGCCACGTACAGGGTGTTTTCTGGTCCATCGCGATTGGGTTTGGACTGCGTGCGATCTGGAACCACGGCCGGCACGGCGCGAACGCGATCATTGTCATGACCGGCATCTCCGCAATTTTTGGATTGCTCTCGTGGCAACAGGTGCGGGTCTGGCGTGATTCGATTCCACTTTATCAGACGATGGTCTCGCGGATGGGCGAGCATCCGAGCGCATCGAGATGGAGTGAAGCGCTCGGCGTGGATTATTTGTATTCGGGATTGACCAATGCCGCGCTGGCCAGCTTTACGAACGCAGTGGAGTGCGAAGCTCGCCGGGCGGACCGGCAAATCTGGGACATCGGGACCCAGGCCCGGTCGCATCAGCGCATCGGTGACGTGTTCATTTCATTGGGCCGGACCTCCGACGCCGTGGACCATTATCGCGCCTCGCTGGAAATCCGGCCGGGAGTGGCAACGGTTGTGTTGAGATGTGCCAGTGGGCTTTCGCAATTGGGACGCGACGTGGAGGCGCTCGAGATTCTCGAACGTGCGCTGGAAAAAGAGCCGGCGAATCCCGCCCTGCATCATGCCTCCGCCGCTTGCCTCGATAAATTGGGGCGCGCGGCGGAAGCGGCCCGGCATCGGCAGGAGGAACAAAGGTTGAAAGCCGGGAGCGAAGCGACCTTTTAACGCCAGTCATGTGGATTCAGCCCACAGCTCAAGCGTCGCTACGCGACGCGGGCTTCCGGCCGCCAGACCTACCATCGACAGGTCGCTACGCGACCAACTTCGCGGACGGAGTCGCGTAGCGACTTCCGATGGTAGCCGTGCGGCTTTAGCCCACGGTTCGATGACGTCGGGGTCGCGTCGCGTAGCGACGCTTGAATCATCCCACATGTTCACCATCGAAAAGATATCGTGTCTCACACTGGAGGCCATGTTTCTCGATCATCGCCCGGTATTCCTCCTCGAATGATTTCACGCGATGATGTTCGCGCTGGTTTCGAATGTAATTCTCCACCTCCGGCAGAAGCGACTTGCTGACAGTAAAGGCTGCGTATCCGTCCTGCCAGCCAAAGCCCCCAGCGTCGCCGAAGGTCTGTTTTATCCAGATGGAGGAGCCGCCTTTTATGAATTGCACAGCTTTGCTGACCGGCAGAATCGGGGGGATCCCGAGGAGAAGATGAACGTGGTTTTCGACCCCTCCGATGAGGCATGCCTTCATGTCATGCTCTTTGGCAATGCCGCCCAAATAAGACCAAACGCGGTTTTCAATCTCAGGCTGGATCCATGGGTGCCGGTTTTTCGTGCTAAAAACGACGTGGTAATGGAGCGAGGTAAGAGTGTTGGCCATGCATGGAGGTTAGTGAGGAAATCCTTTTTCGATCAATCCTGCTCAAGCGTCGCTACGCGACGCGGGCTTCCGGCCGCCAGACCGTGGGCTAAAGCCACACGGCTACCATCGACAGGTCGCTACGCGACCCCGTTTGCGAATCCCAGCCGTGGGCTCAGCTGCACGCCTGTTATCGACAGGTCGCTACGCGACCCCGTTTGCGGACCTGAGCCGTGGCCGAAAGCCGCCCGGCTACCATCGAAGGGTCGTTACGCGATCAACGCTTCGCGGACGGAGTCGCGTAGCGACTTCCAGAAAGTAGCCGTGCGGCTTTAGCCCACGGTTCGATGACGTGGGGGTCGCGCCGCGTAGCGACGCTTGAGATCATCGAGTGTCCACCTGGAAGAAGATTCTCTGGCGTGCGGCGGGTTTACCTTCGGCCCTTGCTTTTGCCGCGGCCTTTGGCGTAACCGGCGCGAATCGCCGAGGGGCCTTTGTCGTCGCCGCCCAGCATCCGTTTTAATTCCCGCGCCTGGTCGCGCAGCAACGCTGCCTTTTCAAACTCCAGATTGTTGGCGGCTGTCAGCATCTCCTCCTCGAGTTCGCGAAGCGTTTCCGTGACATCAAAGTTGCCGCTGGTCTCATTGAGAACCGCTGTCGCCCGCGCGTGTTGTTCGTCGCTGACCGCCAGGCTGTCCTCGACGGCCCGTGAAACGCTCCTGGGAGTGATGTGATGCTCGACGTTGTAGGCCGTCTGGCGCTCGCGTCGATGACGGGAGATCGCGAGGAATCGCTGGATGCTTTGCGTCATCACATCGGCGTAGAGAATCACTTCTCCGTTCAAATGGCGCGCTGCGCGTCCCGCGGTCTGGATGAGGCTGGTTGTGGATCGCAAATAACCCTCCTTGTCAGCATCCAGGATCGCCACCAGCGACACCTCCGGCAAATCGAGTCCCTCGCGAAGCAGGTTGATGCCGACGAGCACATCGAATTCGCCTTTTCTCAGGCTCCGCAGGATCTCGACCCGCTCGATGGCGTCGATCTCACTGTGCAAATAACGGACGCTGATGCCGATGTCTCGAAGGTAATCGGTCAATTCCTCCGCCGTGCGCTTCGTCAGCGTCGTTACCAGCACGCGTTCCTTTCGTTCGGTCCGTTTGCGCACTTCATCGATCAAATCATCGATCTGGCCCTGGAGCGGTTTCACAGTAATCGTGGGATCGATGAGGCCGGTCGGACGGACCACCAGTTCGGCGATCCGGCCCTCGGACCATCCCAATTCCTGCGCGCCCGGTGTTGCGCTCACGTAGATCGTCTGGCCCTGCATGGATTGAAATTCCGGAAAGTTCAGCGGCCGGTTGTCCAGGGCGCTGGGCAGCCGGAATCCGTGTTCGACCAGAACTGTTTTTCGAGACATGTCCCCGGCGTACATGCCGCCGACCTGCGGAACAGTCGCGTGCGATTCGTCAATGATGAGCAGGTAATCCTTGGGGAAAAAATCGATCAAGACCCATGGACGGGATCCCGGCGCCCGCCCGGCGATGTGCCGTGAGTAATTCTCGATTCCGGAACAAAAACCCATCTCCTCCATCATCTCGAGATCGTATTCGGTCCGCATTTTGAGACGTTGCGCCTCGAGCAGCTTGCCGACTTTCTCGAGTTGCGCGATGCGCAGCCCCAGTTCCTCGCGAATGCTCAGAATCGCGCGCTTCATCTTGTTGGCGGGCGTCACAAACTGTTTGCCGGGAAAAACGGTGACGGCGTTCAGGGCCTCGAGTTTTTCGCCGGTGAGCGGATCAAAACGGGTGATGCGCTCGATGGTTTCGCCAAAAAATTCGATCCGCAGCGCATCCTCGCGGTAGGCCGGGCACATCTCGACCGTATCGCCGCGCACGCGGAAATTGCCGCGCATGAACTCGATGTCATTGCGGTTGTATTGCAGGTTCACGAGCCGTTCGAGGAACTGATCGCGCGTCAAATCCTGACCTGTCGCCAGCGGGATGGTCATCTCCTTGTAGTCCTCGATGCTGACGATTCCGTAGATGCACGAGACACTGGCGACCACGATCGTATCCTGTCGGGTGAACAATGAGTTCATTGTCGAGAGGCGCATTCGTTCGATGGCCTCATTGATCGACGAATCCTTTTCGATGAAGGTATCGGTCCTCGGGATATAGGCCTCCGGCTGGTAATAATCGAAGTAACTGACGAAGTATTCGACGGCGTTGCGCGGAAAGAAGCCTTTGAACTCGGAGTAAAGCTGCGCGGCGAGGGTCTTGTTGTGCGAGATGACCAGGGTCGGCCGGTTCAACTTCGCAATGACGTTGGCGACGGTGAACGTTTTGCCGGAGCCGGTGACGCCGAGGAGCGTGTTGTGTTTGGCGCCCGCCAGCAAGCCCTCGGTTAACCGTGCAATTGCCGCGGGTTGATCGCCCGCCGGCGCGAATGGCGATTCCAGTTCAAACATCAAGAGTCACCGTACGAAGCCTCCCGCCATGTGTCAACGTGCCGCGCCAGAATGCTCCCGGGCTGGGGCCACTGTGCCCCGCGCCCCGCGCCTTATCTTTGCACCCGGGCACCGCCGCCTTTCATCAACTTTTCCACCTCGCCTTTGTCGGCCATCGAAGTGTCACCGGGAGTTGTCATCGCGAGGGCCCCGTGAGCCGCGCCATATTCCACCGCCTTCTGCGGATCGCCAGTCGTCATGAGGCCGTAGATAAAACCCGATGCGAAGCTGTCTCCGCCTCCCACCCGATCGAGGATCTCCAGGTCGGGATACTTGCGGCTTTCATAAAACTTTCCGTCGTGCCAGGCGATGGCGGCCCAGTCATTGAGCGTTGCTGTTTTCGCGGCGCGCAATGTCGTCGCCGTGGCTTTGAAGTTCGGGAAAGTTTTTACGGCCGTCTCGATCATCCGCTGGAACGCCGACACGTCGATGTGCAACAGGTGTTCGTCCGCTCCTTCGACCTGAAATCCCAGGCAGGCCGTGAAATCCTCCTCGTTACCAATTATGACATCGACGTATTTGGCGATCTCGCGATTGACCTGCTGGGCGCGCTTTTGGCCGCCGATGCTTTTCCACAGTGAAGGCCGGTAATTGAGATCGTAACTGACGATTGTTCCGTGTTCCTTGGCTTTTTTGACGCATTCAATCACGAGCTGCGGTGTGGTGTCGCTGAGGGCGGCAAAGATGCCGCCTGTGTGCAGCCATCGCGCGCCCAGACGGCCAAAGATGTTGTCCCAGTCGAAGTCGCCGGGCTTGAGCTGGCTGGCCGCCGTGTGTCCCCGATCGGGAATGCCGACGGCGCCCCGCACACCAAAGCCGCGTTCGGTAAAATTCAGTCCATTGCGTGTCTCGCGTCCGATTCCATCGAATGGCGACCATTTGATGAATTCGGTGTCCACTCCGCCTTGCAGAATAAAATCCTCGATCAACCGCCCGACGTCGTTGTCGGCAAACGCGGTGCACACGGCTGTCTTGAAGCCGAAACAGCGGCGCAGGCCACGGGCCACATTGTATTCACCACCACCCTCCCATGCTTTGAATTCGCGCGCGGTTCGAATGCGGCCCTCGCCGGGGTCGAGCCGCAGCATGATCTCCCCGAGGGCGATCATGTCGTATTTGCAGGAGGCGGCAGGTCTGAGCGTCAAGGCAGGCATGGGCGGTTGGGTTTTGGAGTTGCAACCAATTCAACGGCTGAGAGCCGGGACATTGGGGAAAGGCTTTTGCAGACTCAACAATTTTTTCCGCGTGCGGCTTGCTGTTTCCCCGGAGTGCGCCTGTCGCGGGCTCCGCCTTAACCACAACAAGGGGTTTCCTCCAAATGTCGCTGAGGTGGCTTGCGAGCGCGGCGCGACTGTAGCGCCGACTGGCAGTCGGCTGTTTCGCCGGTTGGCAACCGGCGGTGGAACAAATTAACACAGCACGGTGCAGGCATGCCATTGGGTGGTCGAACTCACTCCAGTTTTTGGCCCGGGCGGAGTGCCACTCCGCGATACAGCCGATTGCCAATCGGCGCTACGTTACGGCGCGGAGCGCCGGCTGGGGGTTCGGAGTCCCGGCTTTAGCCGGTTGGTGGCCGATGCGATCCAAGCTGCCTGGACCGCCTAAAGGCGGGACTCCATACTCAATACCGATCGGGACGCCTGGAATCCCGCGCCGCGGGGTGCGCCCGTCTTGGGCGCAGCAAGGCCCAACATTGCTCTCGTTTGAGTATTCAGCTCGGTGAAAAATAGGAAACTTGCGGCGGCCCAGGACGGCCACACTCCGGAGGGCTTGCCCTTTTTTAAAATTCCTTCCACCATCGAGTTCGGCAGCCGGAGAACGCGAAGAACCTGATTATGTCACTCGATTTGGCCCTGATGGATTATCCGAAGGATTTGGAATTGAAGGGCGGCTTTAAGTGTTCGTTGCGCCCGCTGGAGGGCAAGGATGAGATGGCATTCCACGAGTTCTTTCTGGCGATCCCGACCCAGGAACGGATGTTCATCAAGCATCGCGTCACGGACCCGGGCGTGATCCATGAGTGGTGCCAGAACATCGATCTCGGACGCAATCTGCCTTTGCTGGCTTTTCTGGACGGACAGATCATCGCTGATGCGACGTTGCATCAACAGCTCGGCGGCTGGAAGCGGCATGTCGGTCGCGTGAGCGTGCTGGTGCATCCGAAATTTCGCGGACGCGGCCTCGCGATGGCCCTGGTTTCGGAGATCGTCGAGCTGGCGCGGCACCAGGGACTCGAAAAAATTGAAGCGGAGTTCATCGGCGAACAGACGGCTGCGATGAAGCTCTTCGGGATGCTGGGTTTCCTGCCGCTGTGCCGGCTTTCGGACTATGTGAAGGACATGGAGGGCGAAACGCACAATTACTTCCTGCTGGGGCTCGATTTGAAGACCGATGAAGAATACGCCGGCATGGGATAATGGCGCGGCGGATCGAATATTCCGAAAGCCGTCGAACCCGGGAAGGCGGGTCTCGCGTCGATTCGAATGTTGAGATTGTTTCTCTCAATTACCCGCTGTCACGAATGACCCCCGAGGTTTGTCCCCAATGCGGCGCTTTGGTGCCGGCTAAGGCCCGTTCGTGTCCCGAGTGCGGCTCGGATGAGGAGACGGGCTGGTCGGATCGAGCTCAAGGCCAGCGTTTGGGTTTGCCGGACGACGAATTTGATTACGATGAATTCGTGAAGGAGGAATTCGGAGAGGGCCGCTCGACCCGCCTCAAACCGCGCGGGATGCGCTGGCTCTGGTGGCTGGTAGGAGTCGGCTTGCTCATTGCGTTTGCGTGGGGATTTCTCCGCTGGCTCTAACCTCCGGTTCATTCGACCCGTCGACCCCAGAGGCGATCTGTCACCCAGGAAGCCAGGGAGCGATTGGCCGCGACGATGCGATAGAGCAGTTCGGTGATCGCCGAGAAGCCCGGAAGATTTTTGTAGAGGCGCAACGGCCAGGGATGCGAAACGGCCAGGGAACGAAAAACGGCTTCGGCGGCCCGCGTCACGCGCCCATCGGGTTCGATGAGGTGAACGGCGGATTCCAATTGTGCGCGGGGTATCTCGGGAAATTTTGCGGCGATATCCGCGCTCTGGAAGGGCGCGTAATCGACGGCATCGCCTGTCGTCCGTTTCCAGCGGGCAATCCAACGGCGGCAAAAGGCGCAGTCGCCGTCAAAAATCAGGAGCGCGCTTTCCGGAGGCCGTGCCACTCGTGTCGCCGCGTTCACGGAATGAATGTTGGGGCGTTGATCCTTTTAACGCCGGTTAGAACAGCATTCCGACGATGCACGCGGTCATGTAGCAGGCGATCAAGCCGCCCACCATGGCCTTAAGCCCGAGGCGGACGAGGTCGGGACGCCGGTTGGGCACCAGGGCACCGATGCCGCCGATTTGGATCGCCACGCTGGCAAAATTGGCGAAGCCGCAGAGCGCGTAGGTGGCGAGCGTGTAACTGCGCGGATCCAAGGATGGCCTTTGCGCGGTCAGCGAGATGTAGCCGAAAAATTCGTTGAGCACGATGCGTTCGCCGAGGATTTGTCCAATCGCCAGGCAATCGCGCGCGGGAACGCCCATGAGCCATGCAAACGGAGCATTCAGGTAACCGAAGAATTCCTGCAACGGCTTGGCCGTGTGCCAGCCGAACGGCCCGACCAGGTGACCGAGCAACCAGTTGGCGGCGGCGACGATCGCGGTGAACGCGATGAGCATCGCAATGACGTTGATGGCGAGTTTCATTCCTTCGCTGGCGCCCACGCAGACGGCATCCATGCCGTTGATGGTTTCCTTTTCGATTTTGGCCGTGGCGCCGCCCGCTGTTTCGCTGCGCTCGGTTTCCGGCAGGAGCACTTTCGCAATGAGCAACGCGGCGGGGGCGCTCATGACGGACTGGGTGATCAAATTGCCGGCGGGAATTTTCAACATGCCGGAATAGACCGCGAGCACGCCGCCCGCAATGTTGGCGAAGCCTCCGATCATCAGGCAATTCAGCTCGCTCCGGGTCATGTGCGGCAGATAGGGGCGAATAACCAGGGGCGCCTCGGTCTGGCCCATGAAAATATTCGCCGCGGCGGCGAGGGTTTCGCTGCCGCTGGTCCCCATGATGCGGCGCATGACCCAGGCCATGCCGCGCACGATGACCTGGAGTATCCCGTAATGGTAAAGCAGCGTTGAAGCGGCCGAGACCAAAATAATGGTTCCGGTCACGGTGATGGCGAAGAAAAAGGTGTTGTCCGGCCCGAAGGCCGGGGCGAGCACGGCTGGTTTGGCCAAAGGACCAAACACCAGGCGGTTGCCTTCGTCGGCGAACCCGATGAACCGATCCACGAGGTGCTGGCACGCGTCGAAAAAAGCGAGGCCCGCCCTGGTGTGCAAAACAAAAATGGCGATGATGAATTGGAGGGCGAGACCCCACAGGACGGTTCGCCAAGGAAAGAGGCGTTTGTGTTCGGACATCAACCAGGCGATGCCCAGCAAGGCGACCAACCCGAGCCCGCTCGTGAGTTTGAGCATGATGGGACCGCAGGGTAGGGGGCGGGTGCGACCGCTGTCGATGAACTTTGTTGACAGGACGGGCGCGCGCGGCGTTTTGTTAACGTTCTTGAAAACGGCATTCCCTGCATGCAACGACGGCCGCTGGACGCGCGAATGAAATCCGCCCGCTCGTGGCTTTGGCTTCTCCTGTTGGTCCCGCTCGCGCTCGGCATCGCCCGCCTGCGTTTTGACGTCGAAATCCTAAACCTGCTGCCGCTGAAACTTTCCGTCGCGCAGGGCCTGAAGATTTATCAGCAAAATTTCGCCGATGCGCGCGAATTGATCCTCACGGTGGAGGCGCCGACGCCGGACGAGACCGATGCGGGCGCCCGTTCGCTCGCGCAACTGCTGCGGGCCGAGACCAACCTGATCTCCGAAGTGACCTGGCAACCCGGCTGGATGGAAAGCCCGGCGCAAGCCAGCGAATTGATTGCCGCGCTATGGCTCAACCAGCCACCCGCTGTGTTTGGCCAGCTGACACAACGGCTCGACCGCGTCAACCTCACCAATGTTCTCGCCGATGCCCGGGAACAACTGGCGACGTCGCTCTCACCGAGCGAGCTGGGAATCCGGGGTTACGATCCGTATGCCTTGATGCGCCTGCCCGAGTCCGTTTCAAGCGCAGCCCCGTCGATGGGCACCGGCGAGGAACTTTTCGCATCCCGCGATGGGACGTTTCGGCTGTTGTTCGTCGAGTCAAAGCCGGACATCACCAGTTACCGGGTGTGCCGTGCGTGGCTCGCTGAAGTGCGTGAAAGCATCGCCCGCGCGCAACGCGACGGACGTCTCGCTCCCGAGGTGAAGGTCAACTACACGGGACGGCCCGCGTTCGTCACAGAAATTGCCGGCGGCATGGAAAACGACATGGCAGGGTCCGCGGGCGGGACATTGGCGACGATTGGAATTCTTTTTTGGCTCACGCATCGCCGCTTGCGGCCGTTGTTCTGGCTGCTCTTTCTTCTCGTCGTGATCCTGGCCGGAACGACAGCGCTGGGTGGATTGTTCCTGGGAACCATCAACGTCGTGAGCATGGGCTTTGCCTCGATCCTGCTGGGACTCGCCGAGGATTTCGGGATCGTCATCTATCAGGAGTCCCGTTCGCATCCGGAACTGGATGCAAAACAACTGCGGCACGAAGTGGCCCCCGGAATTTTCTGGTCGGCCGTGACGACGGCGGGCGCATTTCTGATCCTGAACTTCAGCACGCTGCCGGGCTTGGGACAATTGGGATCATTGGTGGCGATCGGCATCATCCTGGCAGCAGTCGTTATGCTTTACGGATATCTTCCGCCGCTGCTGCGATTTCGTCGCGCGCGGGATCGGGCGGCGACGCCGTCGTCCGGCGGCGAACGATTTCTGCTTTTCACAGCGGGCAACCCCTGGCCGCCTCCGGTGCTCTGGGGCATCTCGTTTGTTCTGCTGCTTGGCTCCACGGCGGTGTTGTTGGGGAAGGGCCTGCAATTTGATCATTCGCCCAACGTGCTCAAACCGAAGAACAGTGCGGCCAACGCGGCGTTGGAACAGATGAAAGCCCGGTTCGACCATGCACAGGAGCCGTTGTGGGTGCTGGTCCCGGGCCCGGACGAGAGCACTGTGGGCCGCCAGTTGGCGCGAGTTCAGCAAACGCTCGCTGAATCCGTGTCGAACCAGCTCATCGCGGGCTTCACGCTGCCAACGATGTTATGGCCGCAACCGGAGAATCAACGGGCCAATCGCGCCGCCGTGGAAAAGCTGCTCCAGGAACGGGAATCGCTGCGGGAAGCGGCGCTGACGGCGGGCTTCACCACCAACTCGATGGTGGTCACCGATGGGATCCTCGATCATTGGGCGCGCGCGCTCGCCGTCACCAATGTGTTCTGGCCCACGACGCATGCGAGCCGTTGGATTCTGCGAAAAGTGGTGGCGCATCCCGACAATGGATTTCTGGCGCTGGGCCTGATCCATCCCACGACGAATGCGGCGGCGACAAAACGATTCGCCGCCACGTGGCCCGACGACTTGCAAAAACAGGGCGTCATTGTCTCAGGATGGGAACTGCTGGGCACGACCGTTTTCGATATGGTGGTTCACGAGATGCCGCTGGTGATGGTGCCGATTTTCGTGCTCGTGGTGATCTCGCTCTGGCTGGCTTTCCGCAGTTTCAAGACGGTGCTTTTGAGCCTGCTCACTCTTGCCTTCAGCGGTGTGCTGCTCGGCGCCTGCATGGCTCTTTTGAATTGGGACTGGAATATTCTCAATCTCATGGCGCTGCCGTTGCTGTTGGGAATGGGCGTCGATTTCAGCATCCACATCCAGCTCGCATTGAGCCGGTATCAGGGCGATCTGCTGGCGGTGCGTCGATCGGTGGGGCGCGCCCTGTTGTTGGCGGGTGCCACGACGGTAGCCGGGTTTGCCTCGCTGGCCTTCTCGACCAACTCCGGCATGGCGAGCCTCGGAAAAGTCTGCGCGCTCGGAATCGCGCTGGCGCTGGTTGTCGCGGTCTATCTGCTACCTGTTTGGTGGAAGGCGTGGGTGGGATTCCGGGGCGTGCCAGCAGGAACGAAAGCCGGATGAAGCTGCTGGATGGCATCCGGATCCTGGCCGTCGCGGCGATTGTCACGTCCTGTGTTTCCCCCGATCGAACAGCGCTGCGCCGCTACGAATTTCAGCGGCCTCAAATGGGGCTTCCCTTCCGCATCGTCCTTTACGCGCCGGACGAGCCGCGCGCGAATGCCGCGGCCGAAGCGGCTTTTGACCGCATCCGCCAGCTCGATGGCATCCTCAGCGATTACGACGCCGACAGCGAATTGAGCCGGCTCTCGCGCAGCTCGGGGCAGGGACGCGCGATCCGGGTCGGCCCGGATTTATGGCGCGTGATGCACGCCGCACAGGCGCTCGCGATCCGCAGCGACGGCGCCTTCGACATCACCGTGGGACCTTGCGTCAACCTCTGGCGCAAAGCGCGGCGCGAATTAAAAATGCCGGACCCGGCGCGCCTCGCCAAGGCTCTCGAATCGGTCGGTTACCAATTCGTGAAGCTGGATCCCGCGCGTCGCACCGTCCGCCTGGAAACGCCCGATATGCGATTGGATGTCGGCGGGATCGGCAAGGGTTATGCAATCGATGAAGCGCTCAAAGCGATCGGCCGCGCGGGAATTACCAGCGCGTTGGTGGCGGGAGGAGGCGACATGGCGGTCAGCGGAGCCCCTCCCGGGAAAGCGGGCTGGCGAATCGAACTGGCGCCACTGGACGCGAGCAATGCGCCTCCCGCGCGATTTGTTTCTTTGACGCACGCCGCCCTGGCGACTTCGGGTGACCTTTTTCAACGCCTCGAAATCGATGGCAAACGTTATTCCCACATCCTCGATCCCCACACCTGCATCGGCTTGACCGATCACAGTCTCGCGACCGTCATCGCCCCTGATTGCATGACCGCGGACAGTCTGACGAAGGTCGTCAGCGTGATGGGTCCGCAAAAGGGGATTCCGTTGGTTGAGCAGACCCCACACGCGGCCGCACGCGTCGTGCGCGTTCCGGCGGGCCGCATCGAGACCGAGGAATCCCGGGGGTTCAGCCGTTTCTATGAAAAAGGGAGCGCCGCCGTCGGAACTCCGTAGCACTTGCGCATTGGAGCTTCGCGCCACGGCAAATTGGAAGTCTGCGCTCTGGTGGCGGAAACGTGTTCCTCAGCCCTGAGGATTGTTTTTTCGAGAACTCCTGTCTAAAGTAAAAACGAAATGACACCCGTCGCGCCGGCCATCGCCATGCTGTTTCTTGCCACGGTCATGGCCATGGCCAAACTGCCTCCTGAGTTACAGGAAAAGCTTCCGCCTCCCGCGACGGCCCGGATCGATTTCAAACGGGACATTCAGCCCTTGATGGAGGCCAGTTGCGTCAAATGCCACGGTCGAGGGAAGGCGAAGGGAGGATTCAGTCTGGACACCCGCGAGTCATTTATCAAAGGGGGCGATTCGGGAGCGCCCGCGGAAAAAGGCCGGAGCGCTGAAAGTTTACTCATCGAGTTGGTATCGGGATTGAATGCCGACAGCGTGATGCCGGTGAAAGGTTCCAAGCTGACCTCGGAGCAGGTGGGACTCTTGCGGGCCTGGATTGATCAAGACATGCCCTGGCCTTCCGACGTCAGTTTCGCGCGCAAGCCGCCGTTGAATCTTTATCCGCGCTCGACCAACCTGCCGCCGGGGGATGCGCGGGCCAATCCGGTGGACCGATGGATGTCGGCCTATTTCGAGGGGCATAACCTCAAGCCGGCTCCTCCTGTCGATGATCGCGTCTACGCGCGCCGCGTTTACCTGGATATCGTGGGACTGCTGCCGTCGCCGGTCGCCCTGGCCAAATTTCTGAAGGACAAACGAGCCGACAAGCGCGAGCGGCTCGTGGAAAGCCTGCTGGCCGACAACCATCGTTATGCGGAGCACTGGCTCAGTTTTTGGAATGACCTTCTGCGCAACGATTACAAAGGAGCCGGATACATCGATGGGGGCCGAGCGCAAATCTCCACATGGCTTTACCGTTCGCTTCATGACAATACGCCGTTCGATCGCTTCGTGTCCGAACTGGTGAGTCCCAGCCCGAAATCAGAAGGGTTCGTGAAAGGGATCGTCTGGCGAGGAACGGTCAACGCCAGCCAGATACCACCGATGCAAGCGGCGCAGAACGTGTCGCAGGTGTTCATGGGCGTGAACCTGAAGTGCGCCAGCTGCCACGATAGTTTCATCAACGACTGGGCGTTGTCGGATGCGTATGGCCTGGCGAATATTTTTGCTGACGAGCCACTCGAGATTTTTCAATGCGACAAGCCGACTGGAAAAAAAGCGGGAGTCGCTTTTCTCTATCCGGAGCTCGGCTCGATCCCCGCCGGGGTTTCCCGCGAGGTGCGGATGAAACGTCTCGCTGCGATTCTCACCCAAAAACAAAATGGCCGGCTGACCCGCACTGTTGTCAACCGGCTTTGGCACCGGTTCCTCGGACGCGGCCTGGTGGAGCCGATCGATGACATGGAACAGCCCTCGTGGAATCCGGAGCTGTTGGACTGGCTCGCCGAGGATCTCGCGGCGCACGATTACGATCTGAAACGGACGATGAAGCTCATCCTGACAAGCCGCGCCTATCAACTGCCCTCCGTCAGCATGGACGAACAGAGGCAGCTCGGTTTTGTGTTCAACGGTCCGGCGGTGCGCCGAATGACGGCTGAACAGTTTCGGGATGCACTCGGGACTCTCACCGGCGTCTGGCATTCGAAAGCCGCGGGAGGGATCAGTGTGCCGGCCGAGCCCGCGGATTCCCAGCCTCTGCCAGCAAGCCTGAAATGGATCTGGGCCGACGCCGATGCCGCGACACGAGCGATGCCCGAAACGGTTTATTTCCGGAAAACAATAATGCTTTCCGCGGCGCCCGAGCAGGCATGGGCGGCGGCCGCGGCGGACAATAGTTACACTCTTTATGTCAATGGCACGAAGGTCGCCACGGGAAGTCAATGGTCGGAACCCGACTTGATCGATCTGCGGCCGCATCTCAAAAAAGGCACGAACGTGCTGAGCGTCGCGGCTGTGAACCACACCGCATCCAACCAGCCGCCTGATGAGGCCCACCCATCCGTCGCCGCTGATGCCAATCCGGCCGGGTTCATTTTGTTTGCGCGCATTCAGGCAGGTAAGATCACAAACGACATCCGGACGGACAACAGTTGGGCCTGGTCGCGGACGAAACAGGACGGCTGGGAAAAACCGGGGGTGCCCTTCACGGGCATGGCCGCGGCGGAGTTGGGTTTGCCATCGGTTGCACCCTGGAATCTGTCCAACAAGCTGGCGAGCACGGTGGCGATGATCCAACCGCACCACGACATTCGCGCGAGCCTGGTGGCCGCCGATCCCCTGACGCTGGCCCTGGGGCGGCCGGCCCGGGAACAGGTGGTTTCCGCGCGGCTGTCGGGGGCGACCACCTTGCAGGCCCTGGAATTAACGAATGGCGACACGCTTTCGAAACTGCTCGAGCGCGGCGCGGCGCGACTGCTGGCGGAGAAGCCTCGGACGACCGCGGCCCTCGTGACCGATCTTTACGCCAAGGCGCTGGGGCGCAAACCGACGGCGGGCGAATTAAAAATCTGCTCGGATTTCCCCGGGACCCTGCTGAAGAAGGAGGAAGTCGAGGACCTTCTCTGGTCGGTGACGATGCTGCCGGAATTTCAGGTTATCTATTAGCGCGGCGGCTGGAGCTGCGGGAGCGGCTCACGAAGGGCAAGTGCGTGGCTCTGCCGGTTGCCAACCGGCGATACAGCGGACTGCCAGTCCGCGCTACGGCCGCTGCGTAGCGCCGATTGGCAATCGGCTGTTTCGCGGAGTGTCACTCCGCAAGGGCGCCGACCTGGTGTGAGCGACGGCTCGCGATGGGTAAGTGCGTGGCCCTGCCGGTTGCCAACCGGCTTGCGAAAGGCGGCGCAGACGGGTGCAGGCGCTGTTTTTTTCATCTTTTCTTGTAAAGCGCGGGGAAATAACGGACAAGGGTTTTGAAGCATGTTCAAGGATTCCTGGGATTGGGAAATACTCAGTTTCTTTCTGCTGGTGGCTGCGTTTGGGATTTGGGAACGCCTGCGCCCGGCACGCAGCGTGAACAAGCTGGCGGACCTCAAGCTGGATCTCCTCTCGTTCGCCCTGGCGGTGCTGATGAACCGTCTCTCCCGCCGGACCGTGGATGCCATGCTCGGTTCGGTGAGCCCCGATTTCGTCCTCGAGTCGCTCAACTACCTGCGGGCCTGGCCGGATTGGTTGAAGATTGCGGCGGCCCTGGTAATGGTGGACTTCCTGATCTACTGGATTCATCGGGCGCAGCACCGGCTCGATTTCATGTGGCGCACGCACAAGTGGCATCATTCCATCGAGCAGATGTATTGGTTCGCCGGATTCCGAACGAGTTTTCTTCACTCATTCATCTACAACATTCCCCAGACCGTCATCCCGATGCAGTTGTTTCATCTGAGCCCGCTGGCGGCGGGAGCGGCGTATTCCCTGGGGCTGTTCATCCAGTTTTGGGAGCATACCAACGTCAAGGTCGACATCGGCTGGCTGAAATATCTTTTCATCACTCCGCAGTATCATCGGGTTCATCATTCGGCGACGGCCAGCCGCGGAATGAACCTGGGAACGACCTTTTCGATTTGGGATCGCATGTTTGGAACCTTTGTGGATCCCGACACGTTGCCGGAGAATTATCCGCTGGGGTTGGGCGCTCCAGTGGAAGGCAGGCAGGTGCCGCGGATGTTGATCGGAGTTTAAGCGGGCGCCGCTTTCAGGTCAGCCGCTGGATGGTCCCTTGAGGTCCCCGGCCGGCCACGAACGAAATGGTCTCCCGCTGCAGGCAGAGCCAGACGTCATCCCGCAGATCGCGATGAGCAAAAAGGCGCCGGCCGTTCCGCGCGCTTTTCATCGCCTCGAGGAGGTTCGATTGCATCAACGGATAAAGGCGGCGCGCGATCTCGGCGGAATCGCTGACATGTCCGCCGGCGTAAAGCGGCCAGAGCCGTTCGCACACGGCGCCGGCGGCGAGGATATCTTCGAGAGCGGCCTCCTCGTAAGTGCCGCTGCAGACCAGGAGCAGGTTGGTGGGAAGTTTTTCCCGGAGCCATTGCGTGGTCGCACGAAGGTTTAGAAACGAGGCGACCAGCGTGGCCTGTGCCCCGGCGCACGCGCGCAACGCGCGGGTGCCGTTCGTCGTGGTCATCACGATCGATTTGCCAGCCACGGCTGCGGGGGTGAATTCCCGCGGCGAATTGCCCAGATCAAAATCGATGCTCCCCGTCAGCCTGGCCAGAATGCGCATTCCGTCCCGTTCCCCCGCCAGCAGCACATCCGGCCGTTCCCTCCGGATCGCCAGCGCCTCTTCAATTTCCACCACCGGGATGATTTCCTGCGCCCCGCCGGCCAGAGCCGTGATCATCGATGTGGTCGCGCGCAATATGTCGAACACCACGCAGACCGACTGGCTGAGATCACGGGCGGCGAGCGCCGGAAATTCCGCGGGCGACAGGACGACTTCAAGCCGGGGTTGTATCATGTCCAGACGTCACTCTATCAGGTCGCCAGGGCGGCTGTCGATGCGTCTCCTCAATATGGATCTTGGACCTTGGACTGCGGTGGCATGACACCGCTTTGGCTCCACGCTGCGACCATGCTCACCCCAATCACGGCGCAGGAAAAGCGGGGACATGTCCCCGCAGTCCAAACGCTGCAAGGCGTGGTGACGTTCACAGTACCGACGTTGCCGGAGAAGAAATTTCCTACTGCTGCGTTGTGATCATCCGGTCCTCCGGATTCTCGGAGAGCAGAAGACCGCGGAATTGTACCTCCTGGGCCACCTTGTTGGAATGGAGCTGAAGGCCGATGGCGCCGGGCTGGCACAATTCGGGTTTGGGATCCGTCCAGTCCGCCACCAGTTGTCCATTGACCGCGAACCGGATCCGCGAGCCGATCGCGAGAATTTCCATTTGATTCCAGTCATGTTGATGGCCGGCTTTTTTCGCGCGACCATCATCCTTGTAGATGCTGTTCCTGCCGTAAAGATCCCAATAACCCCAGTTGCTGGGAAACATCACCAGGTGGCCCTTGTAACTGTGCGGGTCCATCTCCTTTTCCACGCTCTCGCCCCAAAGGGAAATTCCCGAGTGCATCTCGGACGTGGCGAGTTTGCCTTCAAAAACCAGGCGGAAGTTGCGGAATTTCTTTGTGGTCGTCAAATAGGTGCTGGCCTTGGGCGCTGTCTCGATGGTGTTTTTGCCGACGACGACGCCATCCTGAACCGACCAGTATGTCATGTTGCCTTCCCAGCCCTCCAGATTTTTCCCATTGAACAGGGCCACCGGCTGTTCGGAGGACGGAAATTTTTGTTCACCAGCCGCAGCGGACGCCGTCGCGGCAGTTGGCGGGGGAGGCCCGTAGCCGGGCTGCGGGTCGCCGGCGGCGTCCAGTTTTCCGCATGCCCACAGCAATCCGCGGGTGAGCAGCGCCAGGTAACGCGGATCGCCGACTGTTTTGTCGTTGTGCCCAATCGTCGTGCTGAACACGCGCGTCCGCGAAGGTCCATATTCGTTCACCCAGGCCACCACCGATTCCTTCGACTCCTCCTTGCCGTCCTTGTTTTTGTATGTTTGCCGGCCGCGTGCCAGCGGTTGCGCGGTGGGAAAGATTTTGACGTTGTTATAGAGCTCCTCCCGGATGGTGGTCCAATTGGTAAAGCCCTGCGTCGTGATGTGCGCAGGCTCGACAAACTGAAGTTCGATCGGCTCCTGCGGCCCGTGCCCGGTCGATTGGATGCCCACAAATTGAAACCAGATATTTGTCCCGGTGCGGTAACAGTGCATCGCACAATGCAAATTCATGGCGGGGATCCCGCCGGCATGCGCATCGAGAATGTTTTGCACATAACTCCGGTTGGTCACATCGGCCGAGCATTCGTCGTGAATCACCAGGTCATAACCGCGCGCCCAATCCGGTTTCTCATAAATGTCAAAACGCGCTTTAGTGGTGTTGTCGTCCGTATGCACCTGTGTGACCTCCACGTTCGCCCGGGCCTCCAGTCCCTTTTTCAGAATATCCTTCTGTGTTCCGTAAGTGTGACAGCAGCCGCCCGTGATGAGGAGGACCCGCAACGGGCGGACATCGGCGGCACCCGCGACGAACGCGAGCGACAAAATGGAAACGAGAACAAGCGATCGTATTTTCATGGATGTGCGGTGTTGATGACCGGATTGAACGCGTCCATCGCGGCGTTGGCGAGCGTCAATTCCAATGCGTGGTCGCCTCCTCTCCCCCTCCCTCTCCTCCATTTCGGAATCGGAGGAGAGATCTCCCCGGACTTTATGCGCGCATTGCGCCCCGTAACGCCCGTCGGGAGGGATGCTCCTCCTCTCCCGCCCTTCGGGCACCCTCTCCTCCATTTCCGAAATGGAGGAGAGGGTGCCCGAAGGGCGGGAGAGGAGGAGCATCCCTCCCGACGGGCGTTATGGGGCGC
>JBEEGQ010000260.1:0-3002 GCA_041166945.1 Verrucomicrobiota bacterium
GTTTTTCCACCGACACCCCTTCCGCGAAGCTCACGAAAGGCGATGCCAGCCGCCCATGCGTCAGCTCCACCACGCGATCGAAATGCCGGCGTGCCCGTGCCGCTGGATCGCCGCCGGTCCCCCGGCGGACCATCTCGTAGCTGATCAGCAACGAATGTATGGCTCCCCGATCGAAGGTTTCGTCCAGCACGAGGGCGCGATCCAGCAATGCTTCGACAATCAGCTGGTCCGAAAGCAAGGCGGGATCGTCCTTGCCGACCGAGATCGCCGCGCCCCACGACGCCGCCGTCCAGAATAGCAAAGGCACATCGCGCTTCGCCGCCGCCTTCACGCACTCCCGCGGATTGCGGCGCAGGGCCGATTCAAAACCCGCGTGCCGTTGTTCCAGCGCGCGAAGCCCATAACCCCGCGCCCGAAGAAATAATTTTTTGGATCGAACGCGCGCGGCGTCCGCCCCCGCGAGGTCTGACTCCTCTTTTTCGTCGGCCTCCTGCTTGACGAATGCGTAACCAAATTGTGTGAATCCGCTGGACGCCGCCAGCAGCAGCCCCTGGTGCTTCGGGCTTTCAGCGAGCAGGCTCTCGATCAATTTCAAACTGAAGGGGACAGCCGCCTTGATCAGCTCCGGATCATCGTCCGATGCAAACGTCGTCCCGCTTCCACTCAACGCATCCGCCAGTTTGTTGATCGCAAATTTTTTGATCGAACAGCCTGGGGCCGCCGCCAGCAACGGCAGCACCAAAAGTAACTGGAAGATGGCAGGTCTCACGTTCATGGCCCGGCCCATGAATATCCCTCCCGGCAGGAGCGGGCAAGCCCGGACGCCACCATCGCAGCGCGGAGCCTCCGCCGTCTCGCGAAATACTGCTTCCCCACTGGCGCGATTCCGTGTAGGCAACGCCTGCTTTCAGCCCGTAAAAAGAATCTGAACCGCCATGTCTTCCGCCAGCCCCACTGTCAGCACGCCCGGTCTCTCCTGGTGGAACGGCCTCAATCGCTACCAATGGGCGGTGTTTCTCCTGGCGTCGCTCGGCTGGATCTTTGACTGCTTCGATCAACAGATTTTTACGATGTCGCGCTCCATGACGATGCGCGAGTTGATGCCCGATGCGGATCTCAACCTGCAAAATGTATTCGGCGGACGCGCCACCACGTTTTTCATTCTCGGATGGGCCACAGGCGGTTTGATCTTCGGCGTGATCGGCGATCTCTGGGGGCGCGCAAAAACGATGGCGCTCACCATCCTCATCTACGCCGCGTTCACCGGCCTGAGCGCCCTGTCCAAAAGCTGGATCGATTTCAGCGTGTTCCGCTTTCTCACCGGCCTGGGGGTGGGCGGTGAATTCGCCGTGGGAGTGGCGTTGATCGCGGAGGTGATGCCCGATCGCTCGCGGGCGTCGGCTCTGGGTTCCTTGCAGGCGCTTTCGGCCACCGGCAATATTTTGGCCGGCATCCTCATCCGCTATACGGACACGCTGGGAGGCTGGCGCACGCTTTATTGGATTGGTGCCGCCCCCGCGGTCCTGGCCTGCCTCTGCATCTTCTTCCTTCGTGAGCCGCAAAAGTGGCTGGATTGGCGCGCGTCGGTGAAGAGCCGGCCGCGCGGGTCAGAGCCGGGGCGGGTCGCCCTGTTGTTTGGCAATCCTCGATGGCGACGCAACGCGATTGTCGGACTTTGCCTCGCCATCGCCGGCGTGTTCGGTCTTTGGGGCGTGGCGTTTTGGAGCCCGGAGCTGATCGATTCTACATTGATGCCGATGCCCGTGGCCACACGTGATGCCTTGCAGCAGGTCGTGGCTGCCCCCACTCCCGCCCAACACACCGCCCTCGTCGCACAACTCCAGCCGCAACAACTTCGCGCCTACTCGAACCTCTACAAATACACCGTCCCGAGCGGCACCCGTTTCGATCCCAAAACGGCCTCATTGACGCCGGCTCCCGAAGCACAGAAGCAAAAGATGTCGGCGCTGCTGGCAAAATCCCTGGACTCGAGCGAGGAAAAACCGCTCAAGAGCAATGCGTTCATCCTGCAACAAATTGGGGGATTCCTCGGCATCCTGTGGCTGAGCTGGGTCGCGAGTCGTTTCGGAAGAAAACCGGCGCTCGCCATGGCCATGATCTGCGGCTGCGCCGGCGCGATGTTTGTCTTCGCTTTCTTTTCCGACAAATCACAAATCTTCTGGCTCTGGCCGTTGCTCGGATTCTGCACGCTCATGCCGTTTGGCGGATTTGCGATTTATTTTCCAGAACTGTTTCCGACCAGCCTCCGCAGCACGGGCGTGAGCATTTGCTACAACGTCGGCCGGTACGTGACGGCTTTCGGGCCGATTCTGCTGCCGCAGCTGGCGATGCAGTTGCACGGCCGGTTTGCGCTCTCCGGATTCCGCTCGGCCGCATTGATCCTTTGCAGCGCCTACCTGATTGGACTCATCGCCCTCGTCTGGGCCCCCGAAACGAAGGGCCACCCGTTGCCCGAGGAAGATCCCCGGCTCCCTGCCTGATCCCACGCGCCTCTTCAATCCCAACGGGATTGCAGCGCCCAGCCCTGCGTTGGCGCGCCGGGCGCCTTTCCATGAACTGAGGCCACCAACCGTGATGCGGTTGCGACCTTCTCCCGTATCGATCGTCGATCCTCATCAACGTTTCCGCAACGCCGTTGGCGTTGGCCTGATCCTCCCCGCTTACCCAAGGTAGGCGTCTGGCGCCAACCTTGGGCTGTGGGCCGTTGCCCCGTTGGGGCACGCCGGTCTGGAAAATCCCGAAGGGATTTCGCCCAATGCCCAGGGTTGCCCGGCAGACGGGCTACCCTGGGATTGATGACTCGTGAATTTTCAACCCCAACGGGGTTGCGTCCCTGGTGCATGACCCCGAATGGCCCGCTAACCCAAGTTCGTCAGTTTTCGGAATGTTTTTTTTGGAACTCAACGACTTGCGTCGTTTAGAGGCCATTTTTCTCCACTACATTTTGCACAGTTTTTGGGGCCGTGGGCAGATCCAACCCC
>JBEEGQ010000261.1:0-2591 GCA_041166945.1 Verrucomicrobiota bacterium
CGCGCGTGCCGGGCAAACTGCGGCACGCACGCCCCCACCGCGAAGCTGGGGTTGGCAGACAAATGATCCAGAGCAAACGCGAGCAGGGCTGTGGTGGTGGTCTTTCCATGCATGCCCGCCACCGCGATCCCCTGCTGGGTTCCCAGAAGCGCCGACAGGAGGACGGCGCGGCGGGCAACGGGCAGCTGCGCTTTTTCGGCGGCGCCGAGTTCCGGGTTCGACAACCGAACTGCGGACGAATAGACCACCATCATCGGGCGCGCCTCGATCAGCTGGGCGGCGGTATGGCCCGCATGAATTGTCGCACCACGTTCCTGCAAGCCTCGAGTGAAGTCGTTCGCCTCGAGGTCGGACCCCGCGACTCGAAAGCCCAAATCCAGCAACAGATGAGCAAGCGCGCTCATCCCGCATCCGCCAATGCCAACAAGATAAATCGTGGCGCCGCGCGGCGCATTCTCCACGAGGCTGGCCGCCTGTTCTGGTGTGAGAAACATCATGCCATCAAACCGTCCTCATCGAATCGGGCACCCCGCCATCCTCCCATCCGACTCGTCCCGTCATCAGATTCTTTTCGCTCCGCGCTGCCGGCCCCGTTTCAGACGCCGATGGGCGCGTCCGTCCTCCCCAATTCAGAGCTTCGACAGTCGCAACAATCTTTTCGGCGATGCGCGCCGCGGCGCGGGGCGCATCCCACCGTTCCAGGGCGCCGCACATGGCGGTCCTCGAACCGGCATCGCCAATCAACCGGGCCACATGATCCACAAGTTGGCCGGGTGTTGCGGATCCTTGCTCCAGGAGCAGGGCGGCACCGGTTTCCGTAAAACCGAGCGCGTTGTGGAGTTGGTGATCATCGGCGGCTGCGGGATAGGGAACGAGAATGGACGGCACGCGCATCGCCGCGAACTCGGCCAGGGACGACGCGCCGCTGCGGCTGATGGCCGCCGTGGCGGCTCCGAGAGCGAGTTCCATTTCCGTAAGAAACGGACGCACCACCGCGCGGCAGCCGTTTCCCGAATATGCGGCCTGGACTTTCTCGGAGTCCTTTGGGCCGGTGAGATGGATATATTGAAGGTCCGGGAGGGTCGCAACCAGTTGCGGCAACGCGGCGATCATGAGGTCGTTGACGCCGGATGCCCCCTGGCTTCCTCCCATCACGAGCAACACCGGCCGCCGCAAATCGAGCCCGAGCGACATGCGGCATGCGCCGGTGTCGGAGGGCTGGAATTGCGGACGGACCGGCGTGCCGGTGCAAAGAATATTGGCGTGATGCAGCCGCGCGGCTGTCGCCGGAAAACCGACAAACGCCTGCGTCACCACATGCGCCAGCCAGCGATTGGCGCGGCCTGGAATCACGTTGGATTCGTGCAAAAACGTGGCGGCGTGAAAGGCTCTGCCGGCGAGAACTGGCGGCGCGCTCGTGAACCCGCCCATCGCCAGCACCGCTTGGGGAGGCCGCGATCGAAAATGCTTTTTGGCCGCCCGATACGACGCGAGAAAACCCGAGATGAACTCCGCGAAATGGCCCCGGGTCATTCCCACGGCCGGAAGCGTGACCACTTTCATCTCGCGCTCATTTTTTACGCTCTGCTGATCGATTTCCTTCGGCGATATCAGCAGCGTCACGTCGCATCCGCGTTCGAGCAATTGTTCGCCAACGGCCAGGCCGGGGAACAGGTGCCCTCCGGTTCCACCGCATGCGATGGCAATCAGGGGACGGATGGATTTGGAAACGCTCACGATGTTTGGGGAGCGGCCAGTTCGTCCTCGCAGAGATCCCGCTGACGCCGCCGGGACGGAGCCGGAGCCGGGGCCTGGCGGGCCACGCTCAACAGCAAGCCGACACACGCCAGCATGATGACAAGATTCGATCCGCCGTAGCTCAGGAACGGCAGGGCGATGCCCTTGTTGGGCAGCGCGCCGGTGACAACTCCGATGTTCATCACCGCCTGCATCCCCATAAGGAACGTGATGCCGCAGGCGAGCAACATCCCGAACGTATCCGCCGCATGCCAGGCGATGTAAACGCCGCACAACAGGATGACCAGATAAGCGAGCAGCACGGAAACCGTTGCCGCGAGCCCCAGCTCCTCGCCGATGATCGAAAGGATGAAATCGGTGTGATTCTCGGGAACGAATCCCAGTTTCTGGCGGCCTTCGCCGAGCCCCACGCCCTGAGCTCCGCCCGACCCGAAAGCAGCCATCGACTGCCAGGTCTGCATGCCTTTGTCGAAGCGGGTTTCATATGGATGCAACCAGGCGTAGACGCGCTCCGAGCGCATCGGGTCATGAGCGATGAACACGGTCAACCCGATCCCCAGCACGACGACGGGCGGTATCAGATAAAGCCAGCGCGCCCCGGCGATGAGCAGCATCACCCCCGTCACCGCCGCCAGCAATGCTGTGGTGCCCACATCCGGTTCCTTGAAGAGCAGCAGGAGAATTCCCGACACGAACACGCCCGGCACCACCACGCCGCGCTTGAAATCCGGCATGTATTTCTGAAAACGGTCTCCATACCAGGCCAGCGCGATGATGAGCGCGATCTTCACGAACTCCGATGGCTGCAGGCGAAAGCTCCCATGACCGATCCA
>JBEEGQ010000262.1:0-5105 GCA_041166945.1 Verrucomicrobiota bacterium
TTACGAGATTGTTCATTCGCTTATTGGACCATGCGGCCCGCCTCCGGTTCCACAACTTGATTTGCTGACTCGGCCGCGTGAGATTTTTTTTGCGAAATCCACGACCGGCCTTTTTGTGTTGCCTTGATAGCCATTCGCACAAACCAACCCCTGCAAAAATCCCAAGAAAAACAGGCTTTCTCATGTCATCCTGTTTCATACGAGGCGGCATTGGCTGTGACGTGTTCATGGAGTCGTGTTGGCTGGAGTCACATCCCAACCCCATCGCGTGCGCCGGGCCAAAAACTCTCCTTTCTGTCCTGAAACAGTTTGGGCAGTGGTGACAGCCATCAAGCCCGCGTCCAAGTGCAAAAGGCGCATGATCGGAGCGCTCGTCACCTTCTGAACCGCGTTGGTGAGCGACGTTAACTGCGAGGACGTGACGGGGCCGGTAGGAGGTGAACAACCCATTAAATACAGAGCCATCGGCAGGGATGAGAAAAGCGCGGGCCGCAAGATTTTCATAGTGACTCATGGACAACGCGATTGGAATCCTGTTCAAAGAAGCATCTTGCTGCCTAGCTCTCCGGTCGTGCGATGAGCAAGCTATTGGTCAACGAGACAAACGCGCGAATGCCGCCGTCATCAATGCTCCCCATAACTCAAATGGTGTCGCCCGGTTTGTGATCCCAGAAAAACTAAATCTCGATTTGGTAGGCCCTTTATTAAGGGCTGTTAAGCGTTCTTCGTAGCATCCGATGAATGTGCGATGTTGGATCTTTCATTTCGGTCGTTCCAGCGCCTCGGGGCGTGCTGCCTCCTGCTCTCGCTCGAGATATTCTGCGCGCGCGCGGCGATCGAATTGATCCCGGATGGACCGGAGCCCGCTCTGTTCGACAATGGCAGGAGGTCAGTTCGTGTTTTGTTCCGAAATAGCGGCGATTCTGCAATTGCAGCGCACCTCGAATTTCGACTGTATCAGGCCAGCTCGAGCACGCTGGCTCCTCTCGGCGACGTGCGCCCATGGCGACTGGTTCCCCTCGGCGCCGGACAGACCGTCGTGGAATCCATCGAACTCGAACTTCCGGCAGTGCGCGGTGAAACCGGTTTCCAAGTCGTGTGGTTCAACGGCAAAACGAAACTGGGCGCGACGTCACTTCGGATCTTTCCCGACGAATTGCTCAAGCAATTGACGGTGTTGGGTGGCGATGCGCCGCTCGGTTTGGTTGACCCGGACGGTCATTTCAAACCGATACGGTCTTCGGTCCGCGTGCAGGAGTTGAGGGAGCCCGAGGATATCTCCGCGTCGGAGTCGCGACTGCTGCTGATTGCGCCGATGACGGCGGCGAACCGTCCCGCCGGACTGCTTTCCGCCATCAAAAAGAAAGCGGCCAGCGGAGCCGCGATGGTCTGGCTCCAATCGCCGGCGAGGCGCGCGTCCGCAGCCGTTCCGGAGACGTATTTTCTCGACGACGGCGCCGGGCGGGTCGTGATCGCCTCCGCGACAACCATCCTGCCTTGGCTGATTCTCCCCGCGCGCAATTGAATCTGATTGGCCTCGCCAAACTGGCGGTCGGCGGGAAAAAACTGGATTGGCCCGCGGACCCAAACCCTTGAACGCATTTCATTTTTCCAAACCCAAATCGGCATCACTCCACAAAGCCATGAAAACTCGTGTTCCCGTTCTCGTTGCCGCCATTCTGATCGCGGCAGCGTCTGCCATTGAAGCCGCGCTTCCGCCCCCGACGGTTGCCGTCCTGGATTTCGAATCGCGCGAGGAATCGGTCCGCGATCTCGGCCCGAAGTTTTCGGCCTTGCTGAATGCCCAACTCTCGGCGGATCCCGGACTGATTCTGGTCGAGCGCGCCGAGCTGGACAAGGCCCTGGGCGAACAGGAACTCGGCCTCTCCGGCACCGTCTCCGCCGACACCGCCGCGAAGGTCGGCCATTTGACGGGCGCCAAAATTTTGATCACGGGAAAGATCTTCAAGGCGGATCGCGATCTGATGGTCGTGGCCAAGGTGATCGGAACGGAAACGAGCCGCGTTTATGGCGAGACGGGCAAGGGCCCTGCCGGCGGTTCACTCGACGAACTGGCCGGACAACTCGCAAAAAAAATCTCCGCGACCGTGACAGGCCGCGCGAACACGCTCGTCGCCGTCATCCCGAGCCGCCAGGATCGTGTCGAGGCCATCAAGGCAGTCATCAAAAATGGCAGGCATCCGTCTGTGTCGATTCGGATTCCCGAACAGCACTATGGCGCACCCGCCAATGATCCGGCGGCACAAACGGAGCTTTCACTGATCTTGAAGGAAGCCGGATTCAGTCTTGTGGACGAAAAGTCCGACGTCCGTGCCGACATTGAAATCACGGGCGAGGCTTTCAGCGCCCTCGGCGTTCGCCATGGAAATCTGATATCGTGCAAGGCGCGCGTCGAGTTGAAGGCGCAAAAGCGCTCGGATGGAACCATCCTCGCTGTGGATCGCGAAACCACGGTGGCGGTGGACATCGCCGAGCAAGGAGCGGCCAAAACTGCATTGCAAAACGCCGCGGCGGAGCTGGCCTCGCGCCTGGCTCCGAAACTCGCCGGCGTCCGGCAAGAGGCCCGTCGTTAGCCGTGATCCACGCTGGCTGCAATTGTCATCCACATTCGTATGATCCTTCGCTTGTCCCCCACTTGTTGGCTCACGGCACTGTTGTGCGTCTTCTGGGTGTTGCGTCCGTTCCCCGTCCGCGGCGCACAGCCCCAGCCGGTGCGTCTTGCCATCGGCCCGTTTTTCGGCCCGGCGGCGAATGACGAATTGCGCCAGGCCGCGCAACTCATCCCGGAATTGCTGGCGGCGGACCTGTCTCACGTCACGCGTTACCAACTTGTCGAGCGCGAGAAAATTCAAACCGTCTGGAACGAAATGCATCTGGGCGCTTCCGGCCTGGTGGCGCGAGACACCGTCACGCGCCTCGGCAGCATTCTCGCCTGCGATTGGGTCATCAGCGGCTCGCTCGTCCAGGCGGGTGGAAAAACGCATGTCTGGACGAAAGTCATCGACGTGCGCGACGGCGTGATTGTTGATCTAAATGACACAGCCTACGAAGCGGGAGTGGTGACAAACGTCGCGGCGCGCATTGCCGCATTTCTGGAACAAGCCGGTTCGCAGCCCAGAGGGCGGCAGTTCATCACCATGGGCCCGTTTGTGGATATGAACCCGCCTCTCGGTCCGAAACGCGAGGATTGGTCGCGCCGCCTGTCGGTCCTGATGGAAAAAAGCTTTGTCGAATCGGGTTTTGGCGTGACAGAGATGGCGGCGATCGGCCCCATTTTCGAGGAACGCCGGCTCGAGACAGCCGGGCTGACCGGCCATCCCGAGGGCCGTGTGAAATTGCAGCCGGCATTCTGGATCGTCGATGGCGGATGCGAATGGGTCGAGGAACAGCCGCTCAAACTAGCCGTTGGTTTGCGTGTGCAACGCATCGGGGGCGTCGAGCAGATGTTTCGTTTCACCAATGCACCCGGCGAAGCTGTCGAAAAGGAATTGCTCGCCACATTGACCCGGGCGATGGCGAACACAAATGCGCTCTCGAACGCGGGACCCAACGCGGAGTCGGAATTGCTGACAGCCCGCGGCAAGGAACTGGCAGAACGCAACTCGCCCTTCCGTTCCGGCATATCGCGAAGACGGACACAGTGGGACGCTTACAAGGAGGAAATAGCGCAGCGCAAAAAATTTCTGGAAAATCGTCCGGCCATTCTTGCCAACTACGAACGCACGCTTTTGCGTGATCCAAAAAACCTCGAGGCCAAGAACATGCTCGGTTACGCCTTGCTGCTGGATCCCGATCCGACCAAGCGCGGGCATGGACAGGAATTGATGCGCGAAATCATCGCGACCCGGGATCCCAAATACGTGGATCGCGCCACCCGGCATCTCACCAACGCCGCCGCCTATTCTCGAGCCGCTGACGAAAGCGCGCGTACTCCACGGCGTCCCGATGACTGGCAGAGTGTCAACCAGGCCTTTAACGAAGACCCGTCTGATCTCGAATCCCGGTGCGACCTCGGAGCCGCCCTGCTCAGGCTTCCGCGGGTGAGCAATCGCAAACGGGGACGGGAATTGCTTGCTGAAGTCGCGGCCGGAAACCGCGCGGACCAGGCCGAACGCGCCCGAACACTGCTGGCCGCGCCGGAAAAATATCCCGCAATTCCCGATGAAGTCCGCAGGCCGCCAGCAAGTGACCAGTCGCCGAAGGCGGGTGCAGAGGGAGGTCCCGGTTCTGAAGTCACGCTGCAGCCCGAAAATGAACTGAACAGGATGCAACGCGAATTCCTGCAGGCACAGTTCGATAAATTCGTGCCCGTCCGTTTCGAGAAGGACGGGTCGGATTTGGCGAAGTTCCAGCGCGTGCCCGCGAAGGACAAAATGTTCGATTACCAGGGCAAGCACTATTGCGGCGTCCGATTTACGGTGCCCGAATGGGCGGATGGCGATTTTGACTGGATGTATCTCCTGGCGAAATCCGAGGCGCAAAAGGATTTCAGGGCGGCCACCCTTCAATGCCGAATCATCTCAAAGTCCGGCAGGGTGAATGGATTCGGAAGATTCAATGTCCACAACGTCGCCAGCTACACGGAAATGCCGCAGCATTTTCCTTATACAGTACAGTTTCTGCATCAAACCTTGTCGAAGGCGCAGCTCAATCCCGGCCAGGAATACGCCATCTGGTTCTGCTTCGAGGAAGACAATTTTCCTGACATTGCATTCGCGATGACGATTCAGTCCCAGCGCGGGCGCGCCCAAATCGGCATTCTGCCCCTGCGCTGAAGACAGCCATTGCGCCGTGAGCCACCGAACCGCCGGGCTCCTTCCAACGACATCCTGAGCCGCCTGGCCCGCCGGATCGCAAAACGGACACCAACTAGTCGGGGACGTCTCGTCTATTTGTGCCGGCCGATCTTCATGCGCTTGTTGCAAACAGCACATCCTTTGCACATTGCAATTGAGTCGCGGGGAAACCGGCTCCGTTTGCAGGGATTCGAATAGTGTTCTGGTTGGATTGGCTATTGCTAGTGTTTCGGTATCGCCACACCTCGCTTGTGTTTTCCAACGATGAACAGTTATGCCTCAATCATT
>JBEEGQ010000263.1:0-14568 GCA_041166945.1 Verrucomicrobiota bacterium
ACCCAGCCAGCCGAGCGCCCAGACGTCTGCGCAAAACACGACGAAATTGGCGGTCACCGTACACACCAGCATCGTCGCGGAGGGATTTCCGCCGGGGGTTTCCGTGATCAGCGAAAGAAATGTCCACACCCAGCTCACACCGATCATGACCATCCCAGGCGCGGCGAACAGGCGACGAAGGTTCAACCAATAACCGCGGACGAGTTCGCCTGTGCGCATCGGGGTGGACAGCAGCAATTCGAGCGCGCCTCGATCCCGGTCCGCCGAAAACGCCATCGCCGCCTGGGATCCAATCCAGTTTTTGAAAATGATGTTCAAGACCCACGTCACGCACATGATGACGCCGCGCTCGGTCCACCGAACATCGAACCGAAGTTCAATCCAAACCGCCAGCACGCCCACCGCCGCCAGAAAAATCCAGGGATACCAGCGCACTGCACGATCCCGCGAATTGAGCCAGAGAATCGGGTTGATCGACATAAGGCGCACGCGTTGTTGTCGCCGGAAAACCGTGTCCCCCTGCAACCAGGCGCGCCTTCGATCGTTTCGCAGCGCCCGGCCCGCCGTCGCCGGCCGGTCCTGCCACACCCGGGGCAGAATCCAGCAGGTTCCCGCCAGCAAGGACCACGCGCACAGGTGAGCGGCGATCCAGGAGGTCCAAAAACCGCCGAGGCCCGCCGCCGGGCTGATCATTGAGACGCACGCAAATCCCGGACTCAACGAGACGAGAAAGCGGCTTGTCGAGGGCGGGGCGTCGAGCCACAGCGCCAGCAGGCCCGCGAGCGGACCGCCGGCGGCAATCAGGATCATCAGTGACCCCGCCAGGCCCGAGGCGCCCTTCTCGTCGGTCGCGAGCGTCGACGCAAACATCCCGAGCGTTGCCGCGAGGAACATCAGGTTCAGCAGCACGATGGCCAGCCGGGCCAGATCTCCGCCGGTCACGCCACCCATGAGAATGGGAATCCCCAACACGGGAAGCACCGCCAGGAACCTGTGCAAGGTGGTGAGCGTCGCAACGGCCAGCTTTCCCAAAATAATGTCGTGCGGCTTCAGGTCCGTGAGAAAAAGCAGGCCGAGAGTCCCATCACGCTTCTCGATGGCGATCGTCGGCGTCGTCAGCCGCAACGCCGTCGCCACCGCCGAACAAATCGCCACGATGGCAAGAGTCACAAACGCCTCGCGCCCCGCATTGACACCGGGTGCGCCTTGAAACCGCATGGAGATCGTCCATAACGTCAACACCAGCGCGAGCAATCCCACCCCCGAACGGCTCCAGTAAGTCATCGGCCTGCGACTGGCCAGCCGCAGCTCCCGTTCGATGATGGGCGGTGGGGTCATCCGGAAAAGTCAGCGTCCAATCATTTCTATTCCGTGATGGGGACGCGGCGGCATTTTCAATTCCCGGCGATTGTGGAAAGCGATTGCCGTCCGGGATTTTCCCGCCGGACCGGCGCCCGGGATCTCAACTGCCCTGACGGCCCTTTGTTTCGAACCGCGTCGTGGCGACAGTTCGGAATTGAGTTTGCAGACCGCGGATTGCCGGCAGGCCAAACAGCAGGTTCACGCCGAGCGCAATGACAACCCACGTGACGAGTGGAAAATGTCCATCCCACCAATCCGGCGCCCCGTTGGGATTGGTCGAGGCGGACACGGATATCGCGATGGAAAAAACGATCCAGATGAGCCAGGGAAAAATAAGAAGCCGCGCGATGGCCGCCAGAGCGGCCCGGTTGGCACGACGGCTGTTCAACCCCCGCCACATTCCCACCCAGGCCAGCGCCAGCATGTCGGCGACAAAAACCACCATGCCTGCCACCCAGACATAGACTGCGGATGTCTCATGCCGTTGAGCCATCAGGAAGACGAAATCGACAATCAACACCACCAGCATGGGCAGCGCGAATTTTCGCTCCAACGCCAGCCATTGGCCTCGCAGGATTTCCTTCACAGAAAGGGGCGTGGCCAAAAGGAGCTCGAGCGCGCCGCTTTGGCGATCGTACGAAAAGCGTCGTGACGATTCGGTCGCGATCCATAATTTCAACACTGTGTGAACGATGAGCGCGGTCCACACGTACGCGACCGGATCCCGCCATTCGGTGGGCGACACCATCAGGCCGATAAACCAGATAACGGCGCCGATGCCGAGAAACCCCCAGATGGCGGCATTGCGTTTGCCATCACGAGCGGCAAGCCAGTAAAAAGGATTCAGATCGAGCAACCGCCGGCGGCGAATCCGTTGAGCGCCGGGCGATCCCTGCTCGATGCGGTTCATTTTGTCGAATCGCTTCTGGGCCGCTGCCGAACGCGCCTTGTCCTGCCACGTCCGAGGCACGATGAAACAGGCCAGCGCCAGAAACATCCAGCTGAGCGCGTGGATCAGGATCACCGATAATTTCCAATAGGTAAAAGGCGACCCCACTTTTCGAATCCCTTCAAACGCCCCGAAACCATCGTAACCCGGGCTCAATACCAGAAACGCAGGAAAAAAAGTCCAGTTCTGTGCGCTCTGGCACATCAATGCACCGAGGATCGGAAAACCCGCCGTGAACACAAATAGCATCACGAACGCCAGCACCATCGCCCGCCGTTCGTCGCGGCTGATCGACGAGCAAAACATTCCGATGGCCAGGGAAAGGAACAGCGTGTTCGTCGATACCAGCACGACCCGCCAAAAATCGCCGATCGCCACGCCGCCCGCCAGCAGCGGAATCGCCATCACCGGAAACAGCGCCAGCATTCCGTAAAATGCGTTCAGCGACGTTGCGGCCAGTTTGCCCAGGACGATGTCGTATCCCTTCAGGTCGGTGAGAAACAGCAGCCCGAGTGTGCCCTCCCGCTTTTCTTCGCTCAGGCAATCCGCCGTGCGCACCACTCCCATCAAATGCGTGTAGATAAAGCAGGCGATAGCCAGCGGAACAAAGAGATACATCCCTATTTCCCCGGGATGTGCGCCCTTCCGGGCCAGTAACAGCACAAATCCACCGATGCCCAAGCCTGCTGCCGCCGCCACCACTCGCAGCCAATAGGTCCCGCGCCGACGCGAGGCTTCAATTAATTCCCGAGTGACAATGGGCAGGAACGTCATGGAGGGGAATCAAGCTTGATCACGGCGACGAGATTAGAAGGACGGCAGCGCCAAGTTCAAAGATGAAGTTCAACAAATTCCCCGCCAACCCTCATCTCGGCATCGCAAACTCGCGGCGCTCCAGCCGCCGCTTGAGGCGCGAGCCGAGCAAAACGGCAACGCCGATTTCGAGCGCGGCGCAGGTGGTCACGGTGGGAAGAAGCCGATCGTCGCCCGGCAACCTGACTTCCTGGGTGCAGGTCGCCACACAAACCAAACCCACCAACCCCAGGCCGGCCGCGAGCCCGAGAGAAAGCCCCCTCGATCCCGCAACTTTAAAGTGCCCGAGCACCAACGCCGCGCCGGCAATCAACGTGCCCATCATCGCCCGCGCCCACTGCGGGAAAACCGCATCGACATCCGGTGGCATCAGCGCCCACAACGCCTGCGAGACGCACCAGGGAATCGCGAGTCCCAGGGCCGCCGTCAGGAAAACCCCCACGACAAAGGATTCGCAGCGCAGGGAGTAATAGAGGCCCGTCACAGGAATCGTGAACAGCGTCACCGCAAAAAAGCCAATCCACACAAACCCCTTCGTCATTGCGTCGGGTTTCGCCAGCAACGTGTTGGAAAAAGCGTGTGTCAGCCAGAGCCACGATGCCACCAGCAATATCGTCGCCGGCAGGAACTGGCCGCCGATGCCCCGCAATCTTCCGCCAATAATTTGCGCGACGCTCAGAGGGGAAACGAGCAGGAGCTCGATGACGCCTGACTCGCGTTCGCGCCGAAGACTTCCCGCGGCGGTGAAAGTGACGCTGGCGATCAGGAGCCAGCTCACGAGCCGCATCAACGCTTGAAATTGGTCTCCATCGGAAAAGCCCTGCCCGACGCCGCCAATGATGAACGAGACCATCACCGCGATCCAACTCCACGTCACCAGCCGGCCCTGCCACGTCCGACGCTCCAGCCAGCCCACCGGATTTCGTTCGAGGATCCGCCGCATCCAACACCGGAAAAAACCGAGGGCGAATGCGGGCGTGCAAAATTCCTTTTCCACTTTGGCCATCGCCACTGATGGACCCTTTTCGCGAACCGCCGAGCGGATGTTGATCGCAGCGATCCACGCGCTGATGAAGCAGACCAGGATCGATGCGACCACCACCCCTCCCAGCAGAAGCAGCCAACGGGATACGAATGACGGACTTCCCGCCTTTGAAAACAAGGACATCACCTGATCGGTTCTGGAGATGGCGAGCCCTCCAGCATGGCTCCAGGATTCAAAATCCCAGCGATCCGCTGATCGTGGCCACCATGCGGACGCCGAGGCTGCTGAGATCAATGCCGCGCCCTGTAGACGAACGAACACCAGGAAGCCAACGGCTTCCAATATCGCGGTCAGCACCAGCGCCCGTGTCATTCGGCGGCATATCGACGAAGCCAAAATTCCGGCCGCCAACGCCCAGCAGAGCGCGCTGAGATTTATCAGGACCGCCGCTGTGACGTGCCGCCAACTCACTCCACCCATCAGGAAAGGAACGACCAGCGCCGGAATCGCCGCGATACAGACGCTCAGCGCACGGAGTCCATGCGCAAAACCTTTCGCCGCCACCACCTCAATCGGACGCAGCGGGGTGAGGAACAGCAGTCCGAGCGTTCCTTCGCGCCGTTCCCGACTGATGCAGTCCGCTGTCATTAACGCCGCTATTATCCAAATCGAGACGAACAACGTGAGATGCAGCGATTGGAATAATTTCCCGCCTGCCGAGCTGGGAAGGTGGCCGTCGAGAAACACCAGTCCTCCCACAACCAACAGCGCCGCCGCTCCATAAAATCGCAGCCAGTAGGTGAAGGCATGGCGCGACTCGGACAGAAGCTCGCGTTTGATGATGGGCAGCAGCGCCATTAAAAAATCATTCCCGCAGATTCGACAGCGCGGGCGTGGGGAAGTTTTGGAGCAATGGCGGCACGCCGACTTCGGGTTCCCCTGACGCGATTTCGCGCAGTCGATTGCCGAGCAGGTCCTTCGCCCGAGTCGCCTGCAGTTGCGCGAGGAAGACACTCAAGATCGTCCAAATCACGAAAAATCCCACCACCCCATCGACACCCGATCGGCTTCCGATGGCCACAAAAATGAAAAGAAAAATCACAAGCCAGGGCGCAAGCACAATGCGGCCCAGCGTTCCTAAAATCGCGCGATGATGACGCACACCCCGCAACCCCAGGCGCATTCCCACCCAGCAAATGGCCTGGCAATCCGAATACAACAGGATAATCCCTCCGATGTACATCGTGGCAAATGTTCCCACGACCTCGGACGGCATACCCAGACGGAAGACCGCAAAAACAAGGAGCAGGTTCATGATCACCAGCAGCCACAGCAACGGCCGGAATTGCTTCCGCAACGCGCGCCAATGTCCGTCCAGGATCGATTCGACCGTCAACGGGCTGACCAGCACCAGCTCCAAAGCGCCACTGCGGCGATCTTCGCAAAAACGCTTGGTCGCCTGCATCGCCATCAATCCCTTTGCGATGGCGTGCATCCCGAACGCGATGAACATGCAGAAGGCCAGGCTTTCCGACGAACGGCTGCGATTCCCGGAGTTCATCGACATGAAAAAAAATCCAACCCACACAACCGCCAGCAAGGACAATCCCGACAACGCGGCCTTGCCTGGAAACGGCTCGCGACTCGTGAGCCAGTAAAACGGACGGAGGCTGTCGGAATCTTTCAGCCCCTGAATTAATTCCCGGGCTTGTCCAGTCGTCGCGGAACGAAGCGGCGCTTTGGAAATCACACCCTCCTGCCAGGAGCGGGGAAGAAGAAAACTCGCAAGCGCGAGCTGCCCAAATGCCAGCGTGCCGATGTACGCCATCGAGCTCCAAAAACGGGCGGGGAATTTTGGCATCCCAAAGGATCCCGCTTGCGCGTACATGAAGGCAGTTATCGGGCTCGCCCGCGAAATCAGTTCAAGCGATGGCACATTCCTGTTGAGCACCCATCGAGCGCACGAAGTCAGCAGGAACAGCCCGGCCGTCAGCCCCAGCATCATGCCGAGACTCGCGATCATCGCGCTCCTGGTGTCGCGCGACAGCGCCGAGGCGAGCATCCCCGTCGCCAGCGAGAGCACCAGCGTTAATCCCAGAACCAGCACGACCCGCAGAAATTCACCGGCATCGGTGCCACCCATCAGCAGCGGAATTCCCAGCACCGGAACAATGGCCAGCAACGCATAAGCAGCCACCGTCGATGTGGCCACAAGCTTGCCGAGCACCACGTCATACCCCCGCAGATCGGTGAGAAAAAGCAGTCCCAGGGTGCCGTCCCGACGTTCTGAACAGAGACAATCTGCGGTCAAAAAAATCCCGGACAGCAGCGCGAATCCGAACGCCAGGATGCTGACGGCTGTGAAGATCTGGCGGCCCATGTAAGGCACGGCGAGATGTCCCTGGTTCGCCATCAACAAAACCGCACCCGCCAGCAGCGCCGTGAGGCCGGCGAAAAAACGGGTCCAGATGGTGGCCTTTCGCCGCGCGGCCACGCGCAGTTCCCGACCCACAATAGGCAGGAGGATCATCGAAACACCCCCGCGCCCTCACGGCTTGAGCCCTCGCCTGAATGCTGGCTGGAACCCGCGCGCCGGCTGCGCCCTCGGACCGGCGGGAATCTCATGGCAACGGTGGCGGCCCGGTGGGTGGTGATGCCGGTGGTTTTTGCCGGCGCTTCATCAGGGCGAACACCAGCCCGATCACGCCGCCCGCAATGCCCCCGATGATCGCGCTTTTGCCCACCCGTCCGAAATTCAAAGCGCGCAGCGAAAAAGTGCCGCCGCGACCCGGCTGATACCGCAACTTCTCCGAGACTTGAACGGAGCGGATGATCTTCTCGAATGTTTCCACCAGCGCAGGAAATTCCGCCTGGACGGCGTAGCAATTGACCTGGATGAAGCCCTTCTCCGTGAGGACCATTCCCGTGAGCCCGCGCGCAGGCCCCACACCCGCGACCTGAAGTTCCATGTTCAGCCAGATAATGTGCGCGTTGGTGTCGTAGACCATCTCGCCCAGGCGGGCCCCCGACACCGTCGAGTTCCGCGCGTTTTGCACCGAGCGCATGCCCTCCTCGACCGCGGCGCGCGACTTTGAAAGATTGGCCACCTCCCGCTCCGGGATCCTCTGGCGGTTATTCACCTGTATGAGCACATACGGAAAAATCGGATACGGCGGACCCGAGTCACGCTGGTAACCGTGGCTGTAGGCAAAGGTTGCCGCGCTGCTCATCGCTTTGAGCGCCTGGGTCATTTCTCCGAGCTTCGCGGCGGGCAGCGGCACCCATCCGGAGGGAATGTCGATCGAGAATTCATGCTCGTCGTGCCGATGGGTTTGAAACGGCTCGGCCGCCGAAAGGGCATTCGTTAAAAACGGGAGCGCTGAAACGATCGCGAAAAGAGGCCGCGCAAAGGCAAGGGCGAAGGGGGTCATGTTGTGAAAGTTCAAGAGGTTGCCTTTGCCATGGCTGAGCGAGGAGGCGCAGCAGCGGTGTTCAGCGCGTCGGAATCCAGCCCTTGCCGGGAACGAATTCACGGCTGCCGGAGGTGTTGTCAGACGCGCAGCCGGCCACAAGCCCGGCCAGGACGAGCAGGAGGAGCAGAATTCTTGTCATTCGGAAATAGTAAACAGGATTGCCTCAGGCGCAAGACTTCCGCAGCATGCGCCGACGACCGACCGGCATGGCCGCGAAGCACAAGTCACTTAAGGGCCAGTTGCTTCTCGATAACGGGAAGCTCTCCGGCTCCTTTTTCCATCGAGCTGTCGTCCTGGTTTGCCAGCACGATCCCAACGGCGCCTTCGGGCTCGTGCTTAATCGTTCGACCGGCAACCACATCGGGGAAGCGCTGGCCTCCAAAATCCCCCTCTCCCTCAAGGATCAGCCGCTCTTTCACGGTGGCCCCGTGCAAACCCAGGCCTTGAGCTTTCTGCATTTCGATTCCTTTCTCCCAGGCGCCAACGTCATCGCCAATTTGCATCTCGAACATTCCCTCGAACACCTGATCGAACTCGCCGACTCTTATTCGCCCACACGCCAGCTCAAGGTGTTCGCCGGATACTCCGGCTGGAGCCCCGGCCAGCTCGATGACGAAATGAGCCGGGAAACCTGGCTCACCCACGACGCCTCGATCGAACTGGTCTTTTATCCCAAGCCCGGGGACCTCTGGAAATTGATCCTCGCTGAAAAGGGCTGGCAATACCGGATTCTTCCCGATGCCCCGGATGATTTATCGTGGAATTGATCCCCTTGCGCCCGCTCCTCATCGCGCACGCGTCATCGAATGATGCTGCGTGGGAAAACTAAAACTCCACCGCCGGCAGCGGTTAGGCATGCCAGGGGTGGAGTCGAGAAAACCGGTGACTTTTTGTCTTAGGCCTTCTTGCGTGCGGGCTGGAGCTTCTCCAGCTTGGCCTTGTCGTCGGCGGTCATTGCGTCCTTCTCCTCTTTGGAGAGCTTGCCGTCCTTGTTCTTGTCATACTTGTCGACAAGCGCCTGTTTTTCCTTCTTCTGCTCTTCGGTGAGCGGAGTGCGCTTGGTTTTGTCTGCCGCGCTGACCGTCACAGCCATGACCCCGCTGAGAGCGACCGCGAGAATAAATGTGCGAAACATACTTACCTGATACCTTTCTATCGTTTGCCGATTTTTGTTATTGTTGACGCCCGCGCCTTTCGGCACTGACGGGCTTTAGACGCTGCCGGCCTGCTTTGGTTACATTGGCTTCGCTGCGTCTGATAAGAATAGACGAAATCACTGGGGAAAATTCAAAAAAGTTGGCAGGCGGATGCCATCCCCCCCATCGGCGACCGTCGCGTCCTCATCTCCTTGGCGCGGAATCCGATGGTTCCACCCAGTCCAAATGCATCCACCGCATCCACCGCACGCCCGCTTCGCAAGTCAGGCAGCGCTCATGTAACGAAGCCGTCCCGGCTGCGAGTTCCGGCACCGTCCTCGGTGCAGGAACCCTGGCACACATTGCCCCCGCGAAAGCCTCTGGAGGCGGGACGCCACCCGAACCCGCAGGCGAGGACCCCTGCGCTACGGGGGTGTGGGCCGGCTAGACCCTGGCGTATAATTTCGCCACATCATTTCCGTAGCCATTAAAGGGCTGTGTGCGCACCCGGTCTCCCGTGTCTATCAATCGCTCGAATGCCTGCGACCAGCGCGGGTGCGGAATTCGCGGGTTCACATTGCTTTCGAATGGATATTCGCTGGCAGCCAGGCTCTCCCAAAATGTCGAAGGCTGTTCCCCAACAAACTCGATCTTCACGATCGATTTGATGCTCTTGTAGCCATACTTCCACGGCACCACCAGCCGCAGCGGCGCGCCGTGCTGCTGGGGCAATGGCTTTCCGTAAATACCCGTCGCAATAAACGTTAACGGATGCAGCGCCTCGTCCATTCGCAATCCTTCCGTGTAAGGCCAGGGATGAGTCGGCATCTGCTTCATGCCTGGCGCGGACTCCGGCCGGTTAAATGTCTCGAAGCGAACAAATCTCGCCGCGCTCGTCGGACGCGCTTTTTCGATCAGTTTGCTCAACGGAAATCCGGTCCATGGCACCACCATCGCCCAGGCTTCGACACACCGAAAACGGTAGACGCGCTCTTCCAATGGAAATTGCGCAGCCAGCTCGCCGGCATCAACTGACATCGGTTTTTCCACCATCCCGCCAATTTCAACCGGCCATGGCGATGTGATCAGCCGCGATGCCAGTTTTCGGACCTCCTCCTTGTCCAAGGAGAATTCGTAAAAATTGTTGTACGTGCCCGCGGCATGTTCGTTGGTCAACCGCCAGCCGGGATTGAACAAGGGATTGCGCCTGGCGGGAAATCCCGACGGCTTCAGCGGCTCCGCGGCAATCAGAGACCCGCCCGTTCCCAGCGTCATCGCGCCAATCCCCGCCCCGCCCAGTTGCTGCAAAAACTGGCGCCGATTAAGCCAATGCCGGAATGGCGTCACGTCCCGATCCGGGAGGCGCCACCGCGGAGCGATGATCAGCGAGGCCATGCCGATGAAGATGGCGCAACCGGTGCGAAACACAAGCGGGCGCCCCATTCCCTCCACCGCTCGGTGTCCACCCTTTAGGGTGTCCGGCCCGTCTCACCGCAAGACACCTTAAAGGGTGGACACCAAACGGGCGCCCGATTCCCGCCAGCCGGCTTTTTTACACGCGACGCGGCGGGCGACTTGAAATTACTGGATTAAATCCGTGGTTCCGGCATCATGACCAGCGTGGCGGACGTGGATTTCGAGCAACTCGTTCAAGCGCATTATGCGTCGCTTTATCGCTTTGCTTTAAGCTTGTCGCGTGACGAAACGGCGGCCGCCGATCTCGTTCAACAAACATTTTTTCTCTGGGCTTCGAAGGGCGATAAATTACGCGTGGCCCGCGCCGCCCGTTCCTGGCTTCTCACCACACTCCATCGGGAGTTTCTGGGCAGTTGCCGCCGGGAAACCCGATTTGCGCACGTGGAAGTCTCCGAGGCGGATGAGGAACTTCCCCTCGTGGCGCCACAGACCACCGACCATCTCGACGCCCATGCGGTCATGCAGGCTCTGATGCAGGTGGCGGAAATTTACCGGGCGCCGCTCGCGCTTTTTTACCTCGAAGACATGTCGTATCAGGACATCGCCGATACCCTGGAGGTCCCGGCCGGCACCGTGATGTCGCGCCTGGCGCGCGGCAAGGAACAACTCCGCCGCCTCCTTTTTGTCGATGAGGATGAACGCCGCCACAAATTCATGACGATCCGCGTCGGCTCACCGGAAAGGGTTCATGGATAAACAGGAGGCGCTGTTCATACTTCAATCCTCCCGTTTCGAACCTCACGAAACGACGGACGCGCGTGTGACCGAGGCCTGGCAAATCGTCCACACCGATTCGGCACTGGCGGCGCGCGCGCTCGAGGATATCCGCGTCGACAACGATTTCGCCATCCACCTTCAGCGTTATCCGGTTCCGCTCGATTTGCCGGCGCGCATTATGTTCGCCGGACAGCGACGCACCCTGGGCTGGCGCCGGCGCGCGCGTGTTCTGGGCCTCGCTGCGTCGATCATTTTGTTGCTCTCATTTGCCGCGCTCTGGTTCGCCCACAATCGTGCGGCGGTCAGCTTTGCCAGCTATCGCACGGAAATGATCGGCCGCCTTGAAAACCGCTTTGATCTCACCTTCCACAGCCAGCGCCCGCCGGACCTTCAACAATGGCTCGAATCGAAACGCGGCCTTCACGACACCCATTTGCCCGACGGCCTCCAGGCCCTGCCCGGCATCGGATGCCGAACATGGATGTGGAACGGCCAGCCCGCCGGTCTCATCTGTTTCCTCCTCGAAAATGGCGAGCCGGTTCATCTCTTCGTCATTTCCCGGGGCGCCGTGCCTCGAGGGCCCTCCGTTGAATCGCCCGCTTACCGCACCGTGGGAAACTGGGAAACGATCTCCTGGACGAGCGGTGACAATCTCTATCTGCTGGCAGGCAGGATGGACCGCGCCGCACTCGAGAAACTCCTCTAATCCGCGATCTTCGTTCGTGTCTGGTACGTGCGCTTGTGGCCCGTCGCGGGAATGGAAACCACGTAGGATTTTCCGTCCGCCGCCACCGAGAGCCGGATGAAGCTTCCCTCGCATTTTTCATCCTTGTTGGCGATGAATTCATCGGCCGTGTTGTTCTCCGTGTCGGCCCGGATGTTTTTATGGAGCTGATACATCCCGCGAATCCCGGGCGACGCTTTCAAAGTATCCACGGTCGCCTTGGAAGTGCCTTTCCGCGGGCCGTTGTTCATCACCGACATCGTGGGCGCGATGCTGTGAATCAGCAGGGGATTATTGCTGACGTCCAATCCATGATGGTTCACCTGGTACACATCCACCTGTCCGACCCGATTCACAGGACACACCAGATCGGCCTCCCTGTTCCAGCTCAGGTCGCCACCATCGAAAAATCGAAACGGCCCGAACTCCAGCAATAGCGCGATGCTGTTGGCATTATCGGACGTGTCGGTGGGCTTCGGCGTGGACTCGGCGCAATGCGCGTTCGTAGCCGCGCCGGTGGCGGTCGTGGCAAATTTTTGACGGGCGGTCAGGCAACGCAGGCTCAGCTTCGGGCCGTCCGCGGTGTTGCGCAGCGGGAAGATTTCGCCCGGCGCAATGACACTGCGTCCCTCCACTTTCATTTCGCGATACGGCTTGATGAGGAGGGGCCAGCGGGTGTCACGCGTGTTGCCGTCCGGGTTCCTATCCGGAATCCCGTTGTCATGCACCTGTCCGATGGGCATGAGCGCGGCCAGCTCGGAGGCGCCTCCAAAATGGTCCATGTGAAAATGGGTGGTGACCAGATGGTCGATGCGCTGGAGCCCGGCGATCTGGGTGGCGGCCTTGTGAATCCGGGTGGAATCGCGCCCGCCGGGATTTCCCGCATCGATCAGGATCGATTCCCCGGCCGGCGTCACGATGAGTGTGCCGCCGCCTCCCTCGACATCGACCCAATAAATGTCGAGCGTGCCGTCAGCGCGCCCGGCGCGCGCCGGTGCGGAGGCGAAAAAAAGAGCGAGGCCGATGATCGTCCAAAAAAGGCGGGGAGATTTCATGGGAAAAGGAGCTGTGAAAGCGGACAATAGGGAAGCGGGGCGAGGTCGAACAGGAGAAATATCCCTTGCTAAAGAGGCGAGGTGGAATTTAGATTTCGCGCCTTGGATGGCCGGCTGGGTAGCTCAGTTGGTAGAGCAGAGGACTGAAAATCCTTGTGTCGGCGGTTCAATTCCGTCCCCAGCCACCACTTTCTCAACAACCAAGCAGTGAATCATGCCAGCCTGCCCCGGCACATCGAGGACACTGTAGGTTTCCCGATTCACCTGTTCCGCCACAAACGAAGCATTCAAGGTCGATCCGCAGAATTTTCCAGGAGTCGCCAACTGTTGCCAGGTGGTATCGCGCATGAGAGTCCCTGGTCGGACAGAGCCGCCGTGTGGTGATTGTCGCCGATCCACCCGACTGGGTCACATCTTCAACCGATTCCTTCATCCTGGCAGGTTCCGTCTGATCGAGCATGCGCTCTGACAGTGGCTCCCCTATACCGCGTGTGCGCATGGCTCGGAGGTATGGATGTGCTCGCGCATAGGCAGCGGCGTTTTCGAGAAAAACGGGCTCCAGGAATTCTTGTGGCGTGGCCATATGGCGCTAAACTTAAAATTGGGATCGAGGCTGCCCGGCGGATCGCTAAACGCACGCACCGCGTCAGGATTTTACGCACCGAGTCGGTCCTGTAAAGAAATCTTGCGTCCACGCAACTCACCCGAGCAAATCAAGGCTAGGAGAAACCCAAGAACCAGCCCACGAAGCGTGTCTCTTGTCATCTCAAACGCATAATTGACGTGCGCAGGTGGAAGCCACACGCCAGACCGTTCCAAGAAGCCTACCAAGCCCATACCAACAAGCAATGCTCCTGTGACGGCCCCCAGCCTGCTGGCCCACTTACTACGGACTCGCCGGCGGTCGAATGGAAGCGCCAGTAAGCACACCCCTCCGAGAATGAAAACGGAATAAAAGGTCAAGCAAATGATGACTGTTGTCATAATATGGTTCATCTGCGGTTCTATGCTGCCGTTTCCGGTTGCACAAACCAAACATCAACCGGACGCCACCGGCAAGTTCACCGGACTCACCGGGCTCGTTCAACAACTCCCCCCAGTTTTGAGGCTCGCGCGAGTGCGCCTGTGGTGTCGTCCGCCCTCCGGGGATCGCTTAACGCCAGCGTTGGGGCGATGAAGTCCACAGGTTAATAATTCAAAATCCCGTGCCGCAATCTGCACTCCAAAAACAAATACCATAGCGACCAACAAGCCAGCGCAAAACGGGTCACTTGAATAGAAACCGCATTTTCATTTCAGTCGCGATTGCGAAGCCAATCAATAATCGAGACAACAAGCACCGTCACGACAGCGGGCAGAGTCAGGGCCAAGCTCAATTGCGCAACGACGCTCCATCCGAATGACTTGGCAATAAACCCCAAACCACCGTCGAGCAGAAATATGGCAAACGCAAGGCAGAACAACCGTGATGCAGGACCGGACCCGCCGCGCGGCCGGCGTCGGGCGTATTTGCGGAGGGACGGTTTAATGGAACAAGCGACATACCAAAAACCTGCCAGGGTGAAAAGAATGCCAAACACCAAACTAGCCCCTGGCCACATCGGCCTTCCAGAATGTGTGACGATAGCGAGCATGACAAACGCGCGGTTTACGACCCCAACCTCAGGGACCGGCGCGAATCACGCCAGCCGAAGACATGCATGCGGCAGACTCACCGGCTCGCGCGAAAAAGGCAAGTTGCTACCGGGCGAATACTGAGATTTACCGTCTTTTTCGTGCGATTGGCAGCGAGCCAATAACTGCTTTGTCTCGGTATCCATAGGTATGCATCTCGTCATACATCTAAATCTCTGACATCACTCGCCATGCCAACCCCGC
>JBEEGQ010000264.1:0-9057 GCA_041166945.1 Verrucomicrobiota bacterium
CTGTCCAAGGCGGGCATCATCCATTCCGTCCTGAACGCCAAGTTCCATGAGCAGGAAGCCGAGATCGTCGCCCGCGCGGGCCAGCGCGGCTCGGTGACAATCGCGACCAACATGGCCGGCCGCGGGACGGACATCAAACTGGGGATCGGCGTCGCCGACCTGGGCGGACTGCATGTGCTGGCGACCGAACGCCATGAGGCGCGCCGGATCGATCGGCAGCTTCGCGGCCGGTGTGCGCGCCAGGGGGATCCCGGCTCATCCCATTTCTTCATCGCCCTCGAGGATGATCTGATGCGCCTCTTCGGCGCGGGCAACATCGTCAAGTACATGGAAAAGATGGGCCTCGAAGAGGGACAGGAACTGGAGCATCCGTTGCTGAACCGTTCCATCGAGCAGGCCCAGAAACGTGTCGAGGGTCATAATTATCAGATGCGGAAACGCACCCTCGAATACGATGACGTGATGAACAAGCAGCGCGAAGTCCTCTACGGCTTCCGCAATGAAATCATCCACGGCGAGGACGTTCGCGACCGGCTTTTGGATGTCATGGAGGAGGTCGTCCTGACGAAGGTGCTGGAATTTACCAATGCCGACGACCCGCATGAATGGAATCTCCGCGGACTGGCCGACTGGGTGAACCTGAACTTCCCGATCGGAATGCCCGAGGAGGAAATTGTAAAAGCGGCCCGCGCGAGCCGCGAGGAGCCCAAATCCGATTCGGTTTTCGGAGGCCTCAGCGCGATGCAATTCGGCGTCTGCAACTTCATCTCCAACGCCATCCGCGATGCCTATCAGCTCAAGATCAGCTGCGAAAACGATGAAGCCATCAAGTCGGTGGAACGGCTCACCATCCTGGAGGCGATTGACAAGCTGTGGCGCGAACATCTCTACGAGATGGACAGCTTGCGCACCAGCATCGGTCTGCGGGCGCACGGCCAGCGCGATCCGCTCCTGGAATACAAGGCGGAAGCCTTCAAGCTGTTCGATGATCTCATGGTCAATATCAAGACCGAGATCTGCCATAACATCTTTCGCAGCGCGTCCAGCCTCATGGCGTTCGAGCAATTCCTCCGCAAGCTGCCTCAGCGCACCGAGCACGGATCCGTTTCAGCCTTCGGCGGCACCACCACGAGCAGCGGCGCGCCCTCCGACACACGACCCAGCGACGTCGTCAGCGAAGCCAACGAGATTATCTCGAAAGCCAAACCGCTCCGCACGGGCCCCAAGGTGGGTCGCAATGACCCCTGCACTTGCGGCAGCGGCAAGAAATACAAGCAATGCTGCGGGAAATTCGGCTGAGAGCCGGCACCCATCACCCGCCCGCCCGCCTCGTTGCGAAACTCACGGCTCCTTGCGCACGCGATAAAAGCGGACAAACGCATTCGCGGGCGGCGAATCTGTATAGCTGGTGATCGGTTGTGTGGCGAAGAAAGGCGTGCCCACCGTCATCCACAAATTGCTGGCCGCATTGGGTTGGGGGAAGTTCGTCGACACTTCAACGGCGTACCGCGCGCCGGGCGCCGATTCCCACATGACCCGCAAATTGTTGCCCAGCCTCGATATATCGACGATGCGGCCGGGGTGTGAAGCGGGATCGCCGGGATTGAATCCCAACTCCATCTCGCTGGCATCGTAATAACCGTCCCCGTCGCGATCGAGCGCCAGGCGCGTGCCGGATCCGAACGGCACCAGGGTGGCGGTGAATTCGTTCCCCGCGGCAGCCGTCGCGATCACCTCGCCGAGGGTGGACACCTGTTCGCCATGACGGTCGGATTGAAAGTCGTGCGTCGCGCGGCGCAACAGCCAGTGGCGCATCCGTCCCTCCTTGCGGCCGCGCACCACGAGTTCCACGCGGCTGTTGGTCCGGAGGGCAAGATTCCACATGTCGGTCAGCAACGGCGGCGCCACCGGCGAGCCGAACGTGATCTGTTTTCCCGTCGCAGCCGGGACATCCTGGCTCGGGCCGCTCGGATTCGAGGCGAGATCCGAACCGTTGAAGCACAACAAAAATGCCACCATGTCGGCAATGGCCTGGTCGTTCGTCGCCACCGCCGGAAAGCCATCCGCCAGAAAGCGCGTCAAGGTGTCCACACGTCCGTCATGCAGAAAACCAAAACCAGCCCGGCTGTTCGTGCTCAACCCGTCCATCCCGGTTTTCTCCGCCAGGCTCCGCAACTGCGACGCCTTGAAGGCTCCCTGCGAGCCGCTGCGCTGCGTCGCGGCAAGCTGGTCGATGATAATATCGCCACCCTGATCGAAGCCGTGACAGACCGTGCAATCGGTTCGTTCGAAGCGATTAAATCCCGCCTGCGGAATGCCCGGAGGCAACAAGCTCCGCGGTCCACCGTTGGTCGGCGGAGCGCCGTAGTGGCCGGGAAGCGCCACCGACGGCGGGAGACTGTTCGAAAACGTCCTCAGAAAATTCGGCGGAAAGAAAACGCTCGCCAACATTGCCTTCAACTCGGCCATCTCGTTCGTCGTCAATTCCGCGTCGCTCGACTGCAAGGTGGTGAAGGTATGATTAAAATCCTCGATGCCCTTTCGGTCCCCGCGCCAATGCAAGGGCTGCTGCGGCAACGGTTGCCCGGCAAACAGCGGTGGTGTGATGATGTCCTGCAAGGTCTGGGTGACCATGGGACCTTTCATGGGATGAAAAACGAAATTCGCGTTCGTCACGAGGTGCCCGGCCGGATCGCCCAGGTCCCACGCCAGCCGATCCCCGCGCGCATCCACGTGACATGACGCGCATGAGAGAATCCCGAGGCCGCTCGTCTTGCGCGTGTCATAAAGATGCCGCCGCCCGCGGCGCACGATGTCCGGCGTTGGATCAAATACCGGCACGGTGGCTACGACAGACGCCGCCGCAGTGTCCACCACTGAAATGCTCGATGAAAAACGGTTCCAGACATAGAGCCGCGAACGAAGCTCATCGAGAGCCATGCCTGTGGGGCCCTCGCCCAATTCCAACGGTTGAGGATTCACGCGATGGCCGTCGGCGTTCACGATGATTAAATTCCGCGAACCCATTCCCGTGATGTAAGCCCGTGATCCATCAGCGCTCCATTCGATCCCGCGCGGATCGCCGATGGCCAGGGAACGCTGTACTTCCGGCACGCTGCGTGTAAGATAATCGAGGTGTGAATTCAAATCGCGGATTCGATTCGTTCGCGTGACAGGATCGACCAGCGCGAGGTTGACCCGGAGGAATACCCCGTTGACGACCGGTTCAAAACGCCGCTCGTTGATCGCCTCGGTTCCCACCACGGCGATCTCCCCCGACACCGGATTCACTCCAATGGCCATGCAGATGTTCATCAGCCGGTTCGCATAGCTCACCGACATTGTCGCTGTATCCACGATGGCCACGTCCCGGTCCGGCAAATCCCAGCCGACCATGCGGCCCGACGCCGGAGCATTGCTGCCGGAAACCCATTCGGTCCAATCGCCGTTGTTGTCGTCCATCCAGCGGCCCAACCCGTTTTTGCGGACCAGATGACTGATTTCCGGGGGCGTGTTCGAGATGACGATGGCGGGGAGAAAATTGGTGCCGAAGTTTGGAGGCGGATTCAGCCCGCCGTACGGACCGGTGGGATCGTCGACGGGTCCCGGTTCCGGCAGATCATCCACAGGGGTCAGCCGGGTCCCGATCACGGTGGTTCCATTGCCCGACTCGAAGATCGCCACGTAAACTTTTGAACCGTCGGGACTGACCGCCATCGCCCGGGGACGCTCTCCCTCGATGGCAATGTTCGTCACGGCGGCGCGAGTCAGCGGGTTGATGACGAACACCGCATTGGTGCGCGAACAGGAGACCCAAGCCCGTCGAGGATTGCCGGCGAAGATGAGGTCGCTCGGGCCCGCCGGGGTTTCCAATGTGGCAATGACCGTTTGCGCCGACACGTCCACAACGCTGATCGTGGAAGAGATATGGTTGACCACCCACAGTTCGTTCGACGAAGCGAAGCGCGCCGTCACCGGGTCCAGTCCCACCGCGACGCTGCCTGCGAGGACCGGCACGCCGTTCGACACGTCAAAAAGTTCGACACGATTATCCGGCAGATTGCAGACAGCCAGCGTGTGGCCATCGGGCCCCAGCGCGAGGGGATGCACGGGAGCAGTTTCGAAATTGACGAAGTTGGTGAAGGCGTTTGCGGCCTCGGGAACGAGCGCCGTCAGCAGCCCGATGAGAAACAGGAACGCGAACTGACATCGCGTTCTCCGGCATCGACGCCGTGCTGTTGCTGAAGTTTTCAAGGCTGCCCGCTGATGAAATTTCGAACCACACTCCTTGGCTTTCCTGCCCATCCATGCCCCGAAATTATCAAACGGTAGCCGGATCGATCCCCGCAAAAATCCCGTCGATGGCGAGGTGGTATCCAACTATTTTCCTTCACTTCACGGCAAAGTCAATTGGGGCTTTAAGGGGGAAGTGACGAGTGACACGAGCGAAGCACTGCTGTAGGGCACGTCGCGCTGCGGCCCTTTCGAACTCCCGCAAAGCGCATACTTCCCCACTCGTCACTGGTCACTCGTCACTACTCTAAGCTCGGTACAAGAACACTCTTGGCCGACTTCCAGGCCGCGGTGGTCGCCAGCGCGTCATTCACGGCTTCCAAAGGAAAACGGTGTGATACCATTTCGGCAAACGGGAACTGCTCGCGATGATCGCGCAGGAATCCGATGGCGGTCTGCAAATGCCGGGGTTCGCTGGACCAGGAACCGATGACCGTCAGCTGTTTGCGCGTTACCACATGCGGATTCCAGGATATCGGCCCGGCATCGCAGTAGTGGCCGAGAACCAGGTACTTCCCGCCGTCCCGGCACATCTCCATTCCCTCGACGACAGCGGCGGGTGACCCGACGCATTCGAGCACGGCATCAGCCCCATTGCCCCCAGTCAACCGCCGAACGGCCTCGATACGGTCGGCGGCAGTCGGTGCCTCATCGATGTCGATGACGTGGTCCGCGCCAAATCGACGCGCCATGTCGAGCCTGTGACGCGGTGCGCCCAGCACGATGACCTGAGATGCCCCCGCGCTCTTGGCCACCGCCAGGGCTGCAATGCCCACCGGGCCCGCGCCCTGAACCACCACGCTGTCGCGCCACGAAATTCCAGTGCGTTCCACCCCGTGGATCGCGGTGTTCAACGCGCAACCCGCCCCGATAATGGATTCGGTGGGCAGGTCATCGGGCAGTTTGAAAATTGTCGTCCGCGGGCGCAGGTAATGGAACTCCGCATACCCGCCGAGGAAATGCGGCGGCGTATCGCAGCGATAGCCGATGCCATAGGCGCGTCGCGAGATGCATCGGGTGGGAAGCCGTTTTTCAGCACAGTAATAACAAGTGCCGCATGCCGCGGAAGGGTTCCAAGTGACTCGATCCCCCACTCCGAGCGCCTGGCCCGTCCAATCCGTCTCGACTCCTTCCCCCAGTTGTTGGATGCGACCCACTGTTTCATGTCCCAAAATCACGGGCAGCCCGATGGCCAGCTCCCCTTTCCACAGATGCACATCCGTTCCGCAAATCCCGGCCATCTCGGTTCGCACCAGGACCGCGCCGGGCTCGGGACGCGACGGGATTGAATATTCCCGAAGCTCAAGGGGCGCGTTGAATTGATGGAGAACGCAGGCTTTGGCGGTGATGCTGTCGGACATGGTGCGGCATGTTGATCGCCGGCCGCCCCCCTTTCAATCGCGAACTCACCGTGCGTCAGCGCGGAGGGACCGCGGCATTCATGCCGCCTCGGCAACCCGCCTCGTGCAGTGCCGTGACCCAAGCCGAAGCGCTCATCCGTATCCACCCGAAGCGGCATAAATGCCGCGCTCCATTGTTTCATGCACAGTGAATTCGCTGGACGCGCACCGGTTGCTTCGATTTGTTCATCGCATGACGATCCGTTCGCTCTCCATTTTACTGGCCTTCATAATTCTTCCCGTGCCGCTGCTACCCGCTGCCGCGCCTACGGTGATATCCCTTTGGCCCGGCAAAGCACCTGGCGAGGTGGCGGTGCTCGGCGACGAAAAAGACATGACGAAGCCCGGCGAAAACCTCGTTGCCGGAAAACCGGTTGTGCGTCTGGGCAACGTTTCGCGGCCGACGATCACAGTGTATCGGCCGTCGAAACGGCGTGACACGGGTGCCGCGATGCTGGTGTCGCCGGGCGGCGGTTACAATATTCTGGCGCTGGATCTCGAGGGCACCGAAGTCTGTGATTGGCTCAACTCACTCGGGTTCACGGCAGTGTTGCTCAAGTATCGCGTCCCTAAACGAGCCGGCCTCGAGAGGCATGAGCCCCCTTTACAGGACGCGCAGCGGGCGCTCAGCCTCGTGCGATATCGCGCCAAGGAACTGGGCATCGACCCCAAACGCGTCGGGGTCCTTGGTTTTTCAGCGGGCGCACATCTTTCCGCCGTCCTCAGCACCACCGCGGAACGCACCTACCCGCCCGTGGATGACGCGGACAAGGTCAGCCTCCGTCCCGATTTCACCGTATTGATCTATCCGGCCTACCTGACGGCTAAGGAACAGGGCGACAAAACGTCGCCCGAGATTCATGTCACATCCAATACGCCGCCGACGTTTATCACGATCACCGAGGACGATCCGGTGAGGATGGAGAACGCGCTGCATTACGCGCTGGCATTGAAACAGGCGAAAGTCCCGGTGGAACTGCATCTCTATCCCTCAGGCGGCCACGGCTATGGACTGCGCCGAACAAAAGAGACGGTGACAACCTGGCCCGATCGGGCGGCGGATTGGCTGAAAAGCAGGGGAATTCTTCGATCCAAATAACACTTCCCACTTCCATTCGTCAGGCAGCGAGAAGCGGAAGCGGACGAAACGAACGGCGCGTCAATAAACCTTGCGCAGGTTTGAAGGCAGGATGTTGAGCTCGCTGCGGTATTTGGCGACGGTGCGGCGGGCGATGACGATCCCCTTCTCGGCGAGCTTCAGAACAATCTCCTGATCGCTGATCGGTTTGAACGGATCCTCCTGGCTGAACAGTTCCGCAACGATCTCCTTCACTGTCGTGTTGGACATACCCTCGCCGCTGGCCGTCTGGATGCCCGAGGTGAAAAAATATTTCATCTCGAAGATCCCCTGCGGGGTCTGCATGTATTTGCCCGACACAGCGCGGCTGACAGTCGTTTCATGGACGCCGACGACCTCGGCCACCTGGACCATGGTCAGCGGTTTCAAGCCCGGAACCCCCTGGTCCATGAATTCCCGCTGACGTTTCACGATCTCCTTGGCGATGTTCAGGATCGTGGTTTGACGCTGGTGCAGGCTCTTGATGAGAAATTTGCCGGCCCGGATTTTTTCCCGGATATATTCGCGCACCTCGGCGTTGGAATCGGCCTGGGCCATCAGGTCCTTGTAGGTGTTGCTGATGCGCAGATGGGGGATCTGCTCGTTGTTGTTGGTGACGACGTAGTCATCCCCCACCTTCGCAACAAAAACTTCGGCAAGAATATATTGGTCGTTATCCGGAAGGAACGCCCGGCCGGGGCGCGGTTCCATAAGGCCGATGCGGGCCACCGCCTCCTGGACGTCGATCACATCCTCGCCCGTGGCGCGGGCGATTTCGGGAAGGCGCCGCTTTCCCAGCGCGTCCATGAAATCGCGCACGATGCGGCATTCGAGGGTTTTTTCGCGGTTCTGCCGTTCAAACTGGAGCAGCAGGCATTCCCGCAGATCGCGGGCGCCCACGCCGATGGGATGAAAGGTTTGAACAATCTTCAGCACCTCGGCGATTTTCTCGACGGGGATGGCCGTCGAGAACGAAAGCTCCTCGATGGTCGCCTTGAGATAGCCGTAGTCGTCGATGTTGCCGACGAGCATGTCGGCGATGGGCCGCTGTTCGTCGTTGATTTCGGAGAGGCGCACCTGTTCGAGCAGGTGCTCCTGGAGGGAGGTGCCGCTCGTGAGCGAATCGAACATGAACTGGCGCCGTTCCTCGTCCTCGGGCGCCGCCCGCGATGGCAGGCTGCTCGCCGAAAAATGATCGCGCCATTCCTGGTCCAGCTGGGTGAGCTTCTCGAATTCCGCCTGGAAATCGTCCACCGGCTCGCTCGATTGCTTTTCGCTGGCTGGATCAAATTTCAGATCTGCCGGCGGCTCAGCCGGGTCCGACTGCTGCATCATCTGGGTGTCGCCGCGGGTCAGCACCGCCGTGTCGGAATCGCGAACCATCTTGTCGTCTTGATCCTGGTCCTGTTCGGTGGACATCACCTCCTCCAGCAAAGGGTTTTGCTGAAGTTCCTGCTCGACCAGCGCCTTGAGCTCCAGGGTGGGTGCCTGCAACAGGGCCAGCGATTGCTGGAGCTGGGGAGCCAGCACCTGGTGCAACGACATTTTCTGCGACAAATAAAGGCCTTGTGCCACGGGCGAGATTAGATAATACGAACTGCGTTCAACTCAAGACTAAATCGGCACTCTGCCTGCTTTCTCAAGTTTAATGCCAAGTTAAAAAAAGGGGGAACCCTCAGGCCGACAAAGGAGTCGGCACGCGAGACCGCACCGTTTTCTTCATTCCAACTCGTTTTCGGAATTGCGATTTCCCATTGCCGCGCCTACCGTCGCGCCCGTGCCGGTTCAGTTCACCATCCTTGCCAGTGGGTCCAGCGGCAATTGCGCGTACCTCGAGGCAGATGACACCCGGCTCCTCATCGACGCTGGATTAAGCGCCCGCCAAATCCGTCAACGACTCCTCGCCATCGGGCGAACCCCGGAAAACCTGGCGGGCATCCTCATCACGCACGAGCACTCGGATCACATCCAGGGTCTGGGCGTCCTCGCTCTCCGGCTCCAGATTCCCATCTACTGCAACCGTCTCACCAAGGAAGCCATCGAGGGCGTTTTCAAGGCGCGTTTTGATTTTCGCCTGTTCAGCACCGGCGCTTCATTTCCTGTCGGCGACGTGGTCGTGGATACTTTCAGCGTTCCCCATGACGCTTACGATCCCGTCGGATTCCTGATCCGCACCTCCGCGGGAAACCTCGGGTTCCTGACCGATCTGGGTCATGCGACGAAACTGGTCATCGAGCGAGTGCGACC
>JBEEGQ010000265.1:0-20549 GCA_041166945.1 Verrucomicrobiota bacterium
GAGCCCTGTGTGCGGCAGATTTTCATCGGGCGCAACGGGAAACTCGCCGATGACCTCGCGTTCGAACGAAAGCTCTACGTCATCCGCAAGCGCGCCGAAAACGCGATTCGCTATTCCGGCAAGTTCACCGGCGGACATTATTTTTACGTCAGTTCGCTGTCATTCAAGACCTGCATCTATAAGGGCATGTTGATGCCCGAACAGGTGGATCAATATTATGCGGACCTCCGCCATCCCGCGATGGAATCGGCACTGGCGCTCGTGCATTCCCGTTTCTCGACCAACACCTTTCCGAGCTGGGAACGCAGCCATCCCTACCGGTATCTCGCTCACAATGGCGAAATCAACACGCTCCGGGGCAACATCAACTGGATGCGCGCCCGCCAGTCGATGATGGCCAGCGAGCTGTTCGGCGACGATCTGAAGAAGCTGTTCCCAATCGTCAACACCGATGGATCGGATTCGGCGATGTTCGACAATTGTTTTGAACTGCTCGTGCTCTCCGGACGTTCGCTGCCCCATGCGATGAGCATGATGATCCCCGAGCCGTGGACGAACCACGAGTCGATGAGCGACGAGCGAAAGGCATTTTACGAATTTCATTCCTGCCTGATGGAACCCTGGGATGGCCCGGCTTCCATCGCCTTCACCGACGGCCGAAAAATCGGCGCGATCCTCGATCGCAATGGCCTGCGGCCCTCGCGCTATTACGTCACCAAGGATGACCTCGTCATTATGGCTTCCGAGGCGGGCGTATTGGATGTGCCTCCCGAGAGAGTGGCACTCAAGGGCCGGCTTCAACCGGGGCGTACCTTTTTCGTCGATACCGAGGAGGGCCGGATTGTTGGCGATGAAGAGATCAAGAATCAGCTGGCTTCGGACCATCCCTACCGCGCGTGGATCAACGAGCACATGATCGAATTGGGCCAGCTGCCCGATGCGCCGCATCTGCCCGAGCCCGATCACGACACGGTGCTTCAGCGGCAGCAGGCCTTCGGATACACATTCGAGGACCTGCGGATCCTGATGGCGCCGATGGCGCGCGAAGGGGTCGAGGCTGTGGGCTCGATGGGCACCGACACGCCGCTGGCGGTGTTGTCTGAAAAGCCGCAATCCCTTTTTAATTATTTCAAACAACTGTTCGCGCAGGTCACCAACCCTCCCATCGATTGCATTCGCGAGGAGATCGTGACTTCGGCTGAAACGACCATCGGTTCCGAAAAAAACCTTCTGCAGCCGCAGCCGGACAGCTGCCACCTGATCGAGCTTAAATCGCCGATCCTCACCAACGAGGAGTTCGCGCGTCTCAAGCACCTGGATCAGCCCGGATACAAGTCCGTGACGCTGCCCATTCTCTACGCGGTGAACGACGGGGCGCGGGGGTTGGCGAAGGCGATCGAGGATTTGACGGCCTCGGCGGATAAAGCCATCGCGGGCGGCATCAGCATCCTGATCCTTTCGGATCGGGGCATTGACTCCGCGCGCGCGGCCATTCCGTCGCTGCTGGCGGTGAGCGGGCTGCATCATCACCTGATTCGCAACGGCACGCGCACGCGCGTGGGCCTGGTGCTGGAATCGGGCGAGCCGCGTGAAGTCCATCATTTTTCGCTGCTCATCGGTTACGGCGTCGGCGCCGTGAACCCGTACCTGGCGTTCGAGACCCTGGACGACATGATCCGGGAGGGATTGCTCAAGGGGGTCGATCACAAGACAGCGTGCAAAAACTTTGCGAAGGCGGCCGTCAAGGGTGTGGTGAAGGTGACGTCGAAAATGGGCATCAGCACCATTCAAAGTTATCGCGGCGCGCAGATTTTTGAGGCGATCGGTTTGAACCACGAGGTGATCGACAAGTATTTCACCTGGACCCCCAGCCGGGTCGAGGGCATCGGGCTGGATGTTTTGGCAGAGGAGGTCGAGCAGCGGCATCGCCGCGCTTTTCCCGAGCGTCCCGTCAACGGCCACACGCTCGATGTCGGCGGGCAATACCAATGGCGGGCTGACGGCGAATTGCACCTGTTCAATCCGCAGACGGTTCACAAGCTGCAAAAGTCGGTGCGCACCGGGGATTACGTCACGTTTAAGGAATACTCGAAACTGGTGGACGACCAGGTAAAGCAGCATTACACGCTGCGCGGACTGCTCGAGTTCAAACCACGCGAGGCGGTGCCGTTGGACGAGGTGGAGTCCATCGAATCGATCCTGAAACGGTTCAAATCGGGAGCGATGAGCTATGGGTCGATCAGCAAGGAGGCGCACGAGACCCTCGCCATTGCGATGAACCGGATCGGTGGCAAGAGCAATACGGGCGAGGGCGGCGAAGACCCCGAGCGTTACACCCTCGAGGCAAATGGCGATTCAAAGAATTCCGCGATCAAACAGGTCGCCAGCGGCCGGTTCGGCGTCACCAGCCTCTATTTGGTCAACGCCCGGGAGCTTCAAATCAAAATGGCCCAGGGCGCCAAACCCGGTGAGGGCGGCCAATTGCCCGGCGCGAAGGTGTATCCGTGGATCGCCAGGACGCGTCATTCCACGCCCGGCGTCGGCCTCGTCTCGCCGCCGCCCCACCATGATATTTATTCGATCGAGGATCTCGCGGAATTGATCCACGACCTCAAGAACTCGAATCATCGTGCGCGGATCAGCGTGAAACTGGTCGCCGAGGTCGGCGTGGGAACCATTGCCGCCGGAGTTGCCAAGGCGCACGCCGATGTCGTTCTCATCAGCGGCTACGACGGCGGGACCGGGGCCAGCCCTCAAACTTCGATCAAACACGCGGGCATTCCGTGGGAACTGGGCCTTGCCGAGACGCACCAGACGCTGGTGCTGAACAATCTTCGTTCCCGGATCGTGGTGGAAACAGACGGGCAGTTGAAGACCGGGCGCGATGTGGTGATCGCGGCCCTGCTCGGCGCCGAGGAATACGGGTTCGCGACCGCACCCCTGGTTTCACTCGGCTGCATCCTCATGCGCGTCTGTCATCTCGACACGTGCCCGGTGGGTGTGGCGACACAGAAGCCGGAATTGCGGGCCAAGTTTGCCGGACAGCCGGAACACGTCGTGAACTTCATGCGGTTCATCGCCATGGAGGTCCGGGAGGTGATGGCTCAACTGGGATTCCGCACCATCAATGAAATGATCGGGCGGACCGACATTCTCGAGGCGCGGCAGGCTGTGGACCATTGGAAGGCCCGCGGGTTGGATTTCAGCAAGATTCTTTATCAGCCCGACGTCGGCGCGGAAGTGGGCCGTTATTGCCAGATCCCGCAGGATCACGGCTTGGACAAGGCGCTCGACAACACGACCTTGCTGGAACTCTGCAAGCCGGCGCTCGAGAAAAAGGAAAAAGTTCGCGCGTCGCTCCCGATCAAGAACATCAACCGCGTCGTGGGAACGATCCTGGGCGGGGAAATCACGCGAAAATATGGCGTGGAGGGACTGCCGGACGACACCATTCGGATTCATTTCAAGGGCAGCGCCGGCCAGAGCTTCGGCGCCTTCATGCCGCGGGGCATGACATGGATCCTCGAGGGGGACGCCAATGATTACCTGGGCAAAGGTTTGAGCGGCGGCCGGATTATTCTTTATCCCCCGGGACCGAGCACGTTCGCCGCCGAGGAAAACATCATCACCGGCAACGTTGCCCTTTATGGCGCGACGAGCGGCGAGGTCTTCATTCGCGGGATGGCTGGCGAGCGGTTCGGTGTGCGCAACTCGGGCGTCCATGCGGTCGTCGAAGCGATCGGCGATCACGGCTGCGAATATATGACCGGGGGCAAGGTCGTGGTGCTCGGCCCGACCGGGCGCAATTTCGCCGCGGGAATGAGCGGCGGTGTGGCTTATATCCTGGATGAATCGGGACAATTCTCGACCCGCTGCAACATGCAGATGGTCGCGCTGGAGAAGTTCGAGGACGCCGCGGAGGCCGAATCGGTCCGCCAGATGATTCAGCGGCATGGTGAACTGACGCAAAGTCAGCGTGCCGTGAAAATCCTGGCGCTGTGGGAAAAGTATTCCGGCCAGTTCGTCAAGGTGATGCCCCGGGATCACAAGCGGATGCTGCAGTGTATCCGCAAGGCGAAGGAACAGGGCCTGACGGGTGACGAGGCGATGAACGCGGCCTTTGAGGAAAATGCCCGCGACCTGGCGCGCGTCGGCGGCGGCTGAATCCACCAATCCAAAACTTTATCTGCATGGGCCCTCTCCCGGTCGGCTGCAAAATCAACCCTCCTGCGGGCGCGAAACATTTCGCGCCCTCGTTCGGTGTCCACCCTTTAGGGTGTCTTCTTTCGCTTGGAGCAGGGTCCGAACACCCTAAAGGGTGGACACCGAACATTCGGAGCCGATCGCCGTTTTTGAACCGTCACTGACACATCACTCATGGGAAAGCCAACTGGATTCATCGATTACCTGCGGGAACTGCCGGCGGACCGCCAGCCTTCCACGCGCGTCAGGGACTGGCAGGAGTTCCATGAGCACATGCCCGAGGACAAGTTGCGGGACCAGGGAGCCCGCTGCATGGATTGTGGCGTTCCGTTTTGTCACACGGGCCAGCTTATTTCCGGCATGGCGAGCGGTTGCCCGATTAACAATCTGATCCCGGAATGGAACGACCTGATTTATCGCGGTCTTTGGAAGGAGGCGCTCGCCCGGCTTCATAAAACGAATAATTTTCCCGAATTCACCGGGCGGGTCTGTCCCGCGCCCTGCGAAGGTTCGTGCGTTCTGGGCATCAATAATCCACCGGTGACGATCAAAAACATCGAGGTGGCGATTATTGATCATGGCTGGGAACAGGGCTGGGTCGCGCCGGAAACGCCTGAGAAACGCACCGGGAAAAAGGTGGCGGTGATCGGCTCGGGCCCGGCGGGCCTTTGCGCCGCCGCGCAACTCAACCGGGCGGGTCATTCGGTCACGGTGTTCGAGCGCGCAGATCGTCCGGGAGGACTTTTGATGTACGGCATTCCCAATATGAAACTCGACAAGGAAAATGTCGTGTTGCGCCGGCTTCATGTGCTCGAGAAGGAAGGCATCACCTTCCGGTGCAACACCGAGGTCGGGAAGGACCTTCCCGTGCCTCAATTAATGAGCGACTTCGACGCCGTGGTTCTTTGCACCGGCGCGACCAAGGGGCGCGACCTGCCGATTGAAGGCCGCGGGTTGAAGGGGATTCATTTTGCGATGGAATTTCTCCATCACAATACCAAGGCGTTGCTCGACCGGAAACAAAACGGCAATTACATCTCTGCCGCGGGCAAGGATGTCGTGGTGATCGGCGGCGGTGATACCGGCACGGATTGCGTCGGCACTTCGATGCGTCATGGCTGCCGAAGCCTCGTTCAGGTGGAGATTCTTCCGAAACCGCCGATGGACCGCGCGAAGGACAATCCGTGGCCGGAATGGCCGAAGGTTTACAAGCTGGACTACGGGCAGGAGGAGGCGGCGGCAGTGTTTGGAGCGGACCCGCGGGTTTATCTCACCACAGCGACAAAATTTGAGGGCGACGCGAACGGCCATGTGAGCGCCATTCACCTGGTGAACATCGAATGGACGCGGAACGAAAAAGGCCAGTTCGTTCCGAAAAATGTGCCTGGCAGCGAACGGGTGCTGCCCGCGCAGCTCGTGCTGCTCGCGATGGGTTTTCTCGGGCCGGAACAACCATTGCTCGATGCGCTCGGTGTGCAGCGGGATCCGCGGACGAATATCAAAGCCGATCACGGTAAATTCCAGACGAGCATCCCCAATGTTTTCGCCGCCGGCGATTGTCGTCGCGGGCAGAGCCTGGTGGTGTGGGCGTTCAACGAAGGCCGCGGGGCCGCGCGCGAATGCGATCGTTACCTGATGGGCGCCACCGATTTGCCCTGAGCGCAGGCGCTACGGCGAAGCCGTGATGCGATCGAAGGTCGAGGTGTTCAACGCGCTGGTTTTTTTGCTCGTGACCGCAATCCCCATGAACACGTTGGTGCGCATCGTGATGTTTTTGGAGCTGATTTTTTTCCACGTCAATCCATCGCTCGAACTATAGGAGGTGAAGGTGGTGTTGGTGCGCGTGAGGCGAACCCACGAGGCGGGAGGCACAAAGCTGCCGCTCGCCGAACTCGACGAAGCGCTGTTGCCCGAGGAACTGCGATACAGCCACTCCATTTTCTTGTTGGGGGTCAGCAGCGTGCTCGCGAACGGCGCGTTGTTGGTCAGCGTCTCGCGGATCATCACGCCGCCTTTGGCCGATGAAGAGGTGTTTTGAATGCCCGTGACGCGCGCGATGATTTCGCAATCGCCGTTCGCCGGCTGGTAAAGAAAATGGAACGAATCCGCCTTGCTCGCGATATCGGCGCCGGCCCCGATGACGGTGAAGGTGTTGTTGCTGTAACCGGCCCGCCCCGCCAGACCCACGGCCCCGATGTCCGTGTTGATCCAGGGCGCTGGAAGGCCCGGCAAAGTCGTCGAGACCACATTCGATAGACGGCTCACATTGTTCGATTCGTCGGTCGTCTTCAGCGCGAAGAAATAGGTGGAACCAGGCGCCAGGTTGATTACCGAGACGGATTGAACCGTTCCGGCCGGTTGGGGAAGCGGCAGCCCGACAATGACGCCGGCCGAGGTCCAATTGGATTCGGTGATGAGCGCGGTGCTGATGCGGAGTTCGTAAGACGCCGCCGTGCCGGTGTCCCCGTCATCTCCCGGGGCCGTCCAGCGGAGGGTGACTCCGTTCGATGTGACGCTGGTGACGGACAGGTTGGTGACGGCTGAGGGTGGCGTGATATCGGGTGGAATCGGAGCCAGGCTGGTTGCGAATGCGATGTCCGATGCGGGCGACGCTCCGGCGGCGTTGGTCGCCGTGATTCGATACCAATACGTCGTGGCGGGAAGCACATCAAGGTCGGCCGCATTGGTGATTCCCGCGTTGACCACCCCCAGAATCACAAAGTCCACGCCATTGGTGGAGCGTTCGACAAAAAAGCCCTCTTCGTTGTCGGCGGTGTCGTTCCAAACCAAATAAATTTCGTTCGTCGCGATCCCCGTCGCCACGAGGTTCGTGGGCATGGCCGGCGCGTCGGGCACCGGCGTGGTCGCTCCGATCACATTCGAGAGCGGACTGATGTTGTTCGTCTCGTCCACCGTTTTGAGTCCGAAAAAATAGGTCGCACCGGATGCGAGGCCCTGGACTGTGAATGCCTGGGCGTTGCCGGCGGCAGCCGGAGCGGGCAGCCCCACAGCAGGCGTCGCCAAATCCCAGCCGGCGTCCGTAATCGGCACCGTGTTGTATCTCAAATCGTACAAGGTCGCCGTTCCGGAATTGGCGTCGTCTCCGGGCGCCACCCAAATCAAGGCGACACTGTTCGACGTCACGCGTGTGACAAAGAGATTGGTGACCGCCGCGGGCGCGGTGACATCTGGAGGCGGATCGAACGTCGTGGCTTGGGCGATTTCGGAATAGATGGAGTTGCCCAGGGAATTGTAGGCGCGCACGCGATAAAAATAGGGCGAGCCGGGCGCCAGTCCGATGTCCGCTCCGCTGGAGACGCCCGCGCCGACGCTCGAAATGAGGATGAAGTCCGTGCCGTTGGTCGATCGCTCAATTTTAAAGCCTGTCTCATCGGACGACGCGTCCGTCCACGAGAGATTGATCTGGTTTGTGGCAACCGCAATTGCCACCAGGTTGGTGGGGGGCGCCGGCGAGATTGTCGGCGGCGGGGGCGGCTTGATGATGCTAAGCCAATCTCCCGCGGTGACGTCGGTCTTCAGGAAAATATAATCCAGGCGATTGCCGCTGACATCAATGACGAGGGAACCCAGGACGTTGAGAGACGTAAACATTGCCGGATGATTGAGGCTTCCGCCATGAATGGAGGAGGAACTGCCGGCGACGGAATAGACGGCGCCCTGATGCGCGTTGGTGGTCGAAGACTTGATATAGGCGCCGGTGCCGGTCGGACGTCCGCTCCCGGCGTTCTTTTTCATCGACGCGGTGATGGTGCTCGATTTGCCGTAATGGCCATCGAGCAGAAAGGAACGTTCATAGGAATGGCTGTGGCCGCACAGCACGAGATCCACACCTTCCGCCTCCAGGATGGGCAGAAAGTTTTGGCGCATCTCGATCGATTCCGTGTCGGCGTCCGAGTCATGGCTTCCTTTGCTGTAGGGGGGATGATGCCAGAAGGCGATGAGCCACTCCTGAGTCGTCGCCGCGAGGTCCGCTCGCAGCCAGTTGCACATCGGTCCGGTGGTCTTGCGATCCGAACTCATCGAATCGAGGCAGATGAAATGAACATTGGCGTAATCGAACGAATAATATTTTTCGGTGCCGCTCGGGAGCCCTCCCGCTTCTGCGTTCTGCGGGAGGGTGAAGATGGCGAAGTAAGGAGGTTGTCCCGAGGAATCGGTGGATTTGACCTCGTGGTTGCCAATGGTGGGCCACAGAACCGAGTTCTGCAAAAAAGTGGGATAGGTGTCGAAGATGGCGCCCTGGTGATCGGCGTCGGTGGCATTCTCGTAGGCATTATCGCCGAGCATGAGCCATAGATCCGTCGGCCGGGCGCCGGTGAAGGCCGAGTAGGCGTTGCGCACGGCATTCGCATCGGCGCCAGGATAGCCCGAATCGCCGAGCACCCAGATGCGTGTCGGTTTGCGCGTCCCAATGGGCGGCGCGGTGACAAAGAAATCATTGGTGTCTCCCGAAAACCAGGCGGCGCCCGTGCCGACCTCGTAATAATATTTCACATCCGGATCGAGTCCCGTGAGGGACACGATGTGATCGGTTGCGAGGGTCCCGTTGGTTAATCCGGCGCTCCATGCGGCGGGGTTCGTGCCGTAACGAACCGACGTGGCGGTGGCGGCGCTCGTTCGCCATCGCACGACGATGTTGGTCGTGCCGCCTTGTTGCAGGTACGGACCGCGCGTCACTGTCAGGGTGGCGGCGGACGATGAGAAAAGCGGGTGGCTGAGCGCGACAAACAGGAAAGCCGCCCTGCTTGAACGCATAAATCCCTTTGTAGAATACATAAATGGAACGGGTGCATGGAGCCGTGTCACTCTTCGATTTTGACCCGGCCATCTTGGCGGGCTGGGCATCCTTCCCTGGCGCGCAAGCTAACAAGGCGAACATTTTTTGCGAGATCAATTTTTGATGAATTCACCAACCGGGCCGAGTTGTTTAATGTTGAAGTCTTTTCCGAGAAACTTGCTACGACACCGAACAGGGGCCAGCGATCGCTTCAGCGTTTGGTGTCCACCCTTTAGGGTGTCCGGACCCCGCTCCAGAACTGGAACACGCTAAAGCGTGGACACCGAACAGGGGGACTGCGATCGCTTCAGAGTTCGGTGTCCACCCTTTAGGGTGTTCCGGACCCCGTTCCAGCACGGGAACACGCTAAAGCGTGGACACCGAACAGGGTGCACCAAACCTTCGGAAGCAGGGGCGTGCTTCCGATTTCCGCTTTTTCTCCAGTCGGAACGGGCGTAAGCTCGCCGAGCGATGTCGTTGACCGAACAGATCACAAAGCTCGCGCGCCAGGCCAGGAACGCCTCGCGCGAACTGGCCCGGCTCGTGACGTCCGAGAAGAATCTCTGTCTCCTCGCGATGGCTGACGCCTTGGAAAAAAACGGGGCGGCCATCCAGAAAGCCAACGAACGGGACATGAGCGCGGGAGCGGAAGCCGGGTTGGGGACCGCGATGCTCGACCGGCTCCGGCTCGACGCGCGCCGCATCACTGCGATGGCAAAGGGGTTGCGCGACGTGGCGGCGCTGCCCGATCCCGTGGGACGCGTGCTCGACGAACGCGTGCGGCCGAACGGGCTTCGACTGCGCAAGCTGTCCACTCCGATTGGCGTGGTCGTTATCATCTATGAATCGCGCCCGAATGTGACGGCGGATGCCGCGAGCCTCTGTTTCAAAAGCGGCAACGCGACGATCCTTCGGGGAGGAAAGGAGGCCATTCATTCGAATCAGATCATTGCTGAAACGATGGTGTCGGCCGGACGGCGCTCGCTACCGGGATTTCCGGAGCATGCGATCCAGGTGGTTCCCACTGTTGAACGCGAGGCGATCCCAATCCTCCTGTCACTCGTTCAATACGTCGATCTGTGCATGCCGCGCGGCGGGGAGGGTTTGATTCGCGCCGTGACCGAGTGCAGCAAAGTGCCGGTCATCAAACATTACAAAGGCGTCTGCCACGTTTTTGTGGATGCCGACGCAGACGCTGGAATGGCGATGGCTATTGCGCTGAACGCCAAATGCCAGCGGCCGGCCGTTTGCAATGCGATGGAAACATTGCTGGTGGACGAGAAGATCGCCCGCTCCTTTCTCCCTGCCATCGCGCGCGTGCTGGGGGAAAAAAAAGTGCAGCTGCGCGTCGATGCGGCTGCCGGGACGATTTTGAAATCGGAAGCAACAGGTGAGATTCGTCCCGCAACCGAGGCGGACTGGTCCACCGAGTATAACGATTACATTTTGAATGTGCGCGTTGTGAGGGGTGTGGACGAGGCCATTGAACACATCGCCACGTACGGCAGCGCGCACTCGGATGCAATCGTCACCAGCAACCAGGCGACGGCGGAGCGTTTTCTGGCGGAGGTGGACAGCGCGACAGTTTATTGGAATGCCTCGACCCGGTTCACGGACGGAGGCGAATTCGGCATGGGAGCGGAGATTGGAATCAGCACCGACAAAATTGGCGCGAGGGGTCCGATGGGTCTCGAGGAGTTGACAACCTATAAATGGATTGGCCGCGGGACCGGTCAGGTCCGCGAATAAAAGATTTAACTGAACTCAGGAACAATTTCGCATGAAAATGATTTTTGGCGTGGTATGGCTCGCGATGGCAACCGCCGCGTGGGCCGGCGAGGTGATGGTCTGTCCGCCCTGGGAAATCCTGGTGGTGGACGAAGCGGGAAAACCGCTGGCGGGATGCGTTGTGGTGCAGGAATGGGGTTCCGACTTCAAGGACGTGTATGTGACGGGAACCACCAACGCGGTGACCGGCGCCGATGGACGAGTGAGTTTCCCCGCGCGAAATATTTCCCCGCCGGCGGGTGAGTCGCGCTGGAAAAAGATCGAGCGGGCCATCGATCGGAAGAGCGAGGGCTCGCCGGCATCGAGCGTGTTTATTTCCAAGCCAGGCTATCAATTCGAGTGGGTCAACTCGCGCAGCGAACCTCGCAATGTTTCAACGCGGGACGGCCTGAAGGGCCGCGTGGTTCTCAAGGCCGAAAAACGGGAATGACTTCGCCTGCGGAACGCGCTCGTTTCGTCCGGGACCGCCTGCCCGCGGGCGGGCTCTTCGCGGATCAACACTGGCGAATTGGAACGGAACCGTTTTCCCTGGGACCGGAGCTCGTCAAGGAATTCGACACGCTCGGCCGCGTGCTGCTCCAGTTTTATCGCGCCGTCAATTTGCTGTATCGGCGCAGCGTCGAAGGCAAACAACCGGAATGGGTGGCGCAATGGCTTGACCAGGGAAAGCCCGCCAGCCTTGTCACCTTGCAGCGATCGGCGTCGCTGCGAAACGAGATGCCGCGCGTGTTGCGCCCGGATTGTCTCGTGACGGCCGACGGCCTGGCGATCACGGAACTCGACAGCGTCCCGGGCGGCATCGGGCTGACGGCGTGGCTGAACGAAACCTATGCGGCATCCGGATCCGTTGTGGTGGGGGGCGCCAGCGGCATGATGGAGGGCTTCGCCGGGATTTTTGGCGCGGCCGCGCGCGTGCGCATCATTGTTTCCGAGGAGGCCGCGGGATACCGGCCGGAAATGGAATGGCTGGCGAATCGACTGGGGAACTCCAGGTTTCATGTTGAAAATTCCACGTTCGACGGCGTTGCCGACGGCGATGCGGTTTATCGATTCTTCGAGTTGTTTGATCTCGCGAACGTCCCGGTTGCCGCGGCGCTTCAGGAAAAGCTCGAGGCCGGCCGGATCACGGTCACGCCGCCCCCCAAGGCGTTCTTTGAGGAGAAATTGCTTTTTGCGCTCCTGTGGAATCGAAACTTGCGCGGCTTCTGGCGCCAGGAGCTGGGGGAATCGTTCTTCCAGCGTCTTCTTAAAATGGTTCCCTACACCTGGGCCGTGGATCCCGCGCCGCTGCCGCCGCACGCTGCGCTGCCCGAGTTGAACCTCACTGACTGGCAACAGCTCAAAACGCTTTCACAACGCGAGCGGGAGATGATCCTCAAGGTATCGGGATATTCAGAGGAGGCGTGGGGCGCGCGCGGTGTTTATTTTGGCAGCGATTTGTCGTCCGCAGATTGGAGTATGGCCGTGGACAAGGCGCTGTCCGCCTGGCCGCAGTCCCCGTATGTGCTGCAGCGGTACCACAAGCCGCGCCTCGTCGAAACCGCCTACTTCGATTTCGAGCAGAACACCGTGGTGCCAATGCCCGGGCGCGCCCGGTTGTGTCCCTATTATTTTGTGAGCGGCGACGGCGACAAATCGCGCGCGACGCTGGGCGGGATTCTGGCGACGATATGTCCGGCGGATAAAAAAATCATCCACGGCATGAAGGACGCGGTGCTGGTGCCGTGCGTGGCCTGATGGAATGAGCACGATCGAATACACGCTGCTGGCATTCAGCTCGCTGTTTGTGATCGTGGATCCGATCGCGGTCATCCCGGCGTTTCTCGGCATGACGCCGCTCGACACGCCGGCTCAACGGGAGCGCATGGCGCGCCTGGCAAGCCTGGTGATGGCGGGGGTGCTCCTGACATTCGCCCTGACCGGACAGCTGATTTTTAAGCTGCTGGGCATCACGCTGCCGGCATTCCAAATCGCCGGCAGCATCGTCCTGCTGCTGGTGGCCCTGGACATGTTGCGCGCCCAACGGTCGCGTGTTCAGCAGACCCCGGAGGAACAGGAAGCCGGAACGCACAAGGTCGATGTCGCTGTGACGCCGCTGGCCATCCCAATGTTGAGCGGCCCCGGCGCCATATCGACGGTTGTGTTGCTGCGCGGCCAGGCGGAGGGCGTGGCCATGACCGTCGCGCTCTGTGCCAGCATCGCCGGCGTATGCGCCTCGTCCTATGTGATCCTGCGGCTTTCGTCCAAAGGCGCCCAATGGATCAATCCCATCGCCATGAAAATCACCACCCGCATCATGGGACTGTTGCTGGCGGCCGTGGCATGCCAGTTCATGATCAACGCGCTGCGCGATCTGGGAGTGGTCCCGCGCTGATGGCCGCCCATGGGCCGCCTTCAAATCGTCTGGCTTAAAAAGCCTCCATCGACGCGAATGTCAGTGCCTGTCACGAAGCTGCTCGCGGCGTGGCTGGCCAAAAAAACGCACGCGCCAATCAACTCATCTGCCTGACCGAAACGGCCCATCGGTGTATGGCTCCAGATCGACTGAGTGCGGGCAGTGGGTGTTCCGTCGTCGTTGAACAGCAGTTTGCGGTTTTGTTCGGCTGGAAAAAAGCCGGGGGTGAGTGTGTTGACGCGCACGCCCTGGGGGGCCCATTCGCGCGAAAGAAACAGCGACAGGCTGAGCACCGCCGCCTTCGCTGCGGAATAGGTGACAACGCGGGAGAGCGGCAGATGGGCGGAGACGCTGGCGATATTGATGATGCTTCCCTTGCCGCGCTTCACCATCGCGGGACCAAATTCCTGGCAGGGCAGCAGCACCCCTCCGACGAGATTTAAATCGAAATTCGCCTGCCAATCCTCGATCTGGATCTGCTCGAAGGCGCGATCGGCGGTGACGGTCACCCGGGGATCATTTCCCCCGGCGGCGTTCACCAAAATGGATGGGACGCCCAGTTCGGCTTCAACGCGTTCGTGAGCCTCGGCGAGCCCGCAGCGGGACATGGCGTCGGCGGGAAAGAAGGCCGCCACGCCGCCAGTCTGTCGGATGATTTGAACGCGCGCCTCGCCGCGTTCGGCGTTGCGCCCGAGCAAGGCGACCTTCGCACCTGCGCGCGCGAGCCCTTCCGCCATTGCGCCGCCCAGGGTGCCGGTGGCTCCGATGACAACAGCGGTTTGGTTCTTCAGATCGAAAAGGCTCATGGTGTCGTGCCCGGGATTTTGCATGGGCTGACGAAGTGTTGAAGAACAAACTGGATGGGGCCGTCCTCCGCCGTGTGTTTTCAAGCCGGTTTGAACTTTGAGCTTTCCGCATCTCCCGCTTATTCTATCGCTCCATGACATTGCTTGATTCCGCGACGGCAGATCTTCTCTGGCACGACGCAGACGCGAGAGAGGTGCGACTGCGCCAGGTCATCACGGACCGGATTGCCCGGAAGCCGCCTGCGGCCCCCGAAGATCAATTGGTGGCGACTTATTTTTTTGCATTAAGAACCTGGAGCCTGGAGCACATGGCGAAGGAAATCGCTTATCACGCCACCAGCGGCACCAAGGATATTCCACCGGGCTCCCTCATCGAGGAATGCACAGGGAGCGTGGTGGGTGTGGACGCCTTTGACAGCACGGGAAGGCTTGGGCTGTTGCACATCGCGTATCCGCTGAAAATGTTGATGCAGCCGGATGGCCACATCACCTCGACCGACATTCTTCATACCGCGGCCGGGGCGATTATCTTCGACATTTTCGAGAACCAGGATGTCCGGCTGGTCGGCCTGGGGATCCCGGACCATGTGCTCCGCACGTTTCCCGGCCCGGCGCACGGGCCGCAAGGCGTGCGGATGCTGACCGGTTTCGGCGAAGCGGAGCCGGCGTTTGGCACCATCCTGAAACCCACGGCCGGCATCACCCCGGAAACCGTGGGTTCCCTGGTCGAAGAGATCGCGGCCTGTCCCCTGTTTCTTTTCGTGAAGGAGGACGAGAATCTCTACCCGCGGCTGGAGTACTCGCCGGTGAAGGAGCGCGCCCGCCGTGCCATTGAGGCGATCAAACGCGCGCAGGATAAGCGGGGGAGCAAACGGCTGATCTTCGCCCCGCATCTCACGGGTGCGCCCCATGAGATCATGGAAAATGTCCACGCTGTGCTCGAGGCGGGCGCCACCGGCGTCATGTTCAGCGAAAGCTTCGCCGGCGGTACCGTGCGCATGGTCCGTGAAGCCACCAGGCGCCTCGCGCGTCCGCCCGCCATTTACGGTCATAACGCGGGCATCGGCGTCAAAACCAGGGGCGGCATCTGGCGCGAGGTCATCGATCTGCTGGCCCGTCTCGATGGAATCGATTTCCGCCAGACAGCTCCCGTGCGCCGTGGCGCGCCGTTTATTTATCCACACGGCGACGAATGGCTCGCCAGCGAGCGCGTCCTGACCCAGCCGTTGACCGGCCTGAGGCCCGTGATGATCGCGCGGGCCGGCGGGCTCGATCAAGGCAACATCATTCTGAACCTGATGGACGCCGAGCAACGCGGCCTGTCGGAGAACATTCTTTTCCTGGCGGGCAGCGCCATCAATTCGATCAAAAATGCCGCTGGAAGTCCCGACCCGAAGCTGGGCGCCGAGGCGATGCAACAGGCGCTCGAAGTCCATCGCGGGGGCGAACTGCGAAACGTGGCCGTCAAGGAACATCTCGACGCGCTCACGGCTCTCGCAAATCGAAAGAACCTCAAGGCGCTCGCCGAGGCGATCCGCCAGAGATATCCGCATTAGCCCCACCATCGCGGCCGCCCGTTTCCATGGATTCAACGCCCGCTGAATGTCCGTCACGAGAGGAACGATTCGAGCGCATCCGGCGTTTCGTGGGCTTCGCGCTGGCGCCCGCATTGTTCGTGGGAATCTGGTTCCTGCCGGTGCCAGGTTTGGACGAACCGGCGCACCGGCTGCTGGCGGTCATCGCGGGGATTGTGACGCTGTGGATGACGGAGGCGTTGCCCCTGCCGGTCACGGCGCTGCTCGGTCCGACATTGTGTGTTTTGGCAGGCGCGTTCATCCCCGAGGCGGGCACATCGGCCGTCAAGCAGGTGTTTCGCGGCTTCGGGGATCCGGTGATCTTTTTGTTTATCGGAAGTTTTCTACTCGCGGAGGCGATGTTGCATCACGGTCTCAACCGGCGCATTGCGTTTCAAATCCTTGGGCTTCCTGGTGTGGGACGAAGTCCATTCCGCCTGCTCGCGGCCTTCGGCGCCATCACCGCGACGATCTCGATGTGGGTCTCCAACACGGCGACGACCGCGATGATGTTCCCGATCGCAATGGCGATACTTCATGAGATGGCGCGCCGACAGAGCGAGCGCACCGGTCGCGAGACGCCCCTGGCGCGAATGCCATTTGCAACGGGCCTGATGTTGTTGACGGCATTTGCCGCGTCCGTGGGCGGCCTGGGCACGCCGGTGGGAACGCCTCCGAATCTGATTGGGCTCGGCCTGATCGAGCGGAGTCTGGGAGTAAAGATCAGCTTCTTTCAATGGATGTCATTTGGGATGCCCCTCGCGGTGGTGATGGTGGTGTTTTTGATTCTGCTGTTCGCGCGAACCTGTCCGGCGGACGCAGGGATGGCGGGCGGCAGCGCGGATTGGTTGAAGCGTGAAAAGGCAAAGCTCGGCCCGGTCAGTCGAGGCGAATGGAACGTGATGTTTGCGTTCGGATGCACGGTGCTTTTGTGGATGGCGCCCGGTTTCATGGCGGTGGCGCTCGACAGCAGGAGCGAGCCTGTAAAATGGTTCGATAAGCACGTGCCGGAAGCGATCGCGGCGCTCATCGGCGCGCTGCTGCTCTTTGGACTGCCGGTGCGGATTCAGAAATGGGAATTCACATTGACCTGGCGGGAAGCCGCGCGGATCGACTGGGGAACGATCCTGCTCTTCGGAGGAGGACTGGCGCTGGGCGACTTGATGTTCAGCACGGGCCTGGCGGGTTGGATGGGGAAAGGCCTCGCCGGCGCTTTGCATGCTCACAGCACGTTCGGGTTGGTCGCGTTGTTCACCGCGGTGGCCATCGTGTTGTCCGAGACCACTTCAAATGTCGCCGCCGCCAACATGGTGGTGCCGGTGGCCATCGCTGTGGCGCAGGCGGCGGGGGTGGACCCGCTGCCGCCGGCGCTGGCAGCGTGTCTCGGCGCTTCGATGGGCTTCATGCTTCCTGTCTCCACGCCGCCCAACGCGATCGTCTATGGATCGGGATGCATCCCGCTGCTCAAGATGGTGCGTCACGGGGCGCTTTTGGATTTGGTTGGATTCCTCGTCATTGTTCCGGTAACAACCTGGTTCGTGCCGTGGCTCATGAAAGTGCGTTAAACCGATGAGATTGCTTCAATGGATCGCTGCGTTCCTCGTGGTGTCAGGCGCGTCCGCGGCATTACCGCCCCTCGGCGCCGTCGACCAGCTTGCGGAAGATTATTTTGCGCGCCGCCTCATGCCGCCATTTCCGCAGCGGTTGACCATGGAGGAGGGTCTCCAGGTGCAGCGCGATTTTGTAAAGTTGCTCCAGCCACGACTGGGACGGCCCGTCGGTTACAAGGTGGGACTCGTGACTCGTGAAATGCAAAAGAGATGGGCGATCGACCAGCCGGTGCGGGGGGTGTTGCTGGAAAAAATGATCCTGCCGAATAAAGCGTCCGTGCGCCCCGATTTTGGTGTGAATCCCCTGCTCGAAGCCGATCTCATCGTGACCGTCAAGGACAAGGGCATCAACAAGGCGGGCACGCCCATCGAGGTTCTCCGACATCTCAAGGATGTTGTGGCGTTCATCGAATTGCCCGATGTCTTGATGGGAACCAACGCCGCAACCGACGGTGCCGCGCTGGCGGCCGTGAACGTCGGCGCGCGCCTGGGCGTGGTCGGTTCCCGTGTGCCGGTCAGAGCCAATGCGAAGTTCCTCGACGCACTCGCGAGCATGACCGTTGTCCTCACCGATGAAGCGGGTCTCGAAATGGGGCGCGGCCAGGGCAGGGCGATCCTGGATCATCCCCTCAATGCCGTGCTGTGGCTCATTGAAGATTTGAATCTCGCCGGCGAAACCCTCGAGCCCGGCGACATGCTGAGCCTCGGTTCAATTCGAATGATGCCCCTGCCTCCCGCAAAAAGTGTGACCGTGACCTACGACGGCCTTCCCGGCGGGCCGATCAAGGTGACGGTGAACATTAAGTCGTAATGGGCGCGCTGGTTTGCCCGGGCGGAAGTGGGCGGCTGCCCTCGACGCTGAAGCAGGGTTCAGAATCGACTTCGATGGATCGGGATGAAAATAAAATGAACAGAAACGCACCGATGTCCGAGCCGACGCCCATCCCCACGGGGCAAAATATTTCAGCCGAGGGCGACGCCGTGGAGATCGGTCATCCACGGAGCCTCAGCTCTGACCGGGGATCACACCATTGCGCCGGGTCCGGCGTAATATTGTTCCGATCTTTCAAACCGTGGTGCGGATGGGTTTGCGTGGTTTTTCTTCTCTCCGCCGTCTTGCGGCCGGCCAGTGCGGCCGCCCCAATTGCCATTCAGGGCGACACGATTTATACGATGGCTGGCGAGTCGATTCGCGACGGTGTCGTGCTGACGACCCAGGATGGAAAAATCAAATCGGTGGGGAAGGCTGCTTCGATCCAGATCCCTGCCGGCGTTCGTGTGCTCAAGGCCAAAGTCGTCACGCCCGGCCTGATCGACGCTCACTCGGTAGTCGGCTTTTCCGGAATCCTGAACCAGGTGCAGGATCAGGAGCAGTTGGACAAATCGGCGCCATTGCAGCCGGAGCTCCGGGCGATCGACGCTTTTAATGCGCGCGATCCGCTGGTGGATTGGGTGCGGGGCTTTGGCGTGACCACGTTGCATACGGGCCACGGTCCGGGCGCATTGATCAGCGGCCAGACGATGATCGTAAAGACCCATCCGCACAACCTTGACCAGGCATTGCTGGTGCCCGCGGCGATGACGGCCGCGACGCTGGGGACGGGCGCGAGCAGCGGCAAAGGTCCGGCGACGGCATCGAAGGCGGTTGCAATGCTCCGGGCCGAGCTCATCAGGACGGTGGAATACGCGCGAAAGCGAACGAAGGCCGATGCGGAAAAACGGCCTGCGCGGGATTTGCATCTGGAAGCATTGGCGCGCGCTCTCGACGGCACCCAACCGCTGCTGATCACTGCGCAACGGCATCAGGATATTCTTTCCGCGCTTCGCATTGCGGCCGAGTTCAAGATTCGGATCGTGCTGGATGGCGCCGCCGATGCGCCGCTGGTACTGAACGAAATCAAGAAAAGCGGATTCCCCGTCATCCTGCATCCGACGATGTCGCGGGCTTCGGGCGAGGCGGAGAACCTCAGTTTTGAAACGGCTGCCAAACTGAAAAAGGCGGGCATTCCCTTCGCTTTGCAAAGCGGGTTTGAAGGTTATGTGCCGAAGACGCGCGTGGTGTTGTTCGAGGCGGGCGTGGCGGCCGCCAACGGATTGACCCTCGAACAGGCCCTGGCGAGCATCACCATCGATGCCGCCAAACTGCTCGGTGTGCAGAAACGCGTGGGGTCGCTCGAGCCCGGCAAGGATGCTGACGTCGCGCTTTACGATGGGGATCCGCTGGAATACACGACCCACTGCATCGGTGTGGTGGTCAGCGGGACGGTCACGGATGAAGGACGGAAATGAGATTCAAAGTTCTTCCCCATGCGCATCATCGGCGGCACTTGTGCCAATTTGATTCTTGAGGCTCCGAAAGGTCTTGGCGTTCGACCAACACCGGATCTCGTCCGGCAGGCCATTTTCAACAGCCTCGGTGGCCGTGTCATCGAGGCGCGCGTCCTGGAACTTTTCGGCGGCACGGGGGCGTTGAGCCTGGAATGTCTCAGCCGCGGCGCTGCGAACGCGATTTGTGTGGAGCTGTCGGCGAAGCATGCCCGGTTCATCGAGAAAAACTTCGAGGGTACCCGGCTGCCACGGGGGAGTTTTAATGTGCGGATTCAGGATGTATTTACCGCGCTGCCGCAACTCGCGGCGTCGGGCGCGCAGTTCGACCTGATACTCGCCGACCCGCCGTTTGGGGAAAAAAATGTGGGCCGGCGTTCGACTTCGCTTTCCCAGCGCCTGCTGGATGATGAGGACTTGCCCAAACTCTTCGCCGCCGACGGGTTGTTCATCCTGGGACATACGAAGCGCGATACATTGACAATCCCTGCGGCATGGATCGGCGTGAAGGAAATGAAGCATGGGGATTCGATGATGCGATTTTTACGGCGGGAAACCTGACTCAAACGGAGCGCGGCATTTATGCCGCTTCATTGGGTATCGCATTTGGGCGTTCTTATCTCCAAACCGGGGGTGTATTGAAGCGGCATAAATGCCGCGCCCCAATCCCAACGGGATTGCATCCCTCAGCCCAGGGTTGCGCGTTGCGCGCTACCCTGGGTTGCGGCCCCGATATTGTCATCAACCCCAACGGGGTTGCATCGCCCTCCTGAGTGCAACCGGTGGATGCAACCCCGTTGGGGTTGATTGAATTTTTTCCGTTACCCCCCAGGGTAGCTCGTTCCTCGCAACCCTGGGCTGAGGGATGTTACCCCGTTGGGGTAAGGCTACCCGCCGAAACCTAAAGGCTTGCAACCTTTCCGAGCAGAAGCTCGCCGCGCGGCGCCGGAGCGCGGCAGTTATGCCGCGTCATTGGAAGTCGGGCTTGGGCGGTCTTTTATACAAACCGGGGATGGATTGAAGCGGCCTAAATGCCGCGGTCCGGGTTGT
>JBEEGQ010000266.1:0-3880 GCA_041166945.1 Verrucomicrobiota bacterium
CCTCCGGATATGCGCCGGACGATCGGTTCCAACGCGCGGGAAATTCGATTCACCTTTTATTACAACTGAAGCCCCCTCTCCCTTCACGCGTCATTCCCATTTAAAATGGAAACTTTCATCATCGTCGCTCTCATCCTCACGTCGATCACCGCGGTGACTTTCATTGTCGAGCGCGGCCTGGCTTTGCGTGTGGTCAAGGTCACTCCCGCTCCGATCACCGATGCCGTTCTGAACTACACCGGACCCCGTGATCTGACGCTCTTGAAAAGTGTGTGCACGCAGAACCCGTCGCCGGTCTCGCGGCTCCTCCTTTTCTCGGCCGACCACCTGGATCTGCCCAAGGACGAAACCAGCGCGCTCGTCGAAACGCGCGCGCGCTGGGAAATCAGCAACCTGGAACGCGGCCTCGTGGTGCTGGAAATCATCGTCGGCATCGCGCCGCTGATGGGATTGGTCGGGACGATTTACGGGTTGATTACATTGTTTGCAGCGCAGGGGGTCGAGTCTGCCGCCAACAATCACGCTCAGTTTGCCAACGGCATCAGCGTCGCCCTCAACGCCACCCTCCTCGGGCTTCTCATCGCCATTCCGGCACTGATCTCGTGGAGTTATTTCACCCGGAAAGTCGAGACGTTCACGGTGCGCATGGAATCGTTGTGCGACGAATTTTTGCGCAAGCATTACCGGGTCGAGAGCGCGATGGCCGCGTCCGGGCTTCCGGAATCGATGCGCTCCCACTGAGTCCCTATGCATTTTCTGCACAAAAAGCGGGGCCGCACCCCGGCGGTCATCATCGTCTCCCTCATCGATGTCCTGCTGGTGGTTCTCATCTTTTTGATGGTCACGACGACTGCCAAAAAAATGGAGCCGTCGTTTAAACTGAACCTGCCCAACTCGAAGGAATCCAAGCCCGGCGCCAGCCAGGACAAACCGTTCGTGGTCCAGGTCGCCACCAATTTCCCTTTTTTCTTCGTGGGCGAACGGGCGACCACCCTGGACAACCTCCAGATCGAACTGGCCAATGCCGTGAAAAAGGAACCCAATCTCAAAGTGACCGTCCGCGCAGACCGCCTGGCGCCCTTTGGCGAAATCGTGAAGCTCATCGACGCCACGAAGGCGGCGCAGGTCGGCTCCTTGAATTTTGTCACCGAGAAACCCGGAGGCAAATAGTCTCTCCATTTAGTTCTGTTCAACGGCCCCGCGCCGCTTAGAAAGAGGGCCATGAAATCCGCCCCAGCCTTCCTCCTCGCCATCGGCCTTGCCGTCGCTGCCTCCCCAGCCCCCTCCGCCGATCGCATCGTGGTCGTGGCCGGCGGCGGAACGGACACGAACTCCACTGCGCCGCTTCGCGCCCTCGACGCCAGGCTCAATGGCCCGTTCGGTGTGGACTTCGATTCGGAGGGAAATTTATATCTCGTCGAAATGCCGGCCAACCGTGTGCGGAAACTCGACCCGGGTGGAAACCTCAGCGTGATCGCGGGCACCGGTGAAAAAGGCGGAAGAAACGGCCCCGCATTGTCCGCGCAATTCAACGGGCTTCACAGCCTCGCGGTGTTCAGCGATCAAATATTTGTCGCCGATACCTGGAACAATCAGGTCCGTGTCGTTTTCCTCGCCAACGGCACGGTGAAACCGGGCATCGGCACTGGCGAAAAGGGGTTCAGCGGCGATGGCCATGACGCGAGAGCGGCAAAATTCGGAGGCATCTATTGCGTATCGGTCGGCGGAGATCAGCAGTTTTATCTGGCCGATTTGGACAATTTGCGGATTCGCGCCCTGGACCCAAAAACAGGCCGGGTCCGGACCGTTGCCGGCAATGGCACCAAAGGGGTGCCGACCGATGGCGCGCAGGCTGTCGACGCCCCGCTGCTGGATCCGCGGGCGGTCATCGCTGACGCGCTCGGTCGCGTTTACATTCTTGAACGCGGGGGCAACGCCCTCCGCATGGTGGACACCAACGGCGCCATCCGAACGATCGCCGGGACCGGCGCAAAGGGTTTCTCCGGTGATGGCGGCAGCGCACGCGACGCGACAATGAACGGACCCAAGCACCTTTGCTTTGATCTGGATGGTTCGGTCCTCATTGCCGACACCGAAAACCATGCGGTCCGCCGTTACACGCCGCGCGACGGAAAAATAAACCGGGTGGCGGGGACCGGCAAAAGGGGCAGTCGCGGTGCGGGCGCGTCGCCTCTTGAATGCGAATTGAACCAGCCCCATGGCGTGACGCTGCGCCGCGATGGGACGATTTACATTTGTGACAGCAGCAACAACCGGGTGCTGAGGATCGAGAAGTGAAGTGCATGGACGCGGCGTTTCGACTAGCCCAGTTCCATGGGCTGCCTTGGTTTCCCAAGGCAGGGGGACGTTGCGGCATCGTTGCGGCCGGCCTGCTCTCACTGACAGCCGCCGCCCAGACCGGGGGGTTGTCCGCGCTCCAATCCCGGCTCAGCAATCATATCGATGCGCCGCGTTTTGAGGCCGCCGCGTGGGGTGTGAAGATCGCCTCGCTCGAGACGGAACGCATCATTTTCGAGCGCAACCCGCAGAAGCTGCTCAAGCCTGCCTCCAACGCCAAACTTTACACCGGCGCGCTGGCGCTCGATCGGCTCGGACCGGATTTCCGGATCAAAACTTCCCTGCTCTCCCACGCGCGTCCGGACCGCTCCGGAAATTTGCGCGGAGACCTGGTGGTTTTTGGACGGGGCGATCCGACTTTTTCCGCCCGGTTCCATGATGGCGCCCACACGAATCTTCTGTCGCCGCTCGCGGATGCCCTCGTCGCCGCCGGCGTGCGGCGCGTCCAGGGGGATTTGATCGGGGACGAAAGTTTTTTTCGCGGCCCGCCGATGGGCAGCCAATGGGCCTGGCAGGATTTGCAAAATTATTACGGCGCCGAAACTTCCTCACTGACGGTCGAGGACAACACGGTGGATTTGATCTTCAGCCCGGGAGCGAAGCAGGGGATGCCGTGCCGGATTCTTTCCCTCCAGGAGCCGGGTTATTTGCATTTCGACAACCGCGCGCGCACCACCGCAGCCGGTGGACTGAGGGACATTCGGCTCTACCGGCCCATAGGCGAAAACACGGTCTATGTGATGGGCGGGCTGCCCGTCGGCGCCACCAATTTTATCGATGCCATCGCGGTGCATCAGCCGGCGCGCTGGTTCGTATCATTGCTGGCCGCCGAACTCGCTCGGCATGGCATTCGGGTGGCGGGCAAAACGCGCACCATGAACTGGCTCGACCGGGACGCTCGGCCGGACTCTGCGGTAAGCTTGATCGAACTTGCCTCGGTGAGTTCGCCACCGCTCGCCGAGATGCTGCCGAAGATGCTGAAGCCGTCGCAGAATCTTTACGCGCAACTCCTGTTGCTCCAGGTCGGCGCGCAACGTTCCGGCGGGGCGGAAGGGCTGACCAATGCCGCGGTTGAAACCGAACAACTCGCCATTGCCGCGTTGCGCGCGTTCATCGCGGAAACCGGCATCGACCCCGATACCGTGTTGCTGGAGGATGGATCCGGGCTTTCCCGCGGAACGCTCGTCACCGCCAATGCCACCGTCGCGCTCCTCACATGGATGCATCATCACCCGCCCGGGCGCGTGTTCAAGGAATCACTTCCGATCGCCGGCATCGACGGGACCTTGCGTCATCGGATGAAGGGAACGGCTGCCGCGGGAAATGCGCGCGCCAAGACCGGCACGCTTCGGTATGTCAACACCCTGTCCGGCTACGTCACAACGAAGGCAGGGGAACAACTGGTGTTCAGTTTCATGCTGAATAACTACGACGGTCCCGGCGCCCGGCCTGCCCTCGACGCGATGGTGGTGATGCTGGCGGAATTGGACGCGCGAACGAACTGACGCGAGGCAGATGAAAA
>JBEEGQ010000267.1:0-17053 GCA_041166945.1 Verrucomicrobiota bacterium
GTCGAACTTGATTTGCAGATCGGTCGGGTATCGGTCGGCGCGGCGCTTGGTTTCCTCAAGTTGAAAGATGGTCTTCTCCGCGCGCAACTGCTCGCTCTGGGCCGCCTGCTCGGGGATCGAAAGGTCGAGCTGCGAGATCAAGTGATCGATGCGCTTGAGAGAGGTCTCGGCAATCGCCTTTTCGAGCGACGAATCGGCACCTCCGGCCTCTGTCGCGCGAATGCGCTGATAATACTCGAGCGCCTTGTCAAAGTCCTTTTTCTGCGCGTGCAACTCGGCGATGTTCCGGAGGAGTTTCAGGTTTCCGGGTTCCTGGGCCGAGCGGGATTCGTATTCAGCGAGCAGCTCGGTGTTCCGATCGTCGCTGCGGATCACGCGATTTTCCTGCTCGAGCTTTTCGGAGCCCTGCTTGTCCTTGAGGATGTCGCGATAGCTGCCGGTGCCGCCGGCGAGCGCATCGTAGCCCCCTTCGTTCATCGTGCGGCGGGCCGAGAGATTTTTTACCGCGGTGGAAATCTCGCCCTTCTGGGGAAAGGCCCGCTGCAATTCGCCGTAATAATTTTCGGCCTTGTCGATCTGGCCGGACTTGGCGAGCGCGTCGGCGTAGGCCATGCCCAGATCGAAATCGCGCGTCGAATTCTTCAGGAGTATCTCGTAGGAAAAACAGGCGGTCTTGGGCATGTCCGCCGCCATGGCGCATTCGGCCAGAATCCGGTGGGCCGAGCTGTTGGAGGGATCGCTCTCCAGAATCTGTTCCGCGATCTGGATGGCTTCGAGCGGATTTTTGCCCTTGGCGAACTGGGCCTTGGCAATCAGGGGTTGGGCACTGGCGCCGCCGACCATTTTCCTGAAAAAGCCGGTGCTGCCGCCGACTTTTTTAAATTGGGCAACGCGCAACGCCTGCCGGCATTCGAGGAAGCCGGGCTCGCGCTGGAGCGCCTGGTTGAAAAAGGTGATCGCGTAATCAAAATTCTGGCGCTGAAACGCATCCTTGCCGCGCTGATAAAAGTCCCGGATATCGCGGGGAACTTCGTTCAACAACTTGTCTGGCATGGATCAAAATTAGGTTGTGACGCCAAAAAAATCCACATCAATCCAGCAGGATCCAGCCCTCCCGCCCCTCCGCACCGCTCTCAAAATAACGTGTAGATAAAAGGGGCCAGCCCGGTGCCGGCCAGGAAAATGAGCAGACCAAACAGGAGCAGGACCACCAGGATCGGCACGAGCCACCATTTCTTGTTCTCGCACAGGTAACCCCAGAGGTCGCTAAAAAATCCGCCCCCTCCCCGCGCCGCGGCCTTCTCGAATTCCTGCGAAGTCATTTTATCCATAAGTCGATGCGTGTCCCTTCCGAAGGTCAGTATTGACGAAAATATCGCCGGATGTCCCGTGTCGGCTGGCGCGCCACCCAGAAGCTGGCTGCCCCTGGGTCGGGTTTGCGACCCATCAAATCGCGACCCACCAGCCGAAAGAACAGCGCCACGGGCGTGATCAAACCGTAAAATAATATCAGGAGCGAAACCTGCGACACCAGCCAGCCGACCGGAAACGCCAAAGTCATCCAACCGGCGAAAATCCATCGGACGGCTTGCGGACGGGCCAGGCCCAGGATTCCAACCGCCACCGCCGTTACGGCCAGTGCGATGCCGGCCGCCGGACGGCCGTGAAGCAACCCCTGGTGCGCTGCCCAGCCCAGGAAAAAAACGAGCCAGCCTCCCGCGAATTGACGGAGCATCCGGTGGGTCGGACAGCGGGAGATTTCAGGCCAGGTCATGAGCGCAAACAGGTTAATCGAGTTGAAATTGCGCCAGATAATTTTCGCGATGCGCTTCCGTGCTCTTTCGATCCATCCGTTCCTTGCGAACCACAAAATTCTCGAGCACGAGCAGATCCATGTCGGTCCCCATGAAGCAACGGAAGGCCTCCGCGGGGGTGGAGACGATCGGCTCGCCGCGCACGTTAAAACTCGTGTTGACGATGACCGGACAGCCGGTGAGGCGCTCGAAAGTTTTAATCAGGCGATAAAATCTGCCGTGGCGCGGCTCATCCACCGTCTGGATCCGCGCGCTGTAATCCACATGGGTGATCGCCGGCAGGGTCGACCGCACGAAATTCACCCGGTGCCGCAGATCGGGATCCTTTTCCATCTTCTCCCGGGCGGCGTCCGGCAATGCGACGCGATGCGACTCGAGCACGGGCGCCACGAGCAGCATGTAGGGGCTTTCCTGGCCGGCAGACAGATCGAAGTATTCATGCACGCGCTCCTGAAGCACGCAAGGAGCGAAGGGCCGGAAGCTTTCGCGAAATTTAATTTTCAAATTCATCGCCGCTTGCATCGCCGGATGGCGCGCGTCGCCCAAAATGCTGCGGGCCCCCAATGCCCTCGGGCCAAATTCCATCCGGCCATGGAACCAACCCACAATTTTCCCGTCCGCGATGGCCTGCGCCACGGATTCGAGCAACTCGGTCTCGTCATCAAACCGCTCGTGTGGCGCCTCGATGTCCTCGAGGATCTCCCGGATGGCCTCATTGGAAAACTGCGGCCCAAGCCAGCTTCCCTTCTGGGTGTCGCGCCCGCCCGGGTGGCGGGGTTTGTCGAGCAGTTGATGCCAGGTGAAGAGTGCGGCCCCGAGGGAACCGCCGGCATCTCCGGCGGCGGGCTGGATCCAGATGTCATCGAAAGGACCTTCCCGAAGCAGGCGTCCGTTGGCGACGCAATTGAGCGCCACGCCGCCCGCCAGCACGAGATGTTTCATTTTCGTCTCGCGTTGCACCGCTTCCGCCATTCGCAGCAGGATGGTCTCGGTCACTTTCTGAATGCTGGCGGCCAGATCCATGTGCCGTTGTTCCAGCATCGATTCGGGCTCGCGCGGAGGACCGCCGAACAGCTGATGGAACCGTTGACTGGTCATCGTGAGGCCCTGGCAATAATTGAAATAGTCCATTCGCATCCTGAAACTGCCATCGGCCTTTAAATCGAGGAGATGTTTGAGGATGAGGTCCTGGTAAACGGGCTGGCCGTACGGGGCCAGGCCCATCAGTTTGTATTCGCCGCTGTTGACCTTGAAGCCGCAATAGTACGTGAACGCGGAATACAACAGCCCGAGCGAATGGGGAAACCGGAGTTCGCGCAGCAGGTTCAATTTGTTGCCCTCGCCCGTGCCGAATGTGACGGTGCTCCATTCCCCCACGCCATCCACTGTCAACACGGCGGCGCGTTCGAAGGGGCTTGGAAAAAAAGCGCTCGCCGCATGGCTCTCGTGATGATCCATGAACACGAGCGGCGCATCCCGGGCGGCTCCGAGCTCGGAACGCAGCGTCCGGCGCATGTGCAGCTTGTCCTTCAGCCAAAGCGGCATCGCCAGCCGGAAGCTTCGGAATCCCGCCGGCGCATAACTCAGATAGGTCTCCAGCAGTCGATCGAATTTGAGCAGGGGCTTGTCGTAAAATGCCACGTAATCCAGCTGGCCGGAATTTAACCCCGCCTCCTTCAGGCAATATTCGATCGACCGGGTGGGGAAGCCGGGATCATGTTTTTTTCGCGAGAACCGTTCCTCCTGCGCCGCAGCAACAATCTCCCCGTCCACGACCAGCGCGGCGGCGCTGTCGTGATAAAATGCCGAGATGCCGAGTATGGCTGTCATGTCAGCGCGTCCGTGCGGAGCCCGGGAATGAATCGGAAGTTTCCGGCAACCCGTGAGGGGCATCCGCTCCGTCAGTCTTCCGCCTTCGATTCCCGCCCGATCAAATCCTGCAAAGCCTTCGCCACGTTTTTGCCTTCGTAAAGCAGGCAGTAGACTTCGTCGATGATGGGCGTTGTCACATGGTGCTTCCGGGCCAGTTGCCACGCGGAGCGCGCAGTCGGATAGCCCTCCGCCACCGTCACCGATGAGGCCAGGATATCCGCCAGCCGCTCGCCGCGGCCGAGGCGTTCCCCCAGCGCGCGGTTGCGGCTGAGTCGCGAAAAACAGGTCACGGTCAGGTCGCCCAACCCGCTCAGGCCCGCAAAGGTTTCCGGCTGCGCTCCGCACGTGACACCCAGTCGTCGGATCTCGACGATCCCCCGGGTCAGGAGCGACGCTTTTGAATTGTCACCAAACCCGAGGCCATCGCCGATGCCCGCGGCGAGCGCCACGACATTCTTCAAGGCGCCCCCCATTTCCACGCCCGCCAAATCGGTGCTCGTATAAACCCGGAAACTCGACCCGTGAAAAAGTTTTTGGACAATTTGAGCGACGGCGGGATCCACGCTGGCTGCGACGATGGCGGTGGGAATTTGCCGGGCAACTTCGAGCGCCAACGAGGGTCCGCTAAGCGCAGCGATTTTTGCGCCCGGCGCGCACTCGCGCAACACCCCGCACATCGTCAAGCCGGTATCCGGTTCGATCCCCTTTGTGACGCTGACGACGATGCCCTGGTAGTCCGACAATGTTGCCGCGACCTCCCGCAGTGCCCGCGACGGAACGGCGGTCACCACCACCTCGGCGCCCGCGATTGCCCGGTGCAAATCCGGTTCGTACCTCCACCCGGATGGAAGCGCCAGGCCCGGCAGATAACGCTCGTTGCTTGAGGCGCGACGGATATCATCGAGATGAGCGGCGTCATGGCCCCAGAGGGTGACGGCATGTCCGGCGCGATGCAGCACCAGGCCAAGGGCCGTGCCCCAGGCGCCGGCGCCAACCATAGAGACGTTCACTTCGCGGCCTCCCCGGCCGCTGCGTCCGCCGATTTTTTTTGGCCGAAACGCGGTTCCGTGCCGGCGAGAAGTCGCTGGATATTCGGCCCGTGCTTGTATATCGCCAGCGCGCCCATCGCGCCGGTCACGGCGGTGAGTGTCCAGCTTTTCGTCGTGAACCAGCTGGCAAAGGGGAGGGTGAAGGCAGACCCGATCGAAGCGACCGAAACGATTCGGGTCGATGCAAACAACAGGAGCCAGGTGGCGAGAATTATCCCCAGCGCCCATGGGACCAACGCGGTAAGCACACCGGCTGAAGTGGCGATGCCTTTGCCGCCTTTGAAACCCAGCCAGCAGGTGTAGTTATGGCCCAGGATTGCAAAGACCGCCGCGACGATGGCGTAGACTTCCCGCGTGCCGCTGTCGGGGGCCTGGGCGAAGAGGAACAGGATCAAGCGGGTCATGCCCACGACCGCCGTCCAGCCTTTCAGCGCATCCACGAGCAGCACGGCGATGCCGGCGGGTTTGCCGAGGACGCGAAGGACATTCGTGGCGCCGATATTGCCGCTGCCGACAGAGCGGATATCGATGCCGCGAGCCTTCGCGACGAGGAAGCCCGTTGGGATCGATCCCAACAAGTAGGCCGCCAAAGCGGTCGTCACGTAACTCAAAATGACCACGCGCGATTCTAGAAACTCCATCGGGCCTGTTCCAACGGAAAATGCAACGCGACTTTTCAGTATTCAGTCCGCAGCCCGGCGGGCAAGCTGGCGGCGTGGCAATTCAGGAAAAAATCAAGGTCGCCGTTCTCGGCACGGGCTCGCTGGGCAAGGAACACGCGCGCCTTTACGCCGCGCTGGCGGAGGAGGGCCAGGTCGAATTTGCCGGCGTGTTCGACACATCGGCCGAGGCCGCCAGGCGCGTTGGCGAAAAATATCAGGCGCGGGTTTTTCAATCGGTCGATGAAGCCATCGCCGCTTCCGACGCCTTCAGCATCGTGACGCCGACCACGACGCACTTTGATCTCGCCCGCCGGCTTCTCGTGGAGGGGAAACATGTCCTGGTCGAAAAACCGATGACCGACAACACCGCCCAGGCGGGCGAACTGGTCGAGCTCGCGCAGAAACACGCCAGCATCCTGCAGGTCGGCCACGTGGAACGATTCAATCCAATCTTCCGCTATCTGGAATCCGTCGCCACACAACCGCGCTTCATCGAAACCCACCGGCTCTCGCCGTTCCCGGCGCGGAGCACCGACATCGGCGTCGTCCTCGACTTGATGATTCACGATCTCGATGTAGTCCTCGCCTTTGTAAAATCTCCCGTGACGAGCGTGGATGCCGTTGGAATTCCCGTGTTAAGCAAATCGGAGGACATTGCCAATGCGCGCCTGCGATTTGCGAACGGCTGCGTCGCCAACCTGACGGCGAGCCGCATCAGCCCCGAGCGGATGCGTAAGATACGGGTCTTCAGCGGACCGCAAAACACCTGTTACATCTCGCTCGATTACCGCGCGCAGGAAGGATTTATTTACCGCATTGCGCGGGATGGGGAGGCCGAAAGTCCGCTTTGGAAGAAACTCCTCGCGGCCAGCACCACGGCGATCGTCAGCGAGTTTGCCGGACAACGCATCGTTCGCGAGCCGGTGCCCATCGCCAAGGATGAACCTCTTCAACTCGAGCTGCGGCATTTCGTCGAATGCGTCCGCGCGCGCCGCACCCCGGTCGTCAGCGGCGCCTCGGCCAAGCAGGCCCTCGACCTCGCCTTCGAAATCACCCGCCAGATCCAGGAGGCAGCCGTCGCCGGCACCGGTCCCACGGGCCGCTGATGGGCTTGGGAAGCTGATTTGGCGGACAAAACCATTGACCGCCTTCCGCACGATTCCTAGATTGGCAGGCATCTTTTTCGCATGAGCAACCCGGGCACCACTACAAAAGGATTGGAAGGAGTCGTCGCGGCCAACACACGCCTGAGCGATGTCCGCGGCGATATCGGCCAGTTGATTTATTGCGGCTACGACATCAACGAGCTGGCTGGCAAGGTGACCTACGAAGAGGTGGTCCATCTCCTTCACCACAATCATCTCCCCAATAAACATGAATTGACCGAGATGAAACGGGCGTTCGCCGAATTCCGCGAACTGCCCGAAGGCGTCGTTAATATCATCCGCGAATTACCCCGGTCGACACCCCCGATGCACGCGTTGCGCACCGGCGTGTCGGCGCTGGGCTGTTTTGACCCGGCTTGCGACGACGATTCCCAGCACGATCAACGGCGCAAGGCGCTCCGGTTGATCGCCCAAATCCCCGTCGTCACCGCCTACTTCCACCGGCATCGGCAGGGGAAGGGTTTGGTTCATCCCGATCCCGCCCTCGGCGAAGCCGCTAATTTCCTCTACATGATCAACGGCGAAAAGCCGTCACGCGAGGCCGAGAAAACCCTCGACATGTGTTACGTGCTGCACGCGGACCATGGGATGAACGCGTCGACGTTCAGCGCGCGTGTCACTATCGCCACCTTGAGTGACATGTATTCGGCGATCACCACCGCCATCGGCACCCTGAAAGGCCCGCTGCATGGGGGCGCCAATGAAGGCGTGATCAAGATGCTCCAGGAGATCGGGTCCTTTGACAAGGTGGACGCCTACATCGACGATGCGATGGCCAACAAGCGCAAGATTATGGGGATCGGCCATCGCGTTTATAAAGTGCTCGATCCGCGCGCGCCGCATCTCAAGCGTATGGCCCAAATGCTTTGCGAAAAGCTGGGCGAAAAAAAATGGATCCAGATGAGCGAACGCATCGCCGAAATCATGCTCACCAAGAAAGGCCTGAATGCGAATGTCGATTTCTATTCGGCCACCGTCTACTATTCCCTGGGCATTCCGACCGACCTGTTCACTCCGATCTTCGCCATCTCCCGCACGAGCGGCTGGACGGCTCACGTGCTCGAACAGCTCGCCGACAACCGGCTCATACGCCCGCAGAGCAACTACACCGGCCCTGTTGGGCTCAAGGTCGTGCCTTTGGACCAGCGGTGAGAGTGGTCTCTCCACATCGGCCTGTTCATGAGCTGCCCGCCACGTTTTTTTTCCAGCAGCTCATCCGAGGCATCCCATTGGTGCCGCGCTGGAGCGCTCTGAATCCCGGCATGATAATTCTTTCCCGATGAACATCCACGAATACCAGGCCAAACAACTGCTCAAACATTACGGGGTGCTGGTTCCGCCCGGGGACGCCTGCAAAACCGTCGAGGAGGCGCGGATGATTGCCGAAAAAATCTTCGCCGCGGGCAACAAACTGGCGGTGGTGAAATCGCAGATCCATGCCGGAGGCCGGGGCAAGGGCACGTTCAAGGATGGATTCAAGGGCGGCGTCAAACTGGCGAAATCCGCCGACGAAGCCACGGCGCACGCCAGGGCAATGCTCGGCAACACACTCATCACCAAACAAACCGGTCCGGACGGACGCGTCGTCAGCACCGTGCTCATCGCCGCCGCCGAGGACATCCAAAAGGAATTTTATCTCGCCGTCCTGCTGGATCGCGCGACGAGCACACCCTTGATCATGGCCAGCACAGAGGGCGGGGTGGACATCGAGGAGGTGGCGGAGAAAACGCCGGAAAAGATCATCAAGGAACAGGTGGATCCGATGATGGGATTCCAGCCCTGGCAAGGCCGCAAGATCGCCGCGGCGCTGGGCCTTCGAGGCGACCTCGCCGGCCAATGTGCGCGGCTGCTGGCGGGCGTTTACAAAACCTGGTCGGAAGCCGACGCCGCGATGGTCGAGATTAATCCGCTCTGCATCTGCGTCGGCGCCGACGGCAAGGAAAAGCTCGTGGCTGTGGATGCAAAGATCGCTCTGGACGACAATGCGCTCTACCGCCACCCCGATCTTCAGGCGATGCGGGATCTGGCGGAGGAATCGCCCCTCGAAATCGAGGCCAGCAAGTTCAACCTGAATTACATCAAGCTCGACGGCTCGATCGCCTGCCTCGTCAATGGCGCCGGCTTGGCGATGGCCACGATGGATATCATCCAGCATTTCGGTGCCAGCCCTGCCAACTTTCTGGACGTGGGCGGAGGCGCCAGCAAGGAACAGGTGACGGCAGCCTTCAAAATCATCCTGAGCGATCCCTCGGTGAAGGCGATCCTCGTGAATATTTTCGGCGGCATCATGGATTGCAACGTGATCGCCACCGGGATCGTCGCCGCCGTGAAGGAGACAGGCCTGAAACTGCCGCTGGTCGTCCGCCTCGAGGGCAATAATGTTGGCGCCGGCAAAAAAACACTGGCGGAAAGCGGCCTCACCATCATCAGCGGCGATTCGATGGCCGACGCGGCGCAGAGGGTGGTCAAAGCAGTAGCCCCCTGACTCGAGTGAGCAACCATTTGCAAGTGCCAGACCAACCGGACAACGAAATCCGTGCGCTTGGGGAAGCTGCCGGCGCCGATGTTGTGGGGGGAGATGAGGGAGTTGGAGACGTGGACATCTCGCTGCTGCGGGTCAGCCTCGCCATGACACCTTGGGAACGCATGCATGCCAATGATGACGCATTGAATTTTGCGGAATCCCTTTGCGCCGCCATGGAGAAACGCCATGCAAAATCTCAGTGAGCTCTTGCGCCGGCTGATTGAAACCAACGTCGAGTTCGTCCTGGTGGGGGGATTTGCCGCGGTTGCGCATGGTGTCACCTTGGTCACGCGCGATTTGGATGTGTGCTGCCGTTTCAGCGAGAAGAATCTGATGCGCGTACAAAACGCGCTCGCAGATTTACACCCGGTGCATCGATCGCGCCCGGATATGCCACTGCAATTAACGCCCGAGCAGTGCGCAGTTTTGAAGAACTTGTATCTGAAAACGGATCTGGGCGCTGTGGACTGCCTGGGTCATGTCCTGGCTGTCGGCGGGTTCGACCAGGTTGAAAAGCATGTCATCGAACTTGACCTGCCGTGCGGGAAATGTCGCGTCCTGGATCTCGATACATTGATCCTTGCGAAAGAAGCAGTCGGCCGAGATCACGACCTGATCACCATCAAACATTTGAAAGCGATAAAGAACCAACAGCATCAGAAATAGCACTTCTCATGTCCATCCTTGTCCAACCCCAAACCAAAATCCTCGTTCAGGGCATCACCGGAGAGTTCGGCGCGCGCCACGCCAAATTGTCCATCGACTACGGTTCGCAAGTCGTCGCCGGCGTCACGCCCGGCAAAGGGGGACAGTTTTTCGAGCACGCCGGCCGCAAAGTGCCGATCTTTGACACCGTGGGCGAAGCGGTGAAGCAGACGGGCGCGACAGCCAGCGCGGTGTTTGTGCCGCCGCCGTTCGCAGGCGACGCCATTCTCGAAGGCGTCGATGCCGGGCTCGAATTGGTGGTCGCCATCACCGAGGGAATTCCCGTGCGCGATATGGTGCGGGTGAAGCAGGCGATGCTGGGCCGTAAAACGCGGCTTATCGGACCGAATTGTCCTGGAGTCGTCACGCCAGGGATTGGCAAGGATTCCCAGGGCGGCTGCCGGATCGGGATCGCGCCTGGCTACATTCACAAACGGGGCAACGTCGGTGTGGTATCGCGGAGCGGCACGCTCACCTACGAAGCGGTATGGCAGCTCACCTCGAGGGGCGTTGGACAAAGCACCTGCGTCGGCATCGGCGGCGACCCGGTCAACGGCACCTCCCATCTCGATGTCATCCGCATGTTCAACGACGATCCCGAAACGAAGGGCATCATCATGATTGGGGAAATTGGCGGCAGCGCCGAGGAGGAGGCGGCGGAATGGATCCAAAAGCATTGCCGAAAACCGGTCGCCGGCTTCATCGCCGGCGCCACCGCGCCACCGGGCCGCCGCATGGGTCATGCCGGGGCGATCGTCAGCGGCGGCAAGGGAACTGCCGCGGCGAAAATCGCCGCGTTCAAGGCAGCCGGGATCGGCGTCGCCACCACTCCCAGCGAAATGGCTGAGACCCTGTTGAAAATGATGTGAACCAAACCGACCGGACGACGCCCTGGCGGGGTTTTAAGCGAGCCGCCGCGGTGGACGGGCGTTTTTTCGGGGCACTGACGATTTCGTTTGCTGCATGTTCCTGTTGGATTTTCTGCTGAATCTGATCGCCCTGTTGTTGTGGCTGAACTGGCGGGGGATGGGATTTCAACATCCTGCCTCCTATCGTTCATCGTTGCTGCACACATTGCGAAGCGCGGTGCCCGGAAAACCGCGGCGCTGGAGTTACCTGGTGGTTCTCGCGGTGTTGTTGCTCCTTCGAGCGCCGCTTTACTGGCAGCTCGGTTCATCGCTTCATTGGGTCGCGCGACTGCCGCTCGGGGTTCTCTCTGTCCCGTTTCGGAGCGACAACCTGCAGCGAATGCTGGTCTATTCGGCAGCCCATTTCCTCCTGATTTTGGTCGTGTTCTATTCCTGGCTGCTGCTGCTTTCGATCTGGAACCGCACGGTCCCCGATTCGGATCCGTGGCAGCGCCTGATCCGGCTGCACCTGGGATGGCTCGAGTGCTGGCCGGTTTGGCTCAAACTGGCAACGCCGATCTTATCGAGCGCGCTGCTGTGGCTGCTGCTTCATCCGCTCCTGTCGCGGCTCGCCCTCCTGCCGCCGGCGACATCCCTCCGGCAGCCGCTGCTTCAAGGGTTGGTGCTCGGCCTGGCAGTTTTGCTGTCCACCAAATACCTCCTTTTGGGATTGCTGGGCCTTTATCTGGTCACCAGCTACATTCATTTTGGCACATGGACCTTCCTGGAATTCGCAACGCTCACCGGCAAGAATCTGCTGCATCCTCTCCAATGGATGCGATTGAGAATCGGCAGGTTTGATTTCTCCCCGCTCGCGGCGATGGCGATGGTGTGGTTCGGGACGAAATACGGTGAAATCCTGCTGATGAATCTTTTCGAAAGAATTCCTCGTTAGCCGGAGCCTGCGGGATTGGAGAAGATCCGGTTGATGAGCCACACCATTCCTGCGACGACGATGAGCGCGGAGCAGACGGTCACAAAGCGCGACGCCACTTTCTCGTGCTTGCGGATCTGCCAGAGGAAGGGCAGCACGATGGCGGAGAGGGCCAGCTGCCCGGACTCCACGCCGAGATTGAACGAGAGCAATGGGAGCGCGATCCCGCTGCCGTCCCTGCCCACTCCCGATTCCTTGAGCGCCGATGCGAACCCGCAGCCGTGGATGAGGCCAAACGCAAACGCCAGCATCCATCGGCGCTGGAAACCGCGTTGCAGGAGATTCTCGATGCCCACGTAGATTATCGATGCGGCGATGAGCGGTTCCACGATGCGGGGCGAAACGCGGATGAGTTCGAGAGTTGCGAGAGCCAGCGTGATCGAATGGGCCACCGTAAACGCTGTGATCACCTTCAGAACATCCCGAAAGGTCCGGCTGACCAACAACAATCCGAACAAAAAAACGAGATGATCAAATCCCGTGGCGATGTGTTCGATTCCCAATAGAAGAAATTGCGCGAATGAGCTCGATCCTTTTGGCCCGGAGCCCGCGCTTCCCGGCGTGACTGCCAGCGTATGCTGGTGAGCGTCGAAAAGCTTTTCCCCGAGCGAATTGCCGGTTGAATCCCGCACCGCGACAAATTGGCGATGCCCCCGCGGCAGCAAATTCAGAAGCTCTGACTCAATCACAAAGTTTGTCCACACCGGCGTCGGAAAGGACAGCTGGCAGACCGCGTCGCTCTCATTGAGGGCCACCGTCACGAGGGAAGCCGGGAACCGATTTGTCCCAACGACGACGAAGAGCGATTCTGGAATGACGTCCCCAAGCCGCTTGACCCCTCCCAGAACTTCAACATCGGCACGCGCCAGAGTCGCAGTGGCGGTGATGCCGCCGGGGGTGATTTGAAATTGGATGCTGCTGAGACCAGGGTCATGCGCGCGGGCGGCAAAGGCCGACAGCGCCAGAAGCACCGCCCCGATCCAACTAACGGCGGCCGGAGGCAGGGTCATTTGTTGTTGACCACGGCAGAGGGTCCGGAAGCGGTCACCGAAGCGAGCATCCGTTCCACTTCGAAAAGTTTTGCGCGTTCTGAGGGCAGCAACATCTGTCGAAATCTGTTCGCCTTCTCAGTGAGCGGACCGGCCGAGGCCGCATCTCCCCGATGCGCGGCAATCCAGGCCGCGTGAAAAAGCAATCGCGCGTCCGCGGTCCCCTCGGCCAACGCGAGGGCGCTCTCCTTTGCCGCCTCGTCCCACTGATGATCCGCTGCCAGCGCCCAGGCGAGGGCGTCGTGCGTATGAACGTCGACACGTTGCAGAAGTTCGCGCCGGGCCAGTTCGCACGAGGTGGACGGTTGCAGACGGCGTGTGGCAAGAAACAATGAAAACGTCCGCGCATCCTCGGAGGCCCCGGTGTTTAGGAGTCGTCCTTCGACTTGGTCGGCTTCGGCGGCGCGGCCCGCCTGGCGCAACGCTTCGGCAAAGGCCCACTGGTATTCCGGCAATGGATTCAAACCCGCGGCGAGCCGCAGCGGCTCGATGGCTCCGATGCCATTTGTCTCCGCCAGCAATATGCGACCGCAAAGGAGGAGCGCGGGTGGATAGTTGGTTTGCAGCGTCAGAGCCGTGGCGCACGCCGCGCGGGCCGCTTCAAAATGGCCCGCTTGAAATTCATAGCCGCCAAGCCGGGTGTGCATCCACGCGGCAACTTCGGCATCCCGCGCGTTCACGGCGGCGGTGGCCTGCCGGCAGGCCTGAAGCGCTCCGGCCAAATCGCCCTTCAACGCCCTCACGTGAGCGATGCGCGCCAGGGCCTGCGAGTCCGGGTTCAGATCCGCCATGCGCTGATACGCGGCAATGGCTTCGGCCAGCCTGCCTTGTTCCATCAGAACATCACCGAGCAATCCAAAATCAAAAGGCGATCCCCGTTCCGCAACCAGCCGGCGCGCGAGAGGTTCGGCGTCGTGAAAGCGATGGAGATTCTGAAGGACATGTCCCCGCAACAGCAGCGCTTCAAGGGAACCGGGGGCACGGACCTCGATGGCCACGGCGCACTGTTCCGCCAGTTTATAAAAACCGGGATCGAAACTCACGCGCGCCTTCGACACGAACAGCCAGCCCAGCCGCTCGAGGGCGGGCGTCGCATTGGCGCTTCCCGGAATCTCCTGTTGCGCCCGACGGATGTCCGCGTCCAACGGCGTCCCGCCGGCATGTGCCGAGAGCACGATCGCCATCGGATCCAGCGTGGAGATCGCCAGCGGTGAGGGGGTGTTGCTGGAAACTGAGCGGACCGATTTCGGGGCGGGCCGGCATCCGGCGACGATCAAAAAAAGAGGCAGCGCGCACGAAAGGAGACGGTGGATCTGCATAGTCAGGATGCCATTGCGGGCAATGAGATATACGAATGCAAGTCCCGCCCGGATGCAAGCGAAGCGCGACACGAACTGGTGAGGCGTTTGATTTTTTCGGATGCGTTCTGGCGGGCGGCCGTTGCTGCGATCGGCGATGGACACACTCCGCCCGTGCGCCGGCAACCGGCTATCGCGGGGGGAAAAAGAAAAACCCCTTCCGGTTTCGCCGGGAGGGGTTGTGAAGAATGCGGGGCGTTTAGAACTTGTAGATGAGGTTCAACGCGATGGTGTAGTAATTGCGCAAATGGCCGGGAGTGCCGGCGCCGCCGGGGGCGGGCGTTCCACCGAACCGGGTTTGTTCATTGTCACCGGCGACGTGATCCCAGCGGAATTCGAGGCGGCTCAGGACGTTTTTCCACAGGTCATACTGGACCGTGGCGGTGGCGGCGACCATTTTGCTGCCGCCGTCGACGGTGGGCACTGCGGGATCCTGGCCGAAGAGTGCCGTGTCGGTAGTGGCATATTCGCCGCGCAGATGAACGCTGAGTTTCTCGTTGACGGTCATGCTGGCGTAGATGCCGTAGGCATTGCCGTACCAGGAGGTGTCGGCGCCCGGGCCGTAGGTGTGATCGGTGGTGGCCAGTTCGTCGAAGCTGGCTCCGACTTTGAGCCATTTCAGCGGCGTGTTCACCGCGGCACCGACGTAATAGCTGGTCTGGTTGACGCCGCCGGCAGCGGTGCCGGAGTTGAATCCGTTGATGACGCAGGCCGAGAGGCTGGAGCCGGCGAGGAATCCCCAATCATCGGGAGCCGTGAGGGCGAGTGATCCCATGTAGGTCTTGTAGGACTCGGTGCGGGCGCGCTCGTTGATTTTCGGGCCGAACGTATTGGCGATGCCGGCGGAAACACTGGCCAGTTTGCACAGCTGATAGCTGAGCAGAATGCCTGTGTGGGTGGTCGGCTCGATGGTGTACCCATAGGAACGCGTGTAGTTCGGGTTCTTGTGGGAATCAAATGTTTCGTAGCCGATCGGGGTGTCGAACACGCCGACTTTGGCATCGAGTCCGTTGCCAACCGGGGCGCGGAGGGCGACGTACGCCTGTTTGATCCCGAAATCCGCGGCGGTGCCGCTGCTCTGGGTCGCGAACGCATTGGCATCCGGTCCGAACAGGAGGTCCACATGGTAACCAGCGGCCCAATTGCCTTCATCGAGCGGCTTGTCGAGGGAGAGGCTCACCACGTCGAGGTTGAAGCCGTCCTGTTTGCCTTTGTTGAATGCGAACGCAGGCACGCTGTTATTGCCGGTGCCGGGATTCCATTCCACGGAGGTGCTGACGTAGCCGCTGATCGTTGTGGGGGTGACGGCTGTCAGGATGGGATTGAGTTTTTCCTCGGCCTGCAACAGTGCAGGGAGGCTGACCAGCCCGACGGCGGCCAGCCCGAGAGTCCATTGGTTTACTTTCATTCTATTTCTTATGTTCTGTGCGGTTGGTTCCGCGGGTTGTTGTCGTATTTCCGAAATGGACATCGCGCCGTTACTCGGCGCGCGCCCGGGTTCAGAGAGTGGGCCGGGGCTGCGCAATGCACAGCGCAAACCCCGGCCAGGATCGCAGCGAATAACAAACCAAACGATGGAGTGCTGCCCGCAAAGATTGTGCCAGCAACAGCGCCGGCAACCTGCCCCGCAGGTGGCTCCACAATCCCCCAATCGCACGATGGCTCGCGTCACATCGAGGTGACGTTTGCGGGTCAGCTTGCGCAGATTTGATCATGTTGCCCGTTTTGAGGCGGGTGGGGAAATGCAGGCCGGCACAATAATGAAGTGCCGCGCGAAAGCCCTCTCCCGGACTGGCCGGAAAAAGTCTTTCGCGCGAATTGTTGCTAGAACCTGTAAATCAGGTTCAGGGCCAGGGTATAACGGTTGTGCACCCGTCCACCGTCGCTGGTGGCCGGATCGCCATTGCCTCCAAAGCGGCGCATGTTGTTGTCGCCGGCTTCGTGATCCCAGATGAACTCCAGGCGGCTGATGACGTTCTTCCACAGATCATATTGAAGGGTGGCCGTCACGCCGAAGAGCTTGCTGTCCCCGTTGGACAACTGGGTTCCTGTGTTGAAGATGTTCGCATCCGTCTGGGCGAATTCACCGCGCAAATGCAGGCTCGCCTTCTCAGTGAGCTGATAGGAGCTGTAGCCCGTGATGGCCCAGGCGTTCAACTCAGCCTGGCTTCCACCCGGCACCGCATCATCGGTGCGTGTGGCGTAATCGTACGAAGCGCCGAACCGCCAGTTTTTGATCGGCGTATTCAAGGTCACGCCGCCATAGAGATTGATCGTGGTGCCGTTCAACCCGTTGGTGTTGTCGGTCCATCCGTTGACGAACCCGGCATACAGGGTCGAGCCGGTGACAAATCCCCAACCGTCGGGAGCCGTCAAGGCCACCGAGCCCATGTAGGATTTGAAGGATTCCGCCTTGGGAGGATTCGCGCGGCTGTTGATCGCGGGACCGGTGGTGTTCGCGATGCCGGCCGACAGGCTCACGAGCGAGCTGAACTGATAGCTGGCCAGAATGCCCGTGTGGGTATGAGGCTCGATGGAGGTCGCGTAGGAACGGGTGTAATTCGGGTCCTTGTAGGAATCGTGGCTCTCGTAACCGATAATGGAATCGAACACGCCGACTTTGAAGTCGAGTCCGTTGCCGAGGGGCGCGCGCAATGCGACATACGCCTGTTTGATCGCGAAATCAGCCCGGGCATCCGTACTTTGGCTGGCGAACGCGTTCGCATCGGGTCCCAGCCAGAGATCGACGTGATAGCCGGCAGCCCAATTGCCTTCATCGAGGGGCTTGTCGAGGGTGAGACTGACGACGTCGAGAATAAAGCCGTCCGCCTTGCCCTGTTGATAAAGGCGCGGGGAGCTGAAGCCGTTGCCGGTGCCGGGCGCCCACTCCACGGAGGTGCTGACCGACCCGCTGATGCTCGTGGGAGTCACTGCCGTGAGCATCGGATTAAGTTTTTCCTCAGCGAACAGTGCAGCTGGAAGTGATACCAGCCCCACGGCGGCCAGGCCCAG
>JBEEGQ010000268.1:0-7471 GCA_041166945.1 Verrucomicrobiota bacterium
TCGCCCCAGGCTGCTTTTCAAATTCTCAAGCGTCTCAGCGCCGGAAGTCCGTGTGACATCACCGGCATCGAGGATTACCGCCATCTCGATCGCGAGGGCGGAATACAATGGCCTTTCACTCAGAAGATGACGGAGGCATCCCCGGCAGGCCCCGGAGGAATCGCAGGAACCGATTCCCCGGCGGCCCGCCGGAATCCCCCGGGGCGCGAACGGCGCCTTTTCGAGGATGGAAAATTCCCGACCATGGATGGGCGGGCGAAATTTATTTTCGAGCAGCCGCGCGACCAACCCGAGAAGCCGGATGTCGATTATCCCTTGCTCCTGCTGACAGGCCGCGGTTCGAGTTCGCAATGGCATACATTGACGCGCACAAACAAATCAGACGTGCTGCGCAAGCTGGGGCCGGCCGCGAATTACGTCGAGCTTCACCCGCGCGACGCCGCCGCGCTGCGGATCCGTGCCGGCCAGCGTGTCGTGGTAGCTTCCCGGCGCGGGAGCGTCGAGGTCCTGGCGAGCCTCACGCCGACAGTGGGGCCGGGACAGGTCTTCATGCCGATGCATTTTCCAGAGACGAACCTGCTGACGGCTGCGGTGTTCGATCCCTATTCACGGCAGCCGTCCTACAAAGCGTGCGCCGTGAAGGTTTATGCACAATGACTCGAACGCCGAGCGACGTTGGGCCTTGCTGCGCCCGGGACGGGCGCACTCCGCGACGCGCAGTGTAGCGCCGATTGGCAATCGGCTGTTTCGCGGAGTGGCACTCCGCCCCAGCGAAGAAACTGGATTGTTGGACGACGGAATGGCATGCCTGCACGTGCTGTGTTAATTCGTTCCCTCGCCGGTTGCCAACCGGCGATACAGCCGACTGCCAGTCGGCGCTACGAGCGTCCTACGTCCAGCAGGCTCCTTATAATCCAGCGCGCTGAAAAGTCACAACGCCGAGCCATATCCAACCTGGCTGCGCCCGAGACGGGCGCACTCCGTTTGATTCCTTATTGGGATGCAGGGACGGGCCGTCCCCGCCCCGAAGGGATGGGCGGCCAGCACGATCGATTTGGGCGAGGATGGGCGCGCGCGAAACGGGATTGCTTGCGCCGACCCCAACCGTCCCGTTTAATTGGCGCCATGCCGACTCGCGTGGTGGCCGTGGCCAATCAAAAAGGCGGTGTGGGCAAAACCACGACCGCGGTGAATGTCGCTGCGTGTGTGGCGGCGCTGGGCAAACGCGTGTTGTTGTTCGACCTCGATCCGCAGGCCAACGCGACCAGCGGTCTCGGCCTCGAGAAGGTGGAAGGGGCCAGCGCGTATCGGCCGCTCCTGGGCGAAGCGGCGCTCGCGGAAAAAATCCAGAAAACCGCCTGGGAACGGCTCAGCATCATCCCCAGCGAACTGGACATGTGCGGGGCGGACATCGAAATCGCGCGCATGGACAATCATGTGCAACGCGTCAAGATGGCACTCCAGCCCGTGATCGACTCGGCGCAATTCGATGTGATCCTGATCGATTGCCCACCGTCTCTAGGCACGCTGACCTTGAATGCCTTCACCGCCGCCGACAGCCTGCTGGTGCCGTTGCAATGCGAATATTATGCGCTGGAAGGCATCTCGATGATCACGCGCCTGCTCAACCAGCTTCGCGACACCGGCGTCAACCCGGGCCTGCATATCATCGGGGTGGTGATGACAATGTTCGACGGGCGCACGCGCCTTTCACAGCAGGTGGTGGATGAAGTGCGCCAGCATTTTGGCGACGCGGTGTTTGAAACGGTGATACCTCGAGCGACGCGGCTCGCGGAGGCGCCCAGTTTCGGAAAGCCGATCATTTACTACGACAAATACAGCGTGGCTGCGGCGGCTTACGAAGTGCTCTCGCAGGATTTGGTGAAACGCCTGCAAATTTAATCCTGAGCGCCTCCTCTCCCGCCCTTCGGGCACCCTCTCCTCCATTTCCGAAATGGAGGAGAGGGATGGGGGAAAGGAGGCGCTTCTGTTCGGCGGTTACTGGGCAGGGACGAGGAACTCACTCCAAAAAGTGGGTTGCCATGATTTTGCACTTTCCTCTGGGCCGTCCGCTCCGCATTCTTTTTCATCATGACATCCGAACCGATTCTGTCGATGGACCTGCCTGGCTTTCAAAAACTCAAGAGCGGCAAGGTCCGTGAGATTTTTGATCTCGGCGACGCATTTCTCCTGGTGGCGACCGATCGCATCAGCGCCTTTGATTGCGTGATGCCCAACGGCATCCCGCGCAAGGGCGAGGTGCTGACGCACCTCTCCCATTTCTGGTTTGAACGCAGCGCTGCCTGGATGCCGAACCATTTGCTGGCGGGGGCGAGCGACCCGCTGCCAGCGCGGCTCGTGCCCTTCGCGGCGTCCCTGGCGCGCCGCAGCATGATTGTGAAAAAGGCACAACCGCTGGCGATCGAATGCGTCGTGCGGGGCTATCTCGCCGGCAGCGGCTGGAAGGAATACCAAAAGTCCCAGACCGTGTGCGGCCTCAAACTGCCGCCGGGCTTGCGCGAGTCGTCCGAGCTCGCGGAACCCATCTTCACCCCCGCCACCAAGGCCGAGACGGGCCATGATGAAAACATCCCGTTCTCCGAGGCCGAGCGGATCGTGGGGGCGGACATCGCGCGTCAGGCGCGGGAGTTTAGTCTGCGTCTTTACACCGATGCGCGATCCTTTGCGCGCGAGCGGGGCATCCTGATTGCCGACACCAAATTTGAGTTCGGAATGTTCGAAGGGAAATTGATCCTCATCGACGAAGTGCTCACGCCCGATTCGTCGCGGTTCTGGCCGGCGGCCGAATATCAAGCCGGACGCAGCCAGCCCAGTTTCGACAAACAATTTGTCCGGGATTACCTCGAGACGCTGGAGTGGGACAAGAACCCGCCGGCGCCGGCGTTGCCGTCCGCGGTGGTCACGAAGACATCCGCCAAATACGTGGAGGCTTATGAACGGATCACGGGACGGCCGCTGGGCGGCTGAAGTCATGTTCGGAACGGGGGCGCATTCGTGACACCGAGTCTTTTCTTTTCCTCGCCGCGGCCCGCCGTGGTGGACCTGCCGCATGTGATCACGGCGATGGACGGCGAGCTCATGGCGAGAGTGGTTCATTACACCGGGAGCCAGCCGGGCCTCTGGCATCTGGCGGCGCCATTCGATCCGAACGATGTGTATGATCCGTGCCGTGATGCGGAAACCCCATTCTCGCTCTGGAACCTTCCCGCCAACCAGGCCGAGCTGCTCGCCCCGGGACGTTTCGCCGCCGAGGCGCTTTTCGGCACCAGCGCCATTTTGGTCGACTCAGCGGTCGACGAAAAGGCGGTGGCCGCGCTCACGGAGATTCGCGGGCGCCGGCTGGAAACCGGCGGGTTTCGGGTGGATGGAATGCAGGATTTGCCGGCGCTGCCACAGTTGATGGACGTGGCGGGCTGGGCGCTGATCCCGGTCGCGCCCGATCGACGGTTTGGACTTTTTGTGACCTCCCCCGCTCATGCGCCCTGGGTGGACAGCGTGCGCCAATGGTGCAGCCGTCAGGGCCGAACGCAATTCCACGTCCGGATGGAAGGCGGTCTCCTGAAGCTCATCGAGACCAGCGGAGCGCCCGAATCCCGGGATCGCGCCATCGCCGCGGAGATCGATCAATTCCTGGGCCGGATGGATCGCTATTTTCGGCTGGCGGAGGAGCCGTTGCTTCCAAAGATCCAGCAGCGAATCGAAGGCGTGCGCCAGATGCAAAAGGCGATCGAAAAATCGAAGCAGGAAAAAACGGGCGCGCGCAGCGACTCCACGCAGGGCATTGCCGAAGGCCAGCCCGGCACGGCACACTAGGTTTCTGATGCAGGAACTGGTCGAAGATTTCATCCAACATCTGCGCAACGAACGCGGGCACGCCGGGAACACCCAAAAGACCTACCTGGCGCTCCTGAACAATTTCATCCAGTGGGCGCGCCGGCAGGGGATCAACGATTGGCGGCAGGTCGAGCAGTCGCACTTGGTCAGCTTCCTCCAGGCCGAACGAACGCGCGGCATCAAAAACGGGCCGTCGAAAGGTGCGCGGCTATTGAGTGGAGAGAGCGTTTATCTCCAGGTGGCGGCATTGCGCGCGTTCCACCGTTTCGCCGAGACCGAAAAATTTCTCCCCGTCAACGTGGCCGAAAACCTTTCGGTGCCGCGACGCTGGAAACGGCTGCCCAAATCGTTGACCGACGTGGAAATTGAGCGGCTGCTCGTTCCGGTGCGGCCAGCGACCCCGGCCAGCTTGTGCGATCACGCCGTTCTGGAACTGGCCTACTCATCCGGATTGCGTCTCTCGGAACTGCGCAATCTGCGATTGGAACAGCTGCATCTCGAGGCCGGCTTCATCCGCGTCATCGGCAAGGGAAACAAGGAACGCATCGTGCCTGTGGGCAGAAAAGCGATGGAAGCGCTCGAACGGCATCTGGCGGCGGGCCGTCCGGCGCTCGTCAAACCGCGCACGCCCGCGAACGTGTTTATCACGAGCCGTGGCACCGCTTTTTCGGCCGGGACACTTTGGAAGCGCATCAAGAAATGTTCCCGCCAGGCGGGCATCGGCAGGAATGTCACTCCGCACATGCTCCGCCACAGTTTTGCCACGCACATGCTCGAGCACGGCGCCGATTTGCGGGTCATCCAGGAACTCCTTGGGCACGCCAGCATCAGCACCACCGAAATCTATACCCAGGTCAGCGGCAAACGGCTTCGCGACGTCCATCGAAAGTTTCATCCGCGAAAATGATTTTCCCCGGGCCCGTTCAAGGCGTGGTCCTGGGCGGCTTGCGCGGTTTGCGATCCGGCGGAGGCTGGTCTGACTTGTCCTCGTCGCTGCCGAAAAGGTTCCTCATCGTTTTGAGCGGTTGAAAGGGAAGGAGCAACAGTTTCGGGATGAAATAAACCTCATCCAGCTTCGGATTGCTGAGTGTGCGCGTGACCCGATACTCGAAGAGCTTGGTGACCGGCCAGAACACCGCCGTGATCAAAGGCCCGATCACCGGCACGCCCTTCAACAGTTCGGCGTCCATTCGCGCGTCGATGTTGCCGTCAAAATCCACCGCCCCCCGATATTTCAAATGCATGGCCGACGCCTCGATCTTGAGGTCCTTCGTGTGAAGGACACTGTTGGTGATGAGGAAGGTGGCCGTGGCGCTTTTGGCGCGGCTATGGCCCAGGCCGGGGATGATGCCGTTGAGGATCGTCGAGGCGACGCCGAACAGCGGGATGTCCCACAGCAAACCGTTCGTGAGCCGCGCGTGCCCGTAGCCGTTCCACGAGCTGATGTCATTCGCGAACGCGTGCGTCACGGCGAGGTCGACGTCCACGACGCCTTCGAGATGATTGGACGTTCCATTTTGCAGATCCTGCACGATGCGATTCAGGTCACCGCCCTCGGCCCCCAGGTGAAACGCCATGGCGCCCCCTTTCGGTTGGCGGAAATCGAATCGCGCCCAGCCCGCGGCATTGGCTCCCCGCCAGGTCGCGTGAATGTTGGTCAGAGTCAAATCCTCTCCCAGCCAATGAATGGAGGCGCGCACCCGATCGGCATGGATGCGCCACCAATGGAAAGGGCCGCCCTCCACTTCGAACTGCAGATCCTCGCTGCGATCGCCGCGGCCGGTCGGGATCGATCCGTTGGCACGAACGACCGGCGGCACGTCAAAATGATAGGCCTCAATCGCCTTCACGATGTGGGGCCCAATCGCACGGGCCACCACCATCGGCGTAAGATTCCCGTGCGCATTCGTCAGATACAGCCGTTCCCGGCGCAGATCGAACCCGATGCCATCTGCGCCGCCCTGCTCGCCGTCCCTCAAAATCACCGCGCGATAGACCGAAATGAAACCGTTCGTGTAGGAACCGGTGGCGGTGGCATATCGGAAAAACTGTTTTTTATAAGCCACGTTGGTGACCGCCGCGGCCGCCATCGCGCTGACGGTCGATAGGTCCCGAATATTTCCACGCGCCTCCCCCGCCAGCACCGGCAGGACGGTGAATTCGAACGGCTCAAAAATTTCCTGCTGATCCCCGCGTGAAAATATTGGCCGCAGCGCCTGCGGGTCGATGGTGCTCCGCAGCTTCAGATGAAACTCGCCGCTCGTCCCATCCACCTCCCCGTGGGCATCGATAAATCCCTCGGGCCGGGTGAAGTGGATCTCCGGCAATGTCCAATGGTCGTTCGTGTAAAGCGCCGCCACCTGGATGGCGTTGAAGTGTATGTCGTGCAGGGCAGCGGGACCGGATTCCACGCGTGCCGCCAACGAAGCGGTGTGCATCGCCAGGGTCCACCCATTCGATTTCCAGTTCGCCCAATCCGGCAATTCCGCGCGGCCATCGATGACAGCGTCGAGAGGCGCCGCCGAATCATATTCCGCCAGCCACGGCAGCGCGTTCGTCGGAAGGTGCGGACTCAGGGCGTGCGGATCCCCGCGGGCGATCGCATGAAAAACCAGGGCGCGTGTCCCGGTGTCGAGAGTGCCTTCCACACCGAGCATGCCCGCTGAATTTTGAAGCGCCGCCGCCGTTTTCAATTCCGGGAAGCGCCAGCGATTGGTGATGTGCAACTCCCGGGCCTCGATCTTTGGAGCCAGCGCATTGCTGAAGGCGGCGGTGAGATCGAAGGGAATGTTTTTGAAACGCTCGGGCCAGGTGAGATTGGTCCGCATCACCATAAGCGCATCGGCGCGGGGCAAATCGAACGAGCACTGGACCCGCGTCCACGCTGAAGTGGCCCAGGGCGTTCGCGCGTCCTCCACCAACGTATCGGATTCCACCGATGCCGGGAGGGGATTGGTTGCCGCGTGGACAATGCGGGCGACCACGGTGGCGGAGCGCGCGGATTCCAGGTCATATCGCGGCTGCCGAACATTCAGCGTGACGGTGGTGATGCGCGCGGCGCCGTTGGTGGACACGGGCGTGGTCCGGGCGTCCAAGGCGATCAGGTCGGCGTTGCCCCAGGGCGTCGTGGGCCGCAACAATTCGAGTTTCAACGTGCCGTTGGTCGGGAAAGGCTCGGTGAACGACGGCTCGAGGCGCGCGGTTAATTGCATGTTGGTCGCGACACCCCACGGGGTTCGCAACTGATCCGCTCCGAGCTTGATCTCGGCCTGAACCGGTTCGTTGGTGCGAAGCCGGGGGATGACGCGGGCGCTGAGCGTGAGATTGGTGGCGGCGCCCCAGGGCGATTCCACAGCCGGCACGGAAACCTTCACGGTGGCGGCGAGGCTGCCCAGATCGCGCGCGTCGAATTGGAAAAGAACGGTGACACTTGGAGTGGCGAGGGGCCGGACCTTGTCGGCCTGTGTCAAAAACTCGTGCCAGAACGCCCCTTCCGGCCGGAGCGGATCCGTGGGCTCCTTGCGGGGCAGTTTCCAGTCCCGGATCAACGAGGCGTTGGTGACCGAACCGCGGATGCGGACCTCGGCCCCAAACAATTGCGCCTCGAGCGATCGGA
>JBEEGQ010000269.1:0-8163 GCA_041166945.1 Verrucomicrobiota bacterium
AGCGCGTAACAACGTCCAAAGACTTCGGCGTCGATCTCATTCATCCATTTTGAGGCGGCATACGGCGACAGCGGCCGGCCGAGGAGATCCTCCCGCATGCTCTCCCCCGGTTGGTCGCCATAAACCGCGCTGCTCGAGGCATAGACCACCCGCCGCACCCCGCAATCGCGCGCCGCTTGCAGAATGTGAAGCGTGCCTTGGACATTCACCGTGTGGGTGCGCAACGGATCGGCGATCGAGAGCGGCACAGAACCGAGCGCCGCATGATGCAAAACAAACTCCTTTCGTGCGCACGCCCTGGTGCACATCGCCAGGTCGCGAATGTCCCCTTCGATGAATTCAAATCGTGCCCATTGTGCCGGGGTCACCAATGCCTGCACCTCGGCGAGGTTGCGAGGCTGCCCCGTCGAATAGTCGTCCATCCCGGTCACGGTTTGCCCGAGCTGCAACAGATTCTCGACCAGATGCGACCCAATAAAACCCGCGGCGCCTGTGACCAGCCATGTCCGCGGCTTGTCCCGGAGGTCCGCGTGAACCTGTTCGATCCGCCGTTGGGAATTTGAGCTCGCCACGCCTAAGCCTTCCAAATCGTCCCGGGCCGCGTCGCGACCGTCGCCATGACGTTGCGAGTATCGACGATGCAATCGTTCCACTCGGCGAGCTCCTGGTAATTCACCGCCCGGTGCGCGACACAGATCAGGACGGCATCAAAAGAACAAACCACTTTTTCCATCCAGTCCACCGATTTTGTGCCGGTCCAATGCCCATGCTCGCGGGTCGGACGGATTATCGGCACATGCGGATCGTGATAGGCCACATCGGCGCCCGCATCCTTGAGAAGATCCAGCAGGACGAACGCCGGGGACTCGCGCACGTCATCCACATTCGGCTTGTAGGAGAGCCCGAGCAAAAGGATCCGGCTCCCTCGAACGGTTTTGCCGCTCGCCTTGAGGGCTTCTTCCGTTCGTCGCACCACGTAACGCGGCATCGCCGTGTTGATTTCTCCAGCCAGTTCGATGAAGCGAGTGTCCTGTCCAAATTCACGGGCTTTCCATGTCAGATAGAAGGGATCGATCGGGATGCAATGACCTCCCAGACCAGGCCCCGGATAAAACGGCATGAACCCAAATGGCTTGGTCTTTGCCGCATCAATTACCTCCCAGACATCAATTCCCATCGCCTCATAGACAACCTTCAACTCATTCACGAGCGCTATATTTACCGCGCGAAAAATGTTTTCCAGAAGTTTCGTCGCCTCAGCCGCCCGGCAGGAAGAGACCGGCACCACGGTGCGGACTGCGCGTCGATACAAAGCGCACGCCTTCTCGAGGCACACCGGCGTCAGCCCGCCCACGACCTTTGGAATATTCGCGATCTGCCGGTCCGGGTTGCCCGGATCCTCGCGCTCGGGTGAAAACGCCAGGTGAAAATCCCGGCCCGCCGTCAGCCCGGACCCGCGCTCCAACACGGTCCGCAACTCCCCTTCCGTCGTCCCCGGATAAGTTGTCGACTCCAGGACCACCAGCATTCCCCGCCGCAAATAGGGCGCGATGGTCTCGCCCGTTTTCACGATGAACGAAATGTCCGGCTCGCGCTCGCCCTTCAGCGGCGTCGGCACGCAAATGATCACCGCATCCAAATCCCGGATCCGGCTGAAATCGGTCGATGCCAGAAATCTTCCCTTTCGCACCTCTTCACCGATTTCCTTTCCATCAATGTGCTGGATATAAGTGCGACCGGCGTTGCAGTCCTCGATCCGCGCCGGATCGATGTCGAGCCCTGTCACGGTCACTCCCGAACGGGCGAATTGAAGCGACAGCGGCAGTCCCACGTAACCCAGGCCGATGACGGCAACATTGGTCATTTCAAATCAATTTCATCCGGATGCGAAGTCCCGCTCGGGGTTGGAGTCATTCCCCACGTAGCGCAGACTTCCAGTCTGCTATATCGCCGACTTCCAGTCGGCAGTCGCTTGATAATCCTGGCGCACAAGGCCACTCCCAGCGTGTGCGGATTGGAAATCCACGATACAGCAGACTGGAAGTCTGCGCTACAGTGGCGAATCATTCACGGCTCGGACGGCCCACAACCACTTCGGGATGCCCCTCGCCGCGACTGGCGTTGTTCGGCATGGAAGAAGCCTAGCGCCGGCAATGGTGGGACACGAACGGAAAATTTGTTGGCCGGGCCTGCGGAGCTCCTGTTAGCGTCGCGCCACCTATGACCGCTGACGCCGATCGTTCCGCGCTCGCTGCGCGCGTTGAAGCCATCGTCGCCTCGACCCCGGTCATGGATATTCACACCCACCTTTACGACCCGGCCTTTGGAGATCTGTTGCTCTGGGGGATCGACGATCTGCTCGTCTACCATTATCTCGTCTCGGAATCGTTTCGGTGGCTCGACATGCCCTACGAAAAATTCTGGGCGTTGCCCAAGGCGAGCCAGGCCGAATTGATCTGGGACACCCTGTTTCTCCAACATTCGCCAATCTCCGAAGCGTGCCGTGGCGTCCTCACCAGTTTGCATCAGCTCGGGCTCGACGTCAAAAAACGCGATTTATCCACGCTGCGACGCTGGTTCGCCCAATGGAAACCTGCGCAATACGTGACCCGTTGCCTGGAGCTGGCCAACGTCAAATCGATCTGCATGACCAATTCCCCGTTCGACGAGATCGAGCGGCCCCGTTGGGAAAAGAAATTCCGACGCGACCCGCGGTTCATCTCGGGGCTTCGCATCGATCCCTTGCTGATTTCCTGGGGTGACACCGCCCCGCTCCTGGCCCGCTGGAGCTACAAGACCGGCGGCAGTCTCACCCCAAAAACCACCAGCGAAGTCCGGAGATTCCTCGACACCTGGACGCGCACCACGGACGCCCGGTACCTCATGGTATCGCTGCCGCCCGATTTCGATTTTCCCGCCGACACCAATTGTGCGCGCGTGCTCGAAAAGGCGGTGCTGCCTCATTGCCGCGATGCCGGACTGCCTCTCGCGTTGATGATGGGCGTGAAGCGTGCGGTCAATCCGCGGCTTCGCATGGCTGGCGACGGTGTGGGCCTCTCCAACCTGGCGGCGTTGGAACGCCTTTGCGATGGCTTCCCCCAAAACAAATTCGCGGTCACCGTGCTGGCTCGCGAAAATCAGCACGAACTCTGCGTCCTGGCTCGGAAGTTCCGAAACCTGCACATCTTTGGCTGCTGGTGGTTCACCAACATTCCGACCGTGGTCGAGGAAATGACGCGGATGCGCCTCGAACTCATTGGACTCAGCGTCACCCCGCAACATTCCGACGCGCGCGTCGTCGATCAACTCCTCTACAAATGGCAGCACTTTCGAAGCATTCTTGCGACTGTGCTCACCGATAAATATGCCGATCTCGCGGCGACGGGATGGCCGGTCAGCGATGAAGACATCCGACGCGATGTGTCGGATCTGCTCGGAGGCGCGTTCGATAAGTTTTGCAAAAGTTGAGCGAGGCTCTACCAGGGTTTGGTGTCCACCCTTTAGGGTGTCCCGCTTCCCATGTTCGGTGTCCACCCCTTTAGGGTGTCCCCTTCCCTGGAGCAGGGAGCCAACACCCTAAAGGGTGGATACCGAACAATACTGAATGACCACCAGAAGACTCGATCCGCCAAGGCCGCTCGATGTCTCCTCGCTGGAAATGCGTCGAGCACGACGGCAGGCCCGGCGGGAAAAACAGAGGCAGGCCAACTCGGGACGCGCCTTGAAAATGCGCGCGGCACGCCTCACTTCAGGTCTTGAGCCGCATGGGGCCGCTCCTGATTTGCCGGCATTCAACGTAGGCTGTTCCGGCTGGTTCTACTGACATTGGCGCGGGGCTTTTTATCCCGAGCCACTGCCCACGACCTGCTGGTTCAAGCATTATGCCCGGACTTTTAAAACGGTGGAATTGAATGCTCCGTTTTATTCCTGGCCCACGCTCAATACGGTGAACACATGGATTCGCCAGGCAGGAGCCGGCAATTTTATCTATACCGTGAAGGCCTGCGAGTCGATCACTCACGTGAAGCGTTTCAGCCGCACAAAATTGTTGATACAGGATTTTGGATTTATCGCAGACCTGCTGGGGAGACACATGGGCTGCTTTTTATTTCAGCTCCCGCCCAGTTATCATTACACGCCGGCGCGCTTGAAGCGGATCCTGGAACAGCTCGATGCTTCGAGGCGCAACGTCGTGGAATTCCGGCACCGCAGTTGGTGGAATAAAAAGGTCTATTCGGCCTTCAAACGGCGCGGCGTCATTTTCTGCTCCTGCAGCGCTCCACGCCTGCCCGATGAGTTGGTGGCCACCGCCGATGAGGTGTACATTCGGTTCCATGGGAGAACAAAATGGTATCGGCACGACTACACGCCATCGGAACTGGCCGAGTGGGTCGAGCGAATCAAAAAGAGTGGCTGCAAACGCGTGTGGGCTTATTTCAATAACGATCGGGACGCCTGTGCCATCCGTAATGCAAAGGAACTCACCCGCCAATTAAATGCCAAGGAATGGACTTGAGAGGCCCGCGATGATCTCGTTACGCTGATGCCACATCCACATCCCCGTTATGTCCCTGCGCAAAGATCAGAAATTGGCCGCAAAATCCGTTTCACAGCAACAGTACGTCGCGTCCCGGCTCCAGGACTTGCTGACCAGCATCGAGCGGGCGGAATCGACGATCACGGAACTCAAGGCGGAACTGGAGTTGGTGAACCAGACCCACCGGGATCGGCGAACCACCCAGGAAGATATCGATTATCTGACCGCACTGTTGAAATGCGCCCATAAGAAGTCAGGGTGGGAGAAGCAGGTGATCAGTTTGAGGAAACGCGCTCCGGAAATCATGGAAGAAATCGTGGCGGTGATGCAGGACCCCAAGAATCCGCCCGATGAAACCATGTGCGCCACGCTGCTTCAGGCGTTGCAGCAGGTGAAAGCCGCCATGGAACGCTTGGAACACGTCGGCGTGAACTGAGGACCGCGGCATTTATGCCCCTTCGGGCCCCCAGCCGAACCCGCCTACGGCTTCGCCGATTCGTTGGCTTCGAGCCAGTAAGCCTTAATCAACCGGATTTTTTTATCCAGGTTGTCCTGTGACGTCCCTTTCACCAGCAGGGAATTGGCGCCTAACAGATAGGCGCGTTGAATCTCGCTGTCCAACGGCAACCCGGCAATCACCACCACCACCGTTGTTTTGAACTCCGCCTGTTCCCGCATCCATTTGAGGATCTCCAAGCCGGTCATTTTTGGTAATCGCAAATCCAATAACACGAGGGTCGGCGTCGGAAACTGCAAAGGATCGCTGAACTCACCTTCGTGCTTCAGATATTCAACGGCCGCCTCGCCATCCTTGACGTGACGAACCGCGTCACCCACCCCCACTGCGGCAAACGCCTCTTTCACCAACAGCGCGTCGTCCGCGTCATCTTCAACGAGCAAAATTGAGCCAGTCATAATTTAAAACGGAATCCAAGTCGGATGAGATTTTTAATGGTATCGGCAGAATGCCGGCCACGGGAGAGTACGAAAGCGGCGTCCGACGATTAAGAACGCATTAATGTCTCGCTTCCGACGTGTTCAAAGGGCGGTTCGACAGGATGTCGCCCACCATCGCCAGCAGTTCGCCCGGCGTGAAAGGCTTCGCCAGGGTTTTTACCATCGGCAGGCTGTTGGCGCCGGAAAATACCTGGGCCAAATCGGGATTGCCGGAGATAACGACAATGGGCACCCCGAAGAATTCTTCGCGAAACCGGCGAACGGTTTCAATTCCATCCATCCCCGGCATCAGCATGTCGGTGATGAGCAGATCGACCGGGGCCAGGCGGGAGACGGCCAGACCCAGTCGTCCTTCTTCGGCGGTCAGGACATCGTGGCCGGCCGACCAGAGCACCTGCTCCAGGACGGATCTCATCCCCGGATCGTCATCAATCACTATGATTCTTGCCATCGACGTTTTAATTGGAACGACGCGAAATCGCGGCGGTGCTTTTGCCCTGCCCCCTGCGACCCCAGATACTAACGGACAAAATCGAGGAAAACTTTAGCAATCCCTCCCTTAAAAGTAGCAGTCGATGTGACGAGACCCATACTTTCTGCGCCGAGTGACGAGCGGCGAGTACGAGTTGGGAAAATGACGAATGACGAATGACGAATGGGTTGTTGGACAGAAGCAGTCCAGCACCACCAGACTCATTCTGAAAGTCCCCTCTGCGGCTCCGGTTTAGGTCCCGTTTTCGGTTGCAGGCACCGGCATCATTTCTTGCCTGCCGGCTTTCGATTGGTCCGTTCCTGGCCGGGACGATCGGCTTGGTGTCGTTCGCTTCCCCGGCCGCCCTCGCCGCGTTTGCTCTGGTTGTGGAGCGGACGTTGATCCTGCCATTCCGGGTTGCCACGTTTACCTTGTTCGCCGCGCGGACCCTGCTGGCCCTGACCGCCCCGCTGAACTTCGCGTGGGCTATTCTTTTGGGCGGATTTTTTTGGATTTGATCCGGTAGGGGATTTTTTTGAGGTGCGTTGAGTTGCCATAGTTTCTCTTTTGGATAGTGCCACTCGCCTGTCGGTGCGTGGCGTTGTTGGAACGAGAGCCTTTTATGTGCCAATACTCTTCGCGGCTTAAACCGCCGGTTGTCAGCGTCGGGGACAAAAAAAGGCGGATTCCGAACTTTCCACTCGGGCAAAATGCACTTTGGGGACGCGACTGTGCCCGCTCCCCCTCCAGTTGTCGCAAGCGCAATCTGATAACATGAGTTTTTCCGGCGGACAAGAAGGCGCTCGCGCATTCACGGCCCGGCCACACAAAGTTTCCGCGCTCCGTACTTATCCCCGGCTTGCATTCAGATACCGAATGAGGAATTTTCTCGCGCGGGCAGGCGAAGAGCGAGGTGCTTGACACCCAAACCGCTGACTATGCCTGAGCCTAAGGATCGCGTTGAGCAATATTTCGATCGCATCGAACATCTGCCGTCCGCGCCCACAGTCGTCTTCGAGTTGCTCGAACTCTTCAAAAAGCAGGACTGCGACATCGATCGAGTGGTAAAGCTGATCGCCCGCGATCCAGCGTTGACGGCGGAACTGCTGAAACTCACCAACAGCGTCATGTTCGGTGCTGAACATCGCGTGGACGACATCTTCGAGGCGGTGATGCGCATCGGCTTTTACGAGACGTACCGGATGGTGATGGCGGTGTCGGGCTCGAAGGTGATGATGAAAATGGGCGGCGCGGGCGCCGTTCCCCTGCGGACACTTTGGAAGCACTCGGTGACAACGGCAGTGGCGGCTGAAGTCATTGGGGGCCATTTGCAGGAGAGTGAAGCGACCGCGTTTACCGCGGCGCTGTTGCATGACATCGGCAAGATTGTGCTGGCGAGCCTGGAAGGTGCGACCTTTGTCAGGTTACTGCAAGAGGCGGGCGAATCGGAACAGTCCCTGGTCGAGGCTGAGCGCGCTGCTTTTGGAGCTGACCATGCGGAAATTGGAAGTCGATTGCTGGAGCGCTGGAATGTCACGACGGACCTTGTCATGGCCGCCCGTTTTCATCATACGCCGGGACTGGCCGCCCCATACGAACGGCTCGCCGCGATCGTTCATCTGGCAAACGTCATCGCTTATTCGCTGCCAGGTGAAGCTGCATCGGTACCGGCAGAATTCCGCTCCGGCGCGGCCTCGCTGGAAATCCTTCGCATCCCCGCGACTTCCCTTTCCGAACTCACAGACCTGGCCGGGCGCGCATTGCAGAAGGAAAAGGGACTATTGGAAATGTAATGGGGTCAGGCCAAAACCGTAGGCGGTTGGCTGCGGTGCGGATTTTATCTGAATTGAGCTGGGCATAGGCCCTGCTGTGCAAAGAGGTCAAAGAAGCTGCGGTTCAATTTTGCGCTCGCGGTACCGTCGGGGGAGTTCTTTGTCGCGGGCAAAAAGCATGCTTGGTTGCAAACTACCTTGTCGATGAAACCTCCCGGCTTCACGGACTGAGCGCCAGGGTTCGTCAAAAGAATTTCCTCCCATATGGCACGAGTTCTGGTCATCGATGACGAACCCCAAATACGACAAATTCTGGCGCAGACACTTCGGTCGGCAGGGCACACGGTCGTCGTGGCAGAGGATGGGAATCAAGGATTGGAACTCCATCGCGCAGACCCGGTGGATTTGGTGATCACGGACATTTT
>JBEEGQ010000270.1:0-5739 GCA_041166945.1 Verrucomicrobiota bacterium
ATTGGGACAGAGCAAAACCCTCAAATCCTGGTAACCGTCGTAAAGCCTGTGAGGCCAGCGGTTCGGATGCTGGCGCGGCGGGAGAAGCCCTTCATTTTCGTCCACGTACATGTGCAGGGCCAGGCCCAGTTGCTTCAGGTTATTCATGCAATGAATGCGCCGGGCGGTTTCCTTGGCGCGTGCCAGCGCCGGCAGAAGCATCGCGGCCAGCGTGGCAATGATCGCGATCACCACCAGCAGTTCAATCAAAGTAAATCCCAAAGCCCGGCGTGCTGGCCTTGCCCGGCGCGCGCCCGATTTTTGTCGCGATAACATCACCTGCTATTGACGGCGGCCAACGGGGATCCCGTTACACAATCTTTCGCCGGAGCGCGCCCGTCCCGGGCGCAGCCACGCCGGATGAGAGCCGGCGTTCGCAGTTTGGGGCGTGCTGCAGCTGTAGCGCGGACTGGCAGTCCGCTGTATCGCCGGTTGGGAACCGGCAGAGCCACGCACTTGCCCATCGCGAGCCGCATTGCATTGCGTCATTCACACCAGGCCGGCGCCCCTGCGGAGTGCCACTCCGCGAAACAACCGATTGCCAATCGGCGTTACGCAGCGACTGTAGCGCGGATAATCCTTTTCCTCCGTCACTCGCCGCGCCACCTTCGCATTGGCAACGCCTTCAACGTTGCGCTCACCGTCCAAAACCCATGAGACGCACCAAGATTATCGCCACCCTCGGGCCGGCCACCGACTCACCCGAGATGCTCGGCGCCCTCCTGGCGGCGGGGCTCGACATCGCGAGGCTCAACATGTCCCACGCGCCTCACGACTGGGTGCGCCGCGTCGTCCTGGATTTGCGAGCCGCAGCGGTCGCCGCGGGACGGCGTGTCGGCATTCTGATGGACACCCAGGGTCCCGCCATCCGGACCGGCGATTTACCAGCGCCGATCGATCTGGTGCGCGGCCAAAAATTCACCCTCACCGTGCGGGGGGAACGCATCGATGGCCCGAATTCGGTCGAGGTCAATTATGACGATTTCGTCAACGACGTCTCGGTGGGGGACACAGTGGTTTTTGACAACGGCACATTCCAGATGAAGGTGGTGGCGAAGTTTCCAAACCACGTGGAGTGTGAGGTGCTGACGTCGGGACGGCTCGGCAGCCGGCGTCACATCAATCTGCCCGGCGTGAAGGTGAATCTTCCTGCCCTGACCGACAAGGATCGCGCCGACATTGCCCTGGGTCTCGAAGTCGGGGTGGATTTCATCGCGCTTTCATTTGTCCGCGAGGCAGCCGACTTGAAGCAATTGCGGAAGTTGCTCACCTCCGCGCGCCATAAGCCGCTGGTAATCGCCAAAATTGAGGACCAGCAGGCGGTCGCCAATTTTGATGACATCGCCCGCGAAGCCGATGCGGTCATGGTCGCCCGCGGGGATTTGGGAATCGAATGTCCCTACGAGGAACTGCCCATCATCCAGCGGCGCGTTGTGAAAACCTGCGTCCAGCTCGGGCGTCCGGTCATCGTTGCGACTCACATGCTCGAGAGCATGATCGAAAGTCCTTCTCCGACGCGCGCTGAAATCACCGATGTCGCCAACGCGGTTTTCGAGCAGACGGATGCCATCATGTTGAGCGGGGAAACCACGGTGGGCAAATATCCGTTGAAGTGCATGGAGGTCTTCGATCGCATCGCCCGCCGGATCGAACGCAGCGGGAGCGCCCGGTTTCACGAACGGGCCGAATTCACGTCCCCGCGCCAGAAGCTGGTGCACAGCGCCGTGGTTCTCGCGGATCAACTCAAGGCCGACGCCCTGGTCGTCTTCACCATCCGCGGGAACATGGCGCGTCACGCCGCGTCGTGCCGGCCGCGCTACAGCCCGATCCTCGCCATCTGCGAATATCCGGGCATCGCGGATTCCCTCGCGCTGAACTGGGGCGTCGAACCCCATGTGCATCCGTTCGATCACGAACATCCTGAGGCCACCGTCGAAACCGCCATGCGCCGGCTCGTCCAGGACGGCCGATTGCGGCGCGGCCAGACGACCGTGATCATCAGCTCCATCACCGCTGGCGATCAAATCATCGACGTGGTCGAAATGCGCATCGTTGCCTGACGAGGCGGCGGCGGCACTTGTCGCTGCCTTGATCAAATTCGTCGCGTTGCGACGGGCAGCGCGTGCTGGATGCGCGGGCTGCTTCACGGCATACTCCGCTCGTGCCTGTTGAATTGACAGATGCCCTCTTCCAGAAGGCAGCCGGCTGGGAAGCCGTGAAACGGGCGCGCGCTTATCTCGAACTCGATCAAGTGCTCAGTTCCGACTGGCAACCGCCGGTTTTGCGCGGAGTGGTGCAGACGGGCGAAGTCTCGTTCCGCGCCGGCCTGATTATCCAGGGTCCCATCGACATCGAAAACCTCTGCACCTGCCGCGACTCGCGGGAGTGGGGAAAAATATGCGCCCACTCGGTCGCTGTGGGACTTCACTGGATGAAATCGCGGCTCGCTCCTGCAACGCCTGCGGCGCGAGGGTCTTCTGCCAGCGCCGCGACTTCGCGGCCGGCCGGCGCCCGCGACGGCGTCCGCCTGCAATTGGATCCAGGAGGAGTTCCCGCGGAGTTGTTCATCCTCTTTCCGCCCAATTTTGTCGACGCCCTCGCGCGCGGAAAATTGATGCTGGTGTTCGAAGCCTCCCATGCGGGCGGCCGTGTCCCGTTGAATGCGTTACCGAAGGAACAGTCATTTGCATTTGCCAAAAGCGACGCGGCCCTTATCGCGCGTCTGGAGGAACTTGCCGGGGAAACGCCTGCGACCCTCGTGCTCGAGACAAAAGATTTTGTGGCCTTGCTCCCGTTGCTCGCCGGTTCACCCGGCATCAGTATCGGACGAGGAACGCGGATTGAAGTCACGTTGACACCCTTTGCGCCGCCCTTGAAGGCCACGCTTGAAGCGAGCGGGGAAATCCTGGTGGAACTTCGGGGCGCATTCACTCCGCCACCGTTGTTGGCGGGCGAATGGGCCTGGCAAAATCAGCGACTCCAGCCGTTCGGCCTGCCCGCGGCATTGCGCGGGGTCATGCAGATGCCGATGCGGATCCCCCGGTATCAGGTGCCGATCTTCATGGCACAATTCTGGCCGCAGCTCGCGGGGACGGATGTGGAGGCGAATTTTGGCCCGGAAGATTTCATCCTGGAACCGCACCCGCCACGATTCCTGCTCGAGTTAAAGGGCGGCCTGGCACAACTCACGGCGCTCCTGCAGTGCGCCTACGGAACGCGCATCCTGACTCCCGGCGTGACGAGCCAGGATGAAGGCCTTTGGCTGCCGGAGCCGGGGTCATCGACGCGGTACTCCACGCGCGACGTCGCGTCGGAACGCGCGGCGCTGGGACGACTGCAACGCGCCGGATTCCGCGCGCCGGATGACCGGGGCCGGATGCAAATGAACGGACAGGATGCGGTTTTGAATTTCTTCGCGCGCGAATTTCCGCGGCTTCAACGCGAATGGGAGGTCACCCTCGAGGAACGGCTGGATCGCAGCACCCGCGAGAACCTGGAACGCATCGCGCCCCGTTTTCAGATCACCTCCAGCGGGGTTCAATGGTTCGATCTGGGAATGGTGTTCGAGTCTGGCGGAGGCGAAAAATTTGCGGCGGCGGACATTCAGCGCCTGCTCCTCGGCGGGCGGAGCCATACTCGTTTGAAAAATGGAAAGTTCGCCGTCATCGACACAGGCGCGGTGGAGGAGATGCAGGAGGTGTTGCTCGACTGTTCACCCGAGCAACATGCCGGGGGTTATCGCATCAACAATACGCAGGCGGGTTTTCTCGAGGCGACGTTGCGGCAACGGCCCGAATGGACGGTGCAGGCGCCCGCGGATTGGCGGCATCGCGCGGCCCAACAGAGCGGCGAGGCGAAACTGGAATGTCCCCCGCTCGGCGGCCTCGATGAAGTGTTGCGTCCCTACCAAAAGGACGGGGTCGCCTGGCTCCGTTTTCTCCGCGAAAATGGGTTTGGAGGCATTCTCGCCGACGAGATGGGTCTCGGCAAAACGCTGCAGGTGCTGGCATTGCTGCAATCGGGCCGGGGCGATTCACCCGCATCGCCGGCTTTGGTCGTCTGTCCCACAAGCCTCGTGCATAACTGGGTCGCGGAGGCGAAAAAATTCACCCCCGGCCTCCGGGTGCTGGCGTTGCATGGCGCAGAGAGGCATGAGCAATTTGCGTTCATCGCGCAGAGCGATGTCGTCGTGACGAGCTACGCCTTGATCCGTCGCGACGCCGAGCGCTACCAGGAGATCGAATTCGACACGATGATCCTCGACGAGGCCCAGCACATCAAAAATCGCCAGACGCAAAATGCCCAGGCGGTGAAATCGGTCCGCGCGCGCCACCGATTGGTGCTGACCGGCACGCCGCTGGAGAATTCGGTGCTCGATCTCTGGTCGATCTTTGATTTTTTGATGCCCGGTTATCTGGGCGGCGCGCAGGATTTCCGCGAGCGATACGAGGGGCCGATTGCCCGCGACAAAAATCCGGAGGCGCAGGCGCGGCTGGCGCGCCGGCTGCGGCCATTCCTGCTGCGGCGCCTCAAGCGCGAGGTCGCCTCCGATCTGCCGGCCCGGCTCGAACAGGTGTCCCTGTGCGAACTCACGCCGGACCAACGGGCTGTATATCGGCAACTCCTCGAGGCCAGCCGCAACCAGATTCTCGACGCGGTGGGCGCGCAGGGATTGGCCCGCAGCCGGATGCTGGTTTTGACAACGCTCCTCCGTTTGCGGCAAGTCTGTTGCGACTTGCGCCTGCTCGATCTGGAGGCGCAGCAGCGCCAAAACATCGCCCCGTCGGGCAAGCTGGAATTGTTCAACGAATTGATGGAGGAGGTGCTCGATGGCGGCCATCGCGCGCTCGTGTTCAGCCAGTTCACCACCATGCTCAGTCTTTTGAAGGATCAGCTGGCCGCGGATGGCATCGAGTTTTGTTACCTCGATGGCTCAACGACCAACCGGGCGGAAGTCGTCCGCCGGTTCCAGGAAACCCCGGCCATCCCTGTCTTTCTCATCAGCCTCAAGGCGGGCGGAGTCGGATTGAACCTGACGGGCGCGGATACAGTCATCCATTTCGATCCGTGGTGGAATCCCGCCGTCGAGGATCAGGCGACCGATCGCGCTCATCGTATCGGCCAAACCCGCGTGGTCACCAGTTACAAGCTCATCGCGCGGGATACCATCGAGGAAAAGATCCTGTTGCTTCAGCAACGGAAACGGGAGGTGATCGCCGCGACGCTCGGCGGCGATGAAGCGTTCACAGAGGCGCTGACGTGGGAGGAGATACAGGGACTGTTGGAATGAGGTGAAAGAGCGGCGGTTGGAATGCCCATTCCTCGTTCATCATTTTTAGCGCCAGCGCCGCTTCGGTGGACGGCTCCGGTGCCGCGCTCGACCAGGCGTCGAATGCCAGTGTCGCGCAGGCCACGTCGGGCGCCGTGGCCTCGATGCGCACATGAGTGGCGCCCATTGCCTCAAGCGCCCCGCTCACCGCCCGATGCGCGAGCTCCGGGCGGTTGCAGTCGCCGCTGAGATGGCCGAGGTAAAGATGCCGAAGATCGGCTGAGACAATTTGAGTGGCCACACTCGCGGCGGCCTCGTTGGAGAGATGACCATGGCGGCTGAGAATGCGTTGCTTGACGGACCACGGCCGCTTGAGGTCCTCCTGGAGCAGCTTCAGGTCGTGGTTCGCTTCGAGCACGAGCGCGTGAGCG
>JBEEGQ010000271.1:0-18295 GCA_041166945.1 Verrucomicrobiota bacterium
TCCGTCAATTTGTCGGTGATATCCGAGATGGTCGGCGTCTGATTCCCCAGCATGTAATTCACGGTCAAACTGTCCGAGGAACTATTGTTGGCGGCATCGCGCGCCGTGACGGTCAGGACGTTGGAGCCCAACTGGAGAGTGATTCCATTGATGGACCAAATCGTGGTGCCGGTGGCAGTGCCGTTTCCGCCGCGACTGTTATTCCAGGTGACCTGAATCACGCCCACGTTGTCACCTGACAATCCGCCCAGAGTGATGGTGTTATTGGTGGTCGCATAGGCGGGATTGCTGGTGGGAGAAGTGATGGTAATCGTCGGAGGTGTCACATCCACCGGGATGGTCACCGTCAGCCGTGCCGTGGAACTGGTGACCGAGCCGAAACTATTCGCCACCACCACGTCATAATCGCCGCCCTGGATCGGCTGGACATTTGTGAGGGTCAGTGAGGAGCCGATGGCGCCGGAGAGACCGGCTCCGTTGAATCGCCATTGATAGGTCAAGCTGCCGCTGCCGGCGGCCGTCACGCCAAAGGTGGCGGTGTTGCCGGCGGTCACGGTCAGGGGCTGGGGCGCCGCGCTGATGGACGGTTTTGCGCCGGGCTGGCTGATGCTCAACTGGCCGGGGCCGATGGTGACAGGGATTGTTTCGCCGAGGTCATTGGCGGCCTCGATGGGGGTGGGATTTCCGTCGATCGTCAGGAGGCTGGCAGTGCCCGCCGAGCCGATCAATTGGAGCCGCACGCCAAACAGAGTGGTGCCGTCCGCGGCCATCTTGCCGACGCCATCGGGGTCGTCCCAGGACACGGTGAGCGTGCCGAGATTGGTCAGGGTGGTGCCGAAGTTTCCGGCGCCCAAACCCGGGACGCCGAAAGACTCGACGCCGATGAACGTGGCGACGGCTGGGTTCCAATGGAATGAAAACTGGAACGTCAGGATGCTGGCGAACTGGCTGGCCTGCACCGGCACGATGACTTCCGCGCCCGGCGTTCCGTTGGTCGTGGCCACCGCGAACGTCAATCCGCCCGTTGCCTTCGCTTCGCGGGCGCCCGCGGCGAGCAGCGCCACGAGCAGGCTGGAAACCAGGAGCCTTCCGAGCACGGCTCCGAATCTCTCAGTGAACTGTTTCATAAACATATTTGGGTTTGGAACGTGGAAATTTTATTCGATGCGCAGGCGATAGAACCGCTGGGTTGCCGCCGCGCCGGGATCCGAAAGCGTCAGGATGGATCCGTCGCCAATGATCGGAGGCAGCGGGATCCATTTCGTCGTGGGCAGGGAATCGGTGTATTCGAGGATATAGCGCCGGCCGGGCACGGTTTGCTGCGGGACGCCGAAGACGCCGTTGGTGTAAATCACACTGGCCAGTTGCGGCTGGATGGGCAGTTCGCCGCCGGGGCCGAGGACCGTCACCAGGCCGCTGACCGAGCGCAGGTTTGCCTCCGAGAAGTTAACGCCGACCTCCGCCTCGGTCGCCGCGCCAGACAGCACGAGCGGGGAGACGCTGCCTCCGGCGCCGATGACCTCGAAGTTCGCCGTAAACACCGTCGAGCCATCCGCGGCAGTCACGCCGAGCGCCTCCGGATCATCCCACGAAAACATGAGCTTGCCGTTGTCCGTGAGCGTGGTGCCGAAATTAGCGGAGGCCATTCCCTTCAGGCCGTATTTCCCGGTGGCCTTATAGCGTAACACCGAGGAATCCCACGCCAGCGTCCATTGGGCGCTCGTGACCTGCCGGAAGCCGGTGGCCGTGATCTGCGCCACGATGATGTCCCCCGGTTGATTGGTATGGCTGCTGACAGCGAAGGTGACCTCGGGGGCGGACGTCAGCGCCGCCGATCGCTGCAAGGAAGCGGGTGCGAAACCGGACAACGACACGGGCGGGACCCACGAGTTGTTCACGTCGCCGAGTTTGATCCCCATGAAATCCTGGTTGGTCACCGGCGCCACGAGATTTTGATAAACCCGGTTCGTCGGCGCATCCCACGGATTCAAAGGATCGGGGAAGACATAATCCGAAGGCACAAAGCGCCAGAGACCCATCGGGAAGGTGTTGGTGACGCCCAGGATGACGCGGCGTATGAGCGAGATGTCGAGTGTCGTCACCGACCGCGAACCGTTCACGTCGCCCGCGAGCAGTTTGTAGGGTGTATCGAGACTCGCAATGTTCAGGATGTGCCGGCGAATGAGCGAAATGTCCAGGGTGCTGACGCCATTGACGACGGGATTACTGTTCGTCAATCGCGGTGTCACCGTGTAGGTACTGCTCGCCCCCAGCATCACATTGTAGGAACCGTCGGCGGCGGTTTGGATCGACATGTTGGTGCCGCCCGTGACGAGGACGGTCACCGGGGAGAGCCGTTTCGTGGTGGGGCTGGACGACGAGGAATTCGTCGGATGATACGAAATAACGCCCGCGATGGCGGCCTGGTTCATCGCGCTCACGGTCTGGCTGCAAGTCGCCGAGCGGTTGCTGCAACTGTCCACAGCCTGCCAGGTGCGCGTGACGAAGAAGCCGGAGGCGCATGTTCCGTTGGTGACAGTGCTGACAACGATGATGGTCACATTCGTGCCATCGGTCGTGTCACTCGCCGTGGGAATGTCAAACGTCCACGGGAAGCCGCAGGTCACGTGTTTGTTGGTCGGGCAGACGAGAATCGGCAGGGACATGTCGAGCACGCGGACCAACTGGCTGCACGTGGCGGATCGGTTGGAGCAACCGTCCACCGCCTGCCAGGTTCGCGTGACATTATAACCCGCTCCGCAGGCACCGGAGTTGTTCGTCACCGTGCTGACGACGGTGAGCGTCAGGCCCGCACTTCCACAGGTATCCGTCATGACCGGCACATCGAAGCTCCATGCCGAGCCCAGATCGACGCTGCGAGTCGCCCCGCAAACAATTGCAGGCGGAGTGGTGTCGACCACCGTCACAATTTGGATGCAGGTGCTGCGGTTGCTGCAACCGTCAGTGGCTTCCCATGTGCGCGTGACCGAGTAGGAATTGCCGCACGCGCCGGGGCTGTTGGTGACGCTGCCGACGATCCGTAGCGTGACGTTGGTTCCCGCGCAGCTGTCGAATGCCGTGGGCGCATCGAAGGTCCAGCTGGTGCCGCACTGGACAACCTTGTTGGCCGGACAGGTCACGGTCGGGGCGGTCGTGTCGATCACCGTTACCGTCTGGCTGCAGGTCGCATGGTTGGTGCAGGCATCCACGGCGTCCCACGTGCGGGTCGCGGTGAAGGAGCCGCTGCACAACCCCGCGGCATTCGTGACGGTTCCCAGGATCTGAATGGTGACGTTGGTGCCGCTGCAACTGTCGGCCGCCGTCGGCGCATCAAAGGTCCACGCTGTCCCGCACGGGACCGTCTTATTGAGCCCGCAAGTGAACACGGGCGGCACAATGTCGACCAGGCGCACCGACTGGCTGCACATCGAACTGTTCGAGCACCCGTCCGTCGCCTGCCATGTGCGGGTCGCAATAAAGGTGCTCCCGCACATACCAGCAGCGTTGGTCACGGTTCCGAGAACCGTGATCGTCACGTTGGTGCCATCCGCGAGATCGGTCGCCGTCGGGGCGTCGAAAGTCCAGGCGCTGCCGCAGGTGACGACTTTATTGGAGACACAGGCAAGGACTGGAGCAACCGTGTCGAGCACCCGCACGAGCTGGCTGCAGGTCGCTGAACGGTTCGAACAGGCATCCATCCCCTGCCATGTCCGCGTCACCGAATAGGCATGACCACAGCCGTCGGCGTTGGTGACGGTGCCAACCACAATGAGCGACAGGCCGGCGCCACTGCAGGAGTCCGTCAGGGTCGGCGCGTCAAAGGTCCATGCCGATCCGAAGCTGGCGATCTTTGTCGCCGGGCAGACGAGCGTCGGCGGCGTGGTATCGGCGACGATGACGGTTTGGGCGCAGGTGATGCGATTACTGCAGCCGTCGAGAGCTTCCCAGGTTCGAGTGGCGGAGAAGGTGTTGCCGCAAGCGCCGGCGGCGTTGGTCAACGTGCTCACGATCCGCAGCGTCACGTTGGTGCCAACGCAACTGTCGGACACGGTGGGCGCATCGAAGCTCCAGGCCGTTCCGCAATCCACGGTCTTGTTGTTGCCACAGGTGAGCACCGGCGGCGTCGTGTCCACAACGGACACCGTCTGGCTGCAAGTGGAACGATTGGTGCAACCGTCGATGGCCTCCCAGGTTCGCGTTGCGACCGACATCCCGGCGCACGGACCGCCGGCATTGGTCACGGTCGTGACGATGCGGACCGTCAGGTTCGTGCCCTGGCATCCGTCGGTGGCCGTCGGGAGATCAAAGTTCCAAGCCGTGCCGCACGGGACGGTTTTATTGGCCGCACAGACGAGCACGGGGAGCGAAACGTCGATCAGCCGGACCGTCTGGCTGCAGGTCGAGCGGTTGGAACAACCGTCGACGGCCTCCCAGGTTCGGGTGGCGGCGAAGGTGCCGCCGCAATAGCCCGCGTTGTTGGTCACCGTGCTGAGCACGGAGATGGAGACGTTGGAACCGCCCGTCCAATCGGTGGCCAGCGGCGCGTCGAATGTCCAGACGTTGCCGCACGTAATAACTTTGTTAGACGAGCAGGCCAGGACGGGCGGGATGGTGTCCATCACCTTGATCATCTGGCTGCAGGTTGCCGATCGATTGTTGCAGGCATCGGTGGCCTGCCAGGTTCGAGTCGCGGTATACATTCTCCCACAGGAGCCCACCGCGTTGGTCACGGTGCTGACGACGGTGAGCGTCATTCCGGTGGAGCTGCACGAGTCGCTCGCGGTCGGGGCATCAAAAGTCCAGGCGGATCCGAAATCGACATTCCGGTCGGCGGCACATGCCAGCACGGGCGGCGTGGTATCGACAACGGTGACAATTTGGGCGCAGGTGCTGCGGTTACTGCAGCTGTCGAGCGACTCGTAAGCCCGTATCGCGACGAAGGTGTTGGGGCAACCGCCGACGAGGTTGGTCACCGTGCTGACGATGCGCAATGTCACGTTGGTTCCGACGCAACTGTCGACAGCCACCGGCAGGTCAAAATTCCAGGCGGCACCGCATTCCACGATCTTGTTGGCCGCGCAGGTAAGCGAAGGGCCGGTGGAATCGATGACGGTCAGGGTCTGGCTGCACGTAGCGCGGTTGGAGCAGCTGTCGACCGACTCCCATGTCCGCGTCACGATGAAGCTTCCGCTGCACAAGCCGGCCGCATTGGTGACAGTGCTGACCACCTGAAGCGTCACGTTGGTGCCGCCGCAGTTGTCCGTGACGGACGGAGTATCGAAACTCCAGCCGGAACCGCACACGACGTTTCTGGCGGGCCCGCAGGTCATGACCGGGGGCGTGACATCGATCAAATGGACGGTCTGACTGCACGTGGAACTGTTCCCGCAGCCATCGATGGCCTGCCAGGTGCGCGTTGCTGTGAAGGTCCCGCCGCATCCGCCCGCATTGTTCGTCACGGTCGAGAGCACGACCACCGTGACGTTGGCGCCGCCGCAACTTTCAGAAGCGGCAGGCTGGTCAAAATTCCAGGCCGACCCGCACTCAAACGTGCGCACGGGCGCGCAGGTCACTAGCGGCGGTCCCATCACGACCACACTAACCATCTGGGTGATCGTGAGACGATTGCTGCACCCATCGAGGGCATCCCAGCGGCGGACAGCATTGAAGCCGCTCCCGCAGGTGCCATTGGTGGTGGTGCTGAGGATGGTCAGGTTCAGATTTGGATCGCTGCACGTTCCCGAAAGCGTGGGCGGATCGAAGGCCCATGTTGTTCCGCACGGCACCGTCTTGTTGGTCGGCAGGAGGAACGCGGTTCCGTACTGGGTCACCGTGAACGGCTGGCCGGCGATGGTGACGACTCCGGTGCGGGGGGCGATGGCGGGATTGAGAGCGACGACATAACTGGCGAAGCCGCCGTTGGTGCGGTTTACATTGCCCAGGAAGGTGATCCAGGAATTGGTGCTCAACACGCTCCAGGCGCAGCCGTTGCCGGTGGTGACGGTCACCAATCCGGTGATGGCGCCGAACGCATGTGTGCGCGCCGGCGGATTGATGGCGTAGGAACAGATGAATCCCGCCTGCGACACCGAGTAGGCCTGGCCCGCGACTATGAACTGGCCGGCCCGCGGCAACGTCGAGGTGTTGGTGGCCACCGAGTAAAAGACGATGGAGTTGCCCGAGACATTGGTGGGCGACAGAATCGTGATCCAGGTGTTGGTGTTGATAACTGTCCATGGACAAATATTGCTGGTGACGACGCTCACCTGGCCGGTTTCCACGGCGGCGCTATGGGCCCCTCCGGACGGCGTCACGGCGAACGAGCAGAAAATGCCCGACTGCGTCACGCTGATCGTTTGTCCGGCCACCGTGAACTGTCCGGAGCGCGCCACGGGCGACAGATTGAGGCTCACCGCATAGATGACATTCGAGCTGCCGGAACCATTGGTGCCGGACAGGATCGTGATCCAACTGTTCGTAGTCATCACCGTCCACGGGCAGAGATTACTCGTGAGGATACTCACCTGGTTGGTCTCCGCCGCGGGCCCAAAGGCAGCCGCCGTCGGCGTCACCGTGAAGGAACAAAGGATGCCCGTCTGGGAAATCGAAATGATTTGTCCTCCGATGCGCAGATTGCCCGAGCGAACGGTGGGGGTGAAATTGCCGGCGACGGAAAAACGGACAATGCCGTTATTGGTGCCGCTGCCGCCCGAGTTGATGGTGATCCAGTTGTTCGTGTTGGAGACCGTCCAGGTGCATCCGAGCGTGGCGGTGACGGCCACCGATCCGGTGGTGCCGACGGGGCCGAAGCCGGTGTTGCTCGACGTGAGGGTGTAAAGGCAGACCGCTCCGAGTTGTGTGATTGGGAAGGACAAACCGGCGACCATCACACTGCCGGTGCGGTCGAGCGAACCGGGATTGGCATCGATGAAATAGGAGACCGAGCCATTGCCGGAGCCGTTGGTGCCGGAGAGGATGGTGATCCATGGATTGGTGGACGCGGCGGTCCACGAACATTCGTTGACCGTCAGCACATTGATCACGTTGGTTTCAGTGCCCGAGCCGTGAAGGCGGTTGGTCGGGGAGAGCGAGTAGGTGCACGGAGTGCCCAGCTGGGAAACGTTGAACGGAATGCCCCCGATGACGAGAGTGCCCGAGCGGACGCTCGGGTTGGGATTGGCGGCGGCCGTATACTTAATCAGGCTCGAGCCGACGCCGCTTTCGGTGGCAGGCGACTTGATGGCGATCCAGGGATTGGTGTTGATGATGGCCCAGTTGCAGGACGGGCTGGTCGCAATGTTGACAAGGCCTGTCACGTTGCCCGCTGTCAGCGAGCCATTCGTCGGCGATAGAGTGAAGTTACACACCATGCCTGCCTGCGTGACGACGAACGTTTGCCCGGCGATTCTAATCGACCCCACCCGTTCCAAGGCGCTGGAATTGGTCGCAACCAGATAGGCCACTGTCCCGGTGCCCGTGCCGTTGGTGGGCGTGGTGAGGGTGATCCAGGTGTTGGTGTTGCTGACATTCCATCCGCAGCCAATGGTTGCCCCGACCAAGACCTGGCCCGGCTGATTCTCCGCAGTGTGAAGCGCCGATGACGGAGTGAGCACATAGACACAAGGCGCGCCCGTCTGGACGAGGGTCAATGCCTGGCCGGCGACCGTGAGAACGCCGGTGCGGGCGAATGAAGTGGGATTGTCGGTGATGGAATAGGTCATCGAAACACTGCCCGTGCCGTTGGTGCCGGAAAGGAATGTAACCCAGTTGTTCGTGTTGTTGATGGTCCAGGGACAGCCGGTGACGCTCGTGACGTTGACGGTATTGGTGGTGGCGGCATAACCGTGGCCGCGGTTGGTGGGCGAGATGGAATAGGTGCAGGGGGCACCCGATTGAACGAGTGTCAGGCTGAGGCCCGCAATTGTCACCGAGCCTGTCCGGCCGAACGCGGTTGTATTTTCATCGATGGAATAACTGACGACGCCGGGACCGGCGTTGCTGACGGGTGATTGGATGGCGATCCACGAGGTGGAATTCGCGACGGACCACGGGCAGCCGACCAGCGTTGTTACCGTGACTGTGTTGTTGGTGGCGCCGCTGCCATGGTTCCGAGTCAGCGTGGAGAGGTTGTAGGTGCAGGGGGCCGCGAGCTGGTTCACGGTGAACGATTGGCCGGCGATGGTCACAACACCCGAGCGCGGAATGCCGGTGGGATTGTTGGTAACCACGTAATTCACTCCCCACGGGCCGACCCCGTTGGTCTCGGAAGTGATGAGGATCCAGGCATTGGAATTGATCACCGACCACGAACAACCGAGCACGGAATTCAAAGTGACGCTGCCCGATTCCACACCGAAGCCGTGATTGCGGGAGGTGGGTGAAATCGCAAAGGAACAGGTCGCGCCCGCCTGGCTCACCGTAAGATTCAATCCGGCGATCACCACAACCCCGGTTCGGCCGAGGCCGCTGGGATTGGCGCTGACGGTGTAATTGACGCTGCCGCTTCCAATGACATTGGTGGTGGGCGAGCTGATGCTGATCCAGCTGTTCGTGTTGCTGACGGACCAGCCGCAACCCGAGAAGGTGGCGACGCTGACCACGCCGCCCTCGCTGGCGGCAGCATGCGAACGTTCGGTAGGCGCGATCGCAAAGACACAGGAGGCGCCGGCTTGATCGACCGTGTAGAACTGGCCCGCCACGCTAATCCTGCCGGTGCGCGGCGTGCCGCTCGGATTCGAAGCCACACTATATCCGAATGAGCCGTTACCGGTGCCATTCACACTCGATGTCACCGTGATCCAGGGATTCGTGTTCCCCACGGTCCAGGCGCAGCCCGGTGCCGCGGCGACGATCACCAACCCGGTGCCGCCGCTGGAAATCAGATTCGCGTTGGTCGGCGAAAGCGTCACCGCGCAGGGATTCCCCGACTGCGTCACAGTAAACGTTTGTCCCGCCACGGTCACCACCCCGGTGCGGCCGATGAGATTCGGATTGAACGCCACGCCATAGCTGGCGGTGCCATTTCCCACCCCGGATCCGGATGTGATCGTCACCCAACTGCTGGCGCTGGCGGCCGACCAGACGCAGCCCGCCGCGGCGGTCACGGTGATCGATCCATTCTCCACCGCTGGGCTATGCGCGCGGGTCAGCGGACTGATCGTGTAAGTGCAAGGCACGCCGGCTTGTCGCACCGTGAAGGTCTGGCCGCTGACGACGACTGTTCCTGTTCGCCCGATGCTGCTGGGATTGGCGTCGACAGAATAATTGATGTTCGCGCTCCCCGAGCCGGTGGAGGCGCTGGTGATGTTAATCCAGAGGGCGCCGGCGTTCGCCGTCCATGCGCAGCCGTTCAAGCTGGTCAATCCAATCACACCCGTCTCAGCGCCCGGGCCGTGGACCTGTTCGTTCGGCATGATGACGTAGGAACAGGGTGTTCCCGATTGGGTGACGCTGAAGGTCTGGCCTGCGATCATCACGATGCCGGTGCGTGATGTGATGCCGCCATTGGGCGACACTGAGAAACTCACGGTGCCATTTCCGGTGGCGCCATTTCCGCCGGTGATGGTGATCCATGGGTTGGTATTGGTCACGGTCCAGATGCAGCCGGCGCCCGTGTTGACGCCCACCGATCCGTTGCCGCCCGTTTCGTCGAAGCTGGCGGATGCCGATGCCAGGAGATAGGTGCAGGTGCCGAATACGGAAACGGTGCCGTCCGAATAACTGGCGCTGACCTCTCCGCCGAGGACGTCCACGATTTCGCGAATGATGGGAAGATCGCAGATGGAGATGCTGGTCGTCACGGCGTTCGTGCCGGGTGCGGCGCGGAACAACACCTCGACAATCGTATTGGAGCCGGGCGGGAAGACCTGGTCGGCGTTCAACGCCATCGCCAGCCCAAGGCGTCCGCGATTGGTGGAACCCGTGTTGACGTTCAAGGTCGCACCGGCATTGGTTGCCTCGGATCCCCGCACGGCCTTGATGTAGGTCAACACATTGGTGTTGTAACAAAGGCTGAAGCCCACCCCGTTTTCATCGCCCGCGGAATTCAGCACCACCAGCAGCTTGTTCGTCTGTCCCAGGGCGACGTTCATGTTGACCACGCGCACCAGGCGCAAGCCGGTCGTCTGGCTCACGGCGAACAGCTGCCCGCCGATCACCAGGGTGCCACTGCGCGGAAGGCCCGGGTTTGCCGTGACGGAATAGGTGACCGTTCCGTTTCCGGTGCCACTGCCGGCAGAGTCGATGTGGATCCAGCTGTTGGTGTTGGCCGTGGTCCACGCACATCCCGCGCCCGCTGCCACCGCCACCGTTCCAGTTTCCGCGCCCGAGCCGTGGTCCAAAGCCGTCGGAGAAAGCACGAAGGCACAGATCGATCCCGCCTGCGTGACTGTGAAAGTCTGGCCGCCGATGGTCAGGATTCCCGATCGTGGACTGGCGGTGGTGTTGGCATTGACGGAATAATTTACGGTTCCCCCGCCCGTTCCGCTGGCGCCCGAAGTCACCAGGATCCAGCCGTTCGTATTCGCTACAGTCCAGGCGCATCCGGCGGTAGCCGCGACGCCGATCGAGCCGGTTTCGGCGCCGGATCCATGCGAACGGCTTGTCGGCACCAGCGAATAGGAGCAACTCGCCCCCGACTGCGTGATTGTAAAGGTTTGTCCCGCGATCACCACCAGGCCGGTTCGGCTGGCAAGAATGGAATTCGCCGCAAGAGAATATCCAACGCTGCCGCTGCCGATCCCCGAGGCGACGCCCAGTGTGATCCACGCGTTGCTATTGCTCGAGGTCCACGAGCAGCCCGCGACGCTCGTCACCGCCACCAACCCGGTCTCGGCAGTTCCACCGTGCGCCCGGGTCGTGGGAACCAGCACATAACTGCACGATTGGCCCCCTTGCGTCACGGTCAGGGCGCGGCCCGCCACGGTGACCACCCCGGTTCTGGCGATGGAACCGGGATTGGCATCCACGGAATAGGCGACGGTCCCGCTCCCGGTGCCGTCCACGGCAGAGGTTATTTGAATCCACGCATTGGTATTGTCCACCGTCCAACTGCATCCCGGAATCGTCGTCACAGTGACCGAGGCCGCGCTGACACCGGCGGCATGGTTTTGGGTGGTCGGCGAAATGGTGAACGTGCACGAGGCCCCGGCCTGGGTGACGGTGAACGTCTGGCCGGCCACCACGAAAACGCCCGAGCGCGACAAGCCCGCCGGATTGGCGTCGACGGTGTAATTGATCGTCCCATCGCCTGACCCGCTCGTGCCGGAGATGAGAGCGATCCAGCTGTTGGTGTTGGCGGCGGTCCAGGCACAACCGCTGGCAGCCGTGACGCTGACCGATCCGTTTTCGGAGGCCGCACTGTGCGCCCGGCTCGAAGGAACGATTGCGTAGGTGCAGGCCTGGCCGGTCTGCGTCACGCTGAAGATCTCACCATTGACCGTGATCGACCCGGTGCGAGTGCCGGGAATCGTGTAGGCGGCCACGGTATAACCGAGCGAGCCATTGCCGGTTCCACTGACGCCGGTGTTGATCGTGATCCACGCATTCGATGTCAACGCCGTCCAGGCGCAGTTGGTGCTGCTGACATTGATGGTCACCAATCCGGTTTCACTGCCGGATCCGTGAGCCCGGCTCGAGGGGGTCGGCACAAGGGCGCAATTGGTTCCCCACTGGGTCAACGTGAGGAATTCACCCGCGATATTCAGCACGCCTGACCGCGGAACGGCGCTGCGATTGGAGCTGATAGAATAACCCACGACCGCGCTGGCCGAACCGCTGGCGTTGGAGAGGATTGTCACCCATGGATTGGTGTTGACGATGCTCCACGCGCACGTGTTGCTGGCGGTGACGCTTACCGTGTTGGATGCACTCCCGGAACCATGGAAGCGGCTCGTCGGGGATATCTTGAACGTGCATGCCGTGCCCAGCTGGCTCACCGCAAATAATTGTCCGGCGATGGTCAGGTTGCCGCTGCGTTCGCTCACCCCGCTGTTGGCTGTCACGGAATAGTTCACCGTTCCGTTGCCCGATCCGCTGGTGCCGCCCGTGAGCGTGATCCACGAGTTGGTATTGCTGGAGGTCCATGCGCAGCCCGCTGGCATCGTTACGGTCACTGTGCCGGGTTCGGCGGTGGCGTGATGAACCCACGAGACCGGCGCGAGCGTGGCGAGGCACGGGGTGCCGGATTGGGTCAACGTGAAAATCTGGCCGGCGACATCGACCGTTCCGGTGCGTCCCGTGGAGGACGGATTCGCCAGCACGGAATAGGTGACGGTACCCGCGGAGACGCCGCTGCCGCTCGAAGTAATCACGATCCAGCTGGACGAAAAGTTCACGGCCCAGGCGCAACCGGTCAGGGTGGCGACACTCACCGTGCTCGTCTCCGCGCCGGACCCGTGGCTTCGGGCGGTCGGGCTCAGCGAGTAAGTGCAGGGCGCGCCATCCTGCGTCACGGTGTAGGCGCGGCCGGCAATGATAACCGCACCACTGCGTGAGAGGCCGCTTCCGTTGGTGGTGGTGGCATAGGTGACGGTGCCGCTGCCGGAGCCATTGGTGCCCGACGTGATCGTGAGCCACGCATTGGAGTTGCTCACCGTCCATGCGCAACCGATCGAAGTCGTCACGTCGACCGAGCCCGGCTCGATCCCGGGGCCATGGTTCCTGGCGGTTGGTAAAATTGAATAGGCACAAGTGACACCGGATTGCGTCACGATGAAGGGCTGGCTGGCGATGGTGACGACGCCCGTGCGGGCAAATGCCGTGAGGTTGGCGGATACCGCAAAATCAACGGCGCCGGTTCCATTGCCATTGGTATTGCCCGTCAACACGATCCAGCTGTTGGTATTGGTCGTTCCCCAGGGGCAACCGTCGAGGGCGGTGACGATGACGGTTCCGTTGGTGGCGCCGGCGGCATAACTGCGGTTCGTGGGCGAAATGGTGAACGTGCAGGGAACACCGGATTGATTCACGGTGAAGACCTGACCGGCGACCGTCAAAATACCCGCACGCGAGAAGCTGGTTGTGTTGGAGGAGACCGTGAAGCTGATGCTGCCATTCCCGCTGCCGGCAAGTGAGGATGTGATGGCGAGCCAACTGTTCGTGTTGACCGCGCTCCAGGCGCAGCCTACGAGGCTTGTGACGTTCACGCTGCCATTGGTCGCCCCAAATCCAAACGATCGGCTCAGCGGCGCAATGATGAAAGAGCAGCCCGCTCCATCCTGATTCACCGTGAACGCCCGGCCCGCGATGGTCATCGACCCGCTGCGCGCGACCGCTGTTCCGTTCGATGCCACGGCATAGGCGACCGTTGCACTGCCCGTGCCGTTCGTGCCGGAAGTTATGGTGATCCAGGTGTTGCTATTGCTGATGGTCCACGCACAGCCCGTAAACGCACTCACGTCGACTGTTCCATTCTCGGCACCGGCGCCGTGAGTCCGGTTGCTGAGATTCAAGGAATAGCTGCAAACGGCGCCCGTTTGGATCAGGGTAAAGGACCGGGTGGCAATGACGACCACACCGGTGCGATTAAAAGCTGTCTGGCTCGCGGCCACCGAGAAATCGACAGAACCGGAACCGCTGCCATTGCTCCCGGCCTGGATAGTGACCCAGGCGTTGGTGTTGACCACGGTCCAATCGCAACCAACGGGCGCTGTCACCGTCACTGTCCCGCTGGTGGCATTGCCATTGTAAGCGCGATTGGTGGGACTGATGGTGTAGGTGCAGGCCACTCCTTCCTGGTTTACGGTGAAGGGTTGGCCGGCAATCGTCACCACGCCGCTTCGCGCGATCGCCGATGCGTTCGTTGCAATGGCGAAAGCCACCGTCCCCGTGCCCGTCCCATTGGTGGCGGAAGTGAGCGTGATCCAGGTGTTGGTATTGATTGTGCCCCATGCGCACCCGGCCAGCGTGGTGACCGCCACAGTCCCATTGGTGGATGGCGGGCTATAGAATCGGCTTGAGGGGCTGATGCTGAACGTGCACGGGACACCATTCTGGGTCACGCTAAATGCCTGGCCGGCGATGGTCACGATGCCGCTTCGAGCGATCGCCGTCGCGTTGGACGTCAGCGTATAGGTCACCGTGCCATTGCCCGACCCATTGGCGGCTGACGCAATCGCGATCCAGCTGTTGGTGTTGCTGACGGTCCACGTGCATCCTGTGAGCGCTGTAACGTCCACGGTTCCCGTTGAAATGGTTGCGCTGTGGGTTCGAGTCGTCGGAGCGATGGAATAGCTGCAACCCACGCCGGTCTGGTTCACTGTGAACACCTGTCCGCCAATCGTGATGAATCCCGTTCGCAAACTCGGCGCGGGATTGGTCGCCGTCGTATAGGTCAGCGTTCCGTTTCCCGAGCCATTCGCGCCGGAAAGAATCACGATCCATGAATTGCTGGTGGTGGGATTCCATGGGCATCCGGCGATGACGGCCACGCCGACCGATCCGGTCTCCACTCCCGCGCCATGAGTGTGACTCGTCGGAGTGAGCACATAGGTGCAGGGAGCGCCGGACTGGCTCACGGTGAAATCATAACCTGCGATCGACACAATGCCCGTGCGCGATAACGGACTCAGGTTGGGATCGAGGGTATAGGTGACAACCCGGTTGCCGGAACCATTCGTCAGCGAGAGCGTCACCCATGAATTCGTATTGGCCACGGTCCAATCGCAGCCATCGAGGACTGTTACGCTCACGGTGCCGGTCGCGGATCCCGATGTGTGGGATCGGCTCGAGGGCGTAATGGAGTAAACGCAGGGCGCTCCCGCTTGAACCACCGTCAGGGTTTGATCCGCAACGACGACCACGCCGGTCCGGGCGGTCGAAAGGGGATTGGCCGCAGTTTCATAGCTGAACGTTCCATTGCCCATTCCGCTCGAGCCCGACACGATGCTGATCCAGCTGTTGGTGTTGTCCACCGTCCACGCGCAAATGCTGAGCGCCGTGACGGACACGAAGCCGATTTCGTCGCCGGCGCCATGAACCGCGTTGGACGGGGAGAGCAGATACGAGCAGGAGGTGGGGCGCTGGGTGAGAGTGACCACCCGATCCGCGACGGCCACGAAGCCGGTTCTCCAGAACGCCGTCTGGTTGGTTTCCACCCGGTATGTCACGGCGCCGCTGCCGGTGACGGTCACAGGCGTCATAAAACTGATCCAATCATTGGTGGTGGTCACGTCCCAGGTGCACCCGGCGATCGTTGTCACGCTCACGGAACCGGTGACCGTTCCGTTGCCATGGGTGCGATTGGTGGGGGAGACCGTAAAGCTGCAAGTCGCGCTCTGCTGGACCAGCACCAGGGCCTGGTCGGCCACCATGACGATGCCCGTCCGCGCCACCAGGTTTGAGTTGGCCGCAACCGAATAATTTACCGAGCCGTTGCCCGTTCCGCTCAAGGACGAGTTGATCGTTATCCAGGGATCCGTGGCGCTGACATTCCAGTCGCAACCGGCCAATGCCGTCACGGCGACCGAGCCCGTTGTCGCGCCGGAACCGTGCATGCGATTGGTCGGTGACAAATGAATCGCGCAAATGGCTCCAGCCTGCGTCACCGCGAACGCTTCGCCGGCGATGACAATCGTTGTGCTGCGTGGAACGAGGGTGGGATTGGCGTCCACTGCATAGGCGACAACGCCGCTGCCGCTGCCGTTGGTTCCCGAAAGAATCGTGATCCAGCTGTTGGTCCGGGCCACCGTCCACGGGCAGTCGTTGCCCGTCGTGACGCTGACCACATTCGACTCGGCGCCCGCGCCGTGGGCGCGGCCCGAGGGAGTGATGGCAAAATCGCAGGGTGTTCCGAGCTGGCTGACGGTGAATTCCTCGCCATTGATTTGAAGGGCACCGGAACGAGGCACCGGGCTGTTGTTGGCAGCCACTGCATACCCGAAACTTCCATTGCCGAGGGCGCTCCCGCCGGTCGTGATGCTAATCCATGAATTGGTGTTGGTGACGCCCCAGGAGCAATTGGCACTCGTTGTGACCCTCACCATGCCGGTGGCTGCGGCGATGCCATAGCTGACGTTGGTGACTGACAGCACGTATTCGCAAGGCGCGGCCAGCTGCCGCAATGTCAGTAATTGGTCCGCAATCATCACCGTGCCGGTCCGATTGAAGGTGTCCGGGTTGGCTTCCACCGTGTAGTTAATCGTGGCGTTGCCCGAGCCGTTTGTGGACGAGGTGATGGAGACCCAGTCGTTCGTGTTCACGACGCTCCAGGCGCATCCGGGCGGCGCGGTCAAGGCCACGGAATTTGTCGCGGCTGAAAATCCATGGGTGCGGGTCGTGGTCGACAAATCGAAAACACAGGGAACGCCGTGCTGGATTATCGTAAAGGATTGGTCGGCGATCATGACGACGCCTGTGCGCTCGGTGATGGATACGGTCGCCGCCACGGTGTAGGTGAGCGTATTGCTCCCCGTGCCGTTGGTTTCGGAAAGCACGACGATCCAATTGTTCGGATTCACAACGGTCCAGGCACAACCGATCGCTGTCGTGACACTGACCGTTCCCGTGGCCGCGCCATGTCCGTGTGTTCGCGACGAGGGGGAAATGTCAACGGTGCAGGGCGCGGCGTGTTGGGTGACCATAAATGGCTCCCCGCCGATCAGCACCACTCCCGAGCGATCCATCGCCGCCGGATTCTCCTGAACCGTATAGGTCACCATATTGCTCCCGGATCCCGAGCTCGCCGAGGTGATCTGGAGCCAGCCGTTCGTGTTCACAATATTCCAGGGACAGCCTGCCGCCACATCGAGGATTACCGAATTGGTGGCCGCGGAGTAACCGTGGTTCCGGTTGGTAGGCGAAATCGAAATATCACAAGTCGTCGCGTGCTGAATGAGCATCAGCGTTTGATCCGCTATGATCACGCGACCGGTTCGTTCGATGAAACCGGCGTTGGCGGCGACGCTGTAGAGGATCGTGGCGTTTCCAGATCCGCTGGACGGCGAGGTGATGGTGACCCATGAATTGGTGTTTTCAACGGTCCACGCGCATCCGTTGCTGACGGTGAGGCTGATCGAGTTGGTGGCGGCGGAGGCACCATGGACGCGATTGGTCGGCGAGATGCGATACGGACACGGATCCGCCTCCGGCGCCTGGGTTACCGTGAATGTCTGCCCTGCGATCATCACGACAGCCACGCGAACCGATGCGGAATGGTTCGGATCCACGTCAAAGTTCACCACACCGCTGCCGCTGCCGTTGGTCGTGCCGTTGAAACGAATCCAGCCATTGGTATTGTCGACGGACCATCCGCAGCCGCCGGGAACACTGACTCCCACCAGGCCGTTGTCGGCCGCCGCTCCAAACGTCATGCTGTTCGATGTGAGCGTGTAACTGCACGTCGCCGCCTTCTGGGTCAGCACCAAAGTTTGATCGCCGATCGAAATGCCCCCCACCCGTTCGAGCGCGTTCGGGTTGGCATCGATGGCGTACGTCACGGTGCCATTGCCCGGGCCGTTGGTGCCCGAAATCAAATCAATCCAGGCATTTGTCGTGGCGGCGACCCACGCGCAACCGGCACTCGTGGTCACAACCACCGTATTGGTTGCCGCGCCGGAACCATGCGCGCGGGTTTTGGGTGAAAGGCTGTAATTGCACACCACCGCATCCTGGCTGATCGTCAGTGTCCGCCCGGCAATCTGGACCACGCCGGTGCGCGCCACCGGATTCGGATTGGCCGCCACGCTGTAGGTGACGGTGGCGCTGGCGGAGCCGCTGGTCGCGGATTCGATCGTGATCCAGGAATTCGGATTGGTGATGTTCCAGGAACAGCCATTGCTCGTGATGAGACTGGCCGTATTCGTCGCCGCGCCATAACCATGGCTGCGCGTCGCCGGCGAAATCGTATAACCGCAAACAAAACCTGCCTGTGTCACCGCGAAATTCTGCCCGGCTATCACGACGTTCCCGGTCCTGCTGCTCATGGTGGGATTGCCGGCAATTGTATACACCACCAGACTGCTCCCCGAGTTGTTGGTCGGCGATCCGACCGTAATCCAGGTGTTTGTAGTGATCGCGGTCCAGGAGCATCCCGTCAGGGTGCTCACACTGACGAACCCGGTTTCCACATTCCCGCCATGAACACCATTGGTCGGCGAGAGCGAATAGGCGCAAGGCAGACCCGCTTGGTTGATGGTAAATGTCACCGTGTTGCTCGCGCCAGCCACGGTTACCGATGCCGAGCGCGCAATCGCATTGGCATTGGGATCCACAGTATAGTTGACTGTTCCATTGCCGGTGCCCGTCGTGGCCGAAGTGATCGAAACCCAGCTGTTGGTGTTGCTCACCGTCCATGAAC